>CAZBIU010000040.1:0-28096 GCA_964491625.1 uncultured Myxococcales bacterium
GGAATTCACCAGCACAACCCTGAATCCCTCCTCGCGCAGGGCTTTCACACCTTGCGTGCCCGAGTAGTCGAATTCGCAGGCCTGCCCGATCACGATGGGACCGGAGCCGATGAGGAGGACGGTTTTGATATCTTGTCGTCGCGGCATTACTCGGGCTTCTTCAGTTTTTGGACGTGGCCTTCACGGTCCAGTTTGAATCCATCGGGCAGTTTCTTCTCCACGCCGCCGCGATGCCCCTGCACGAGCCACCCCAGGTCGGCGAAGCCGTCGGCGATGCGGATGCGCAGGCGCAGGCTTTCTTCGCTGTCGGAAACGAACAGCTCCAGCAATTTGTCGCGCGCCACATCCTCGTTCTTCAGCGCCAGCAGCGCCTCGACTGCGGCGAAGCGAACCCCTTCGTCCATGTCGCCAAGGTAGGGCGCAACCAGAGCCGGTCCCTTCGCTTGCTTCATCAAGCCGATATGGCGGATAAGCTGGATCTTCTTGGTCGGGTCGCGTTCGTAGCCAGGCTCGTGGCGTTCCAGCACGGCGCCAACAACCTCAAGCTCGGCGTCTTTGCTTGGCGCGATCTTTTGCAACACGCGCAAGGGCCACGACACCGAATCCGCCGAGGCGAGGTAGCGTTTCACCGCCGGCAATGCCGCCTCCCCCTTGCTAACCAGCGTGTCGAAGACCCATTCCTTCTCCTGCTCGTCCTCGATGGACTTGTCGTACATCATGCCGAAGCGGCGCAAGAGGCCGTAGATCGACTCGTCCGATCCCTCGATGGCAAGGGCTTCCATCGCCTTGTAGCGGTCGCCGGTCTGGGAATACTTGTTCACGGCCCGCTGGATGTTTCCCGCGCGCGCGCGTTCCTCGCGCTTCTCCTTCGAGAAGATGTCGAACAAGCCCATGGCGAATTGGCGGAGTCTATACCACGCTTTGGCCGCGAATCGTTGTATACAGGGGCGGTCGCGTAAATCGGATGTTTGCCGGCCCGGGCTGGTCAAAGACGCAATCCGGCACGCGACCAACCGTGAACACCGATATGAAGGAATCGCAGGGCCCGGAATCGGGCCGATACATGCTGCTGGGTCCGCGTCCCGCGAACCTCACGCCTCCCGGAAGAGCGAGATGCGTCCTCGCGTGGCTCCTTTCTGGAAGGGTGTCCGACGGTTGGGTCTTCGCGGCCGGCTACGCGATCCTGTTGCCGTTCTTCCTGGCCCCGCTGTTCGCGACGCGCCTCCTGCCGGGCCTGGATCTGCCGTTCCACATCGCTGCGGCCGATCTGCTGTCGAAGGTCGGCGATCCAAGCTCCCCGTACGCACCCTATTATGACGGCGGGCTGCGCATGGCACCGTATGCAGCGCACTTCCTAGCCCTGGCGATGTTGGGCAAGGTGATCGGGCTGCTTGCGGCGCACAAGCTGATCATCGTCCTGTACGTGGCCGGGCTGCCCCTCTCGGCGGCGTGGTTGCTCGCCGCATGTGGGCGTAGCCGCGTGCCTGCGCTGCTGGCGTTTCCGCTTGCGTACAACCTGCCCCTGCATTACGGCTTCATCACCTTCACGCTGTCGCTGCCCGTGGTGTTGCTACTGCTCGCGGCGATGGTGAAGCTGGCCTTTGTCCGGGGGCGCCGCCGCACCCTTTGGACGTGGACGCTGGTGGCGGCCCTCGCCTTCCTTCTGTTTCTCTGTCACCTGCAGAACCATCTCTACGGCCTGTGCGCGGGGTTGGCTTTCGCAGTGCTGGTTCCCTCCACGTGGCGCCGCAAGGTCCTGGCGGCGCTTTCCCTGGTGCCGTCGCTCGGCGGGCTGGCGTATTGGCACTTGAGCTCGCCGCCGGTCGCTGGCCAGCGCCCCCTGACCCCGGCCGCAGCGTGGGGTTTTCTCAAGCACCATCGCTTGGGCGACGTGGGGAATCGGGGTTGGGGAATCGACCTTACGGATCGCGTGCGAGCGCTGCCGGGGAATGCAATGCGGGCTTTTGTCGACGAGGCCGACGTGTCGGCGTGCAAGGCCCTGTGCCTCATCATGGGGGTCTATGCGGCGGTCGGGCTTATCGGTCTCGTCCGTCGTCGAAGCATTGGTGACGGGCGCACCACCCGCGGGCTCCAGTTGGCACTGGCGGGCGCGATCGCGGCATTCGGCGCGATGCTGGCGTACATGGCTTTGCCCCATCACCTCCAGGAGCTGGAGCTGATGACCTTCTTTCCGCGCTTTGCCGTGCTGGTATTGCTGATAGCCCTGCTGCTGGTGCCAAGCGGGCTTTTGCGACTGCGCGGCGTCCTGGCCCTGCTGCTGCCGCTGCCGGCGGTTGTGTTAGGCATCGGCTACGGCCACCAGTTGTACCTGCACTACCGAGCCTACGGCGCCGAGGTCGCGGGCTTCTTGAAGGTGATGGAGAAGACGCCCCCTGGCGGCAAGGCCCTGGGGCTGGTGTTCGATCGCAAGTCGCAGATCATGATGGTGGACTCCGCCGTGGTCGGCGTGCCCGATTTCTACCCGGCCCTGCGTCCGGCCCCGGGCAGCATGGTTCCGCCGGCGTATTGCGGCCTTCGCCACATGCCTTGTAGCTGGAAGATCCCCAAGGACCTCATCACCAATCCCTGGGGCCCGTCCGGCTTTGCCCCTGGCCCGATGCTGCAGATATTCGACTATTTCATCGTGCGCAGCCTGCCGCCGAGATTCGACCTGTTTCGTGGTTACCACGGCATGGTCGACTTGCTGGCGGCTTCCGGCCAGTGGGCAGTTTTTCGCAAGAAGCCCGGACCCGTGCTGCCGGATCCACCGCCGCCGCCCGCGCTGCCAGTGCATCCGGCGCCGGCGCAGCTGATAGCGCCGCCGGTCGCCCCGGTGGCGAGCAAGGCGGTGCCCGCCAAGGCGCCGCGCACGCCGTCTGAAGGCCGGCCGTTGCTTAAGTCGGGTGGCCCAGGCAAGCAGAAACCTCGGCCAGAGCCAACCGCGACGAAGCATCTGCCTTGATGCGAGATCTCTCTCGCGAATCGGGTTGAACGCTGCTCGGACCGACGGCATAGTTCGCGCGAAAGATGACGAACAAGGTTGAGATATCGGCGTCGATTCTTGCGGCGGACTTCACCCGGTTGGGAGATCACATGAAGGAGGCTGACGCAGCCCATGTCGATCGCTTTCACCTGGACGTGATGGATGGACGCTTCGTCCCCAACATCAGCTTCGGTCCTATGGTGGTCGAGGCCGCGCGCAAGATCACCAAGGCGACGTTGGAAGCGCACTTGATGATCGTGGAGCCGGAGCGCTACCTCCCAGAATTCGCGCACGCTGGCGCCGACGTCATTCTGGTCCACCAGGAAACCTGCCCGCACCTGCACAATACCCTGCAGCAGATTCACGGCCTCGGCAAACGCGCGGGTGTGGTCATCAACCCCGCCACGCCGGTATCGACCATCGAGGACGTTCTTCCGGAAGTCGACCAGGTGCTCGTCATGTCGGTCAATCCCGGCTTCGGCGGGCAGAAGTTCATCGACAGCGTGCTGCAAAAGGTTACGCGCCTGCGCCAGATGATCGACGAGCGCAAGCTTGCCTGCGACATCGAGATCGACGGCGGCATCGGCGCGGCGAACGCTGCCACGGTGGTGAAGGCCGGGGTTTGTGTGCTGGTGGCCGGCGTGTCGATCTTTCAGGCGCCCGAAGGTGTCGCCGAGGCAATCCGCCGCCTTCGCGCCGGCGCCCAAGGGGCGTAAGTCGGGGGCGCATTCCCGCCAACGGCGCGGCTCGGCTCGCCACTTGGCCGGAAGATGGGATGTCCGGTGGCTACGGTCCTTTCATGCGGGCGTCGTATTCTTGTAGGGCCTTCGCCGCCGCGGCGCGATCCGCCTGCGCCTGGTCATCCATTCCCATTTCCTTGTAGCAGGCCGAGCGTTTGCGCAGGGTCTGGTATTCGAATCCGGGCTCCTGGCATTCCTCGATGGCCTGGTCGTAGTCGGTGATGGCCGGGTCGTATTGGCGAATGGCGAGGTGCGCGGCCGCCCTGGTCTCGTAGATCGTTATGCGCTCCCGCCACGGAATGCCTTGCAGCCAGGCCACTCGGCCAATGACCTCCGTCAAGTAGCGAATGGCCTTGCGCGGATCCTCGATCCGGTAATAGAGGCCGAGATCGCGCAGGTCCTCGCCCGTCGCGCTGCCTTGGGCCGCCCGCTCTTCGCGCTCGACGATGGTGATGCGCTGGCGGGCATCGCGCCGCACGGATTCAGTCGAGTCTCTTTCGGCCACCTGGGCCAGCACGGCGCCGTCGTCCAAGCGCATGACCGCCGCGGATCGAACCTCATGGTCGATCGCCTTGCGGGCAATCTCGGCCAGCAACGCCGGGGCGGCGGCAGGCACTGCGGGCTTCTTGGCATTGAGGATGGCGAGCAAATCCTTCCAGCGCGCGGGGGGGAGTCGCTTGCCGGCCTCGGCGCGCACCGAGGCCTCGGGATCGGTATTGGCCACCTCGGCAAGCGCCGCCTCGTCCTGCATGCGCGCTACCGCCTTTTCGCGGTGCTCTTTACTCTTCGCGGTTTTGGCGATGCGCCCAATCTGCGTCGCATCGGTGATGATTCTCAGGATGGCCATGGCGCTGCTGCATTCCTCGATGACCGCCGTCGCCAGCAATGATTGGTCGGTCACCCGCCGAATCGCGAGCTCGCGCAATTCCTTGTTGTCGGTGCCGTCGGCGATCTCCATCAGCACGGTCGAGCTATTGATCCGCGCCGTGGCGGCTTTGCGCGACGCCACGCCGTGGTGGCTCCTCGCCACCTCAGAAAGAACCAGCTCGTCCGTCACCAGCGACAGGTCGATCCGGTCGATAGCAAACTGGCGCATGCTGGGGTCGGTTTCTCTCATCACGATATCAGCCAACACCGCGGTATCGGTCACGCGTGGGATGGCCGCCTGGCGAACCCTGACGTCGGCGTCCTTGGTCGCGATTTCGCCCAGTAGGGCCGAGTCCGTTACGCGCAGGGTGGCGGTCCTGCGCAGTTCTGCGTCGTCGTTCCCTCTAGCCACCTCGCCCAATAGGGTTGCATCGGTCAGCCGAGCCAGCGCGGCGGCGCGCGTGTCGCCGGGTTTTCCCTTCTGCACGATGTCCGCCAAAATCGTAGCCTCGGTAACTTGGCCGAGAGCCAGGGAACGCAGCTCCTCGTCCGCGTCGGCCTTGGCCACCTCGCCCAGCACAGCCTGGTTGCTCAGCATTTCGACTGCCGTGCGGCGGACGTTGGCGTCCGCGTCGCACGTCGCCACCCGCGCCAAGATCGCCGGTTTGGTCAGGGTCTTTACCGCCAGGATGCGAATCGCCGGGTTGGAGTGCCTCCATCTTGGACGAAACCAATCGGCAAATGCCATGTCATGTCTCCCTGGGAGTCGTACCCGCCAGTGCTTGCAACAGCCGGTCCCGGTGGTGGGCAGCCAGAACGTCACCGCCATTGTGAGGCCATTTCGTTCTGGATATGAGGGCAAAACAACCGAACCGTCGGCAATCTTGGGTAGCCGACGCCTCCCCGTTCGATCGGCTACTGTTGGGCTTGCTGCGCTTGCTGGGCCAGTGGATCCGCCGTGTTGCCGCGATCCGAGGGCGCCACGTGAACCTCCACGCCAAGCGACTCACCGGTGCCGCCCCGGTGGAAACCGCGCACAGGGCACGCGTCGAGATAGTCCAGACCGACCGCCAACCGCACGTGCCGGCCCTGTGCGCGCACACGGTTGGCCACGTCGAAACCCTGCCAACCGACGCCGTCGATCCACGCCTCGGCCCAGGCGTGGCTGGCCAGTCCCTGCACGCTGCCATCGCTGGCCATGGTGATGTTCTTGGGCGCGAGGTAACCGCTGACATAGCGGGCGGGGATGTTGAGCTGGCGACAGCAAGCCACGAACACGTGCGCGTGGTCCTGGCAGACACCCGCGCCGCGCGCAAACGCCTGTGCGGCCGGGGTGGTCACCTGGGTGATGCCGGTCTTGTAGTCGACCCGTTCACGAACGGCGCCCATCAGCGATTCAATTGCCGCTGCACGATTGTTCGCGGTCTGTCGCCTGAACAAGTCCGCGAAGCGGATCAAGGCCTCGTCCTGCGCAGTCAGCTCGGTTGAACGCATGTAGAGGTCGGGGTGATGCAGGCCGGTATCGGGCAACACGAAGGGCTCGTCCTCGACCTCGACTTCACCGCGCGCCCGGATGCTGATCTCCTGGTGGGGTTTGTCGATGACCAGCACATGCGCGGTGTTGCCGAAGCCGTCAATGAACGGCCGCGCCGGTGCGGGCAGGTCCAACCGCCAACTAAGGACTTTCTGTTGCCCCGTGGTCTGCGGCGACAATCGCAGGTACTGGATGGTGTAGTTGGCTGGAGTCGCATACCGATACTTCGTTTCGTGTACGATAGATAAACGCATGGTACCTCCGATCAGATAGTCATCATGAAGTCCTGTGCCAGTTGCGTGGACAGCTCGGCGATTCGACCAAGGATTTCCTCCAGGAAATCGTGCAAACCCGCGGCCAATACGCGATCGATGCGGGCGAAGCGCAGCCGCGCGTGCAGCTCGCCAGCGAGGCGCTGAGCCTCCAGATCACGGCTTCCGGCCAAAATGTCCAGATGGTCGGCCACTTGGGTGGCGCAGAAACGAAGGCTGCGTGGCATTTCCGGACGCAGGAGCAACATCTCAGCAACCCGACGTGGTGTAATCACGTCGTGATAGGTTTGGTGGTAGGCGCGAAAAGCGCTGGCCTGCCGTAGCACCGAGCCCCAGGCGTAATAGGTCGCGCCCGTGGGATCCGCATTCATGCCTTCGAGCGAGCGATACTTGGTGTCGAGCAGTCGCGCGGTGCCGTCGGCGCGCTCGAGAAAGGTGCCGACGCGCAAGAAACGGAAGGCATCGTCGTGCAGGGTGGTTCCGTGGGTCACGCCCCGGAACAGGTGCGAGCGATCCTTGACCCAGTCGCAGAATTCGCGCAGGCCTCGGGCACGCAAGCCCGCCTCGTCGAGATCGCGCACGGCGAGCCAGGTCGTGTTGATGCTTTCCCACATTTCGGTGGAGATCGCGGCGCGCAGCGCGCGGGCGTTTTCTCGGGCGGCGCGCACGCAGAACTTGATGCTGCATGGGCTCTCGGTGTCCACCACGAAGAAGCGCGTGAGGTCGGCCTCGGTGGGACTGTACCCACGCTCGTTAAACTGCGGAGGACTGCCCAGGCTGGCCAGGGCGTCCCGCCATTCGCCCTCCGGGGAGGCGCCGGCCAAGCCCAGCAAGGCATTGCGATAGCTGACGTCCACCACGCGCGCCAGGTTCTCCGCGCGTTCGATGTAGCGTCCGGTCCAGTACAAGTTGTCGGCGGTTCGACTGAGCATGCTGATTCTCTCGACTAGATCATGGGCGCAGCACCCAGGTGTCCTTGGTGCCTCCGCCTTGGGATGAATTGACCACCAGCGATCCTCGGGTCAGCGCCACCCGGGTAAGGCCCCCCGGCACCACCACGCTGCCGTTCGCGCCGGTCAGGATGAATGGCCGCAGATCGATGTGCCTGGGCGCGATGCCCTCCTCCACGAAGGTCGGGCACGACGACAACGCGAGGGTCGGTTGCGCGATATAGCCATCCGGGTGCGCGGTGATGAGGGCGCGGAACTTTTCCTGTTCCTCGCGCGTGCTGCGCGGGCCAATCAGCATGCCGTAACCGCCCGAGCCCTGGGTCTGCTTGACCACGAGCTCGTGCAAGTGCTCGATCACGTAGGCGCGGTCGCCCTCCTTGGAGCAGCGGTAGGTCGGCACGTTGCCCAGGATAGGCGTTTCATCCAGGTAGAACTTGATCAGGTCCGGGACGTACGGATAGCTGGACTTGTCGTCGGCCACGCCGGTGCCGATGGCATTGGCCAAGGTGACGCCGCCGTTGCGATACACGCTGAGCAAGCCGGGCACGCCGAGCATGCTGTCGGGCTTGAATGCCAGCGGATCCAGGCTGTCGTCGTCGATGCGACGATAGATCACGTCGACCCGGCGCGGACCCAGGGTCGTGCGCATGTACACGCCGTTGTCGCGCACGAAGAGATCTTGTCCTTCGGCCAGCTCGACGCCCATCTGCTCGGCCAGAAAGGTGTGCTCGAAATACGCGCTGTTGTGCGGGCCGGGCGTCATCACTACCACGGTGGGCTCGCCCTCCGCCGTGGCCGGCGCGACCGAGCGCAGGGTGCGCAGGAGCTCGTGGCAGTAGTGATCGACCGGGGCCACCCGTGCCTTGGCGAAGAGTTGCGGAAACAGCCGCATCATCACCGCTCGGTTTTGCAGCATGTAGGAAACCCCGGACGGCGTGCGCAGGTTGTCTTCCAGCACGTAGAACGTGCCTTCTTCGACCCGAACGATATCGATGCCCGCGATGTGAACGTACACATTGCCGGGCACGTCCACGCCCTTCATTTCAGGGCGAAAGAGTGAGTTGCGCAGGATATGCGATTCGGGAACCACACCGGCGCGGATCACTTCCTGTCCGTGGTAAAGATCGTGCAGAAAAAGGTTCAACGCCTTCACCCGCTGCACCAGCCCGGCTGCCAGACGCGACCACTCGTCGGCGGCCAGCACGCGAGGAATGATATCGAAAGGAATCAGCCGTTCGGTGCCGGCCTGATCGCCATACACGTTGAAGGTAATGCCCACGCGGCGGAAGATCAGATCAGCCTCTTCACGCTTGGTGGCGAGCAGCGTCCGATCCGTGGCCTTTAGCCATTGGACGATGGCCTGGTAGGGCGTCCGAACCTGGCCCTTCTTCTGCTGCTCGGCGAACCCCTCCAAGGTAGATGGGCCATACATTTCGTCGAGGAAGGTTGTCGTCGTCATGGATAAGCCGCTTTGCTGCGTGAAACTGGAAGCTCGGCCTGTTTGTCTCCCTTAAGGCTAGCGCTCGCATATTGCCGGGGCGTTTCTGGCCAGGGAAGAATCGGTAACTCGTTGCTTCCCCGTTTAATTCAGGCGCGGGATTGAACCGGGACACATTTCGCGGCGAACATACCGGGAGGAAACAGTCCGGAAAACAACCGGCAGCTACGCTTCTCCGGTGCGCGTTTCCCTGCATCACCTGACCAGCTACGGCTACGACCGACCGGTTTCCTTCTCGCCTCACGTGGTGCGCTTGCGGCCTGCGCCGCACACCCGGACCACGGTAGAGTCGTATTCACTGACGATCGCTCCCAGCAAGCAATTCCTCAATTGGCAGCAAGATCCCTTCGGCAATTACCAAGCGCGTTTGGTCTTTCCCGAACCCGCACAGGTCCTGCAGATCGAAGTCGACCTGTTGGTGGATCTGATTACCGTCAACCCTTTCGACTTCTTCCTGGAAGAGAAGGCAGAGAAGCTGCCGCTGGTATACGAACCTGGCCTGCGGCGCGAGCTTCAGCCGTATTTCGACACGCTGCCCATCGAGCCGAGGATGGCCGAATTGGTGCGCGTATGCCGTGAGCAATTCTTTCGCGATGGCCGTCGCACCATGGATGTGCTGGTCGACATCAACCAGCACGTCCAGCGCTTGCTTCGCTATGATATTCGCATGGAGCCTGGCGTGTTCACGCCGGAAAAGGCCCTGACCCTGGGTCACGGCTCGTGCCGGGATTTTGCCTGGCTGCAATGCCAGCTTCTGCGCCACCTGGGCTTCGCAACGCGCTTCGCCTCCGGGTACTCAATCCAGCTTCGGCCCGACGAGAAACCGGTGACTGGCCCGGCGGGCGTCAGCGAGGACGTCGCGGATCTGCATGCCTGGACTGAGGTGTTTCTGCCTGGCGCAGGCTGGGTCGGCCTCGACGCCACGAGCGGCCTTCTGGCTGGTGAAGGACACATTCCGCTTGCTTGCACGCCGGAGCCAGGCTCCGCCGCACCGGTGACGGGTTCCTTCGCGTGGAACAAGCGCGGCGACGAGGACAAGCTGGGCGAGTCGTTTTCCTTTGCCATGAAGGTGGCCAGGGTGGCAGAGGCTCCGCGCAGCACCAAGCCGTACAGCGACGAGACGTGGTCACGCATCGACCAGATGGGCGCCGAGGTTGATCGGGTGCTGGAATCCCTCGACGTCCGCTTGTCCATGGGCGGCGAGCCGACCTTCGTCTACGCGGCGGACGCGGATGCGCCCGAGTGGAACAACGCCGCTTTGGGGGGCGCCAAGTTCCGCTTGGCGGACACTCTCTCGCGCAGATTGCGTGCCCGCTTCGCTCCCGGTGGCGTGCTTCAACACGGGCAGGGCAAATGGTATCCAGGCGAGCAACTTCCCCGTTGGTCCATCGCCTGTTATTTTCGGAGCGACGGAGTCCCCATTTGGCGCGAGGGCGATCTTCTCGTCTGCGAGGACGCGCCGGGGCCCGGGCACACGGTCGACCAGGCCCAGGCCTTCGTCAGCGCGCTGGCCAACCGGCTGGAGGTGGGCACCACGCACATCAGGCCCGGCTACGAGGACCTGTGGTACTACCTCTGGCGCGAACGGCGCCTGCCCGTCAACGTCGATCCGCTCGATTGTCGCCTCGACGACGAATTGGAACGCCGGCGCCTCGCGCGCGTGTTCGAGCAAACTCTGAACGCGAAGGTGGGCTACGCCCTGCCGTTGGCCCGAGACTGGACCGGCGGCTGGCGGAGCGGCCCCTGGTTTCTGCGGCGCGAGCACCTGTTCCTTCTGCCCGGCGATTCGCCCATGGGCCTTCGCTTGCCGCTCGATTCGCTGCCCTGGGTCGCGCCCGGTGACCGCGAAGGCTTCTACGAGCCCGATCGCCTGGCCGCGCTGCCGCCCCTGCCTATCCCGGTGATGATGCAACCCGGGGACGGCGGAGCCAGCCACCTTGCCCCGGGCAAGGGTGAATCCGATTCGCGCCTTGTGCGAACCGCCCTTTGCGTGGAACCGCGTTCCGGCATCCTGCACGTCTTCCTTCCGCCACTGCAAAGCGCGGAGGCCTTCCTTGAGCTGGTGAGCAGCATCGAGTCCACGTCTGCCGCGCTGGCCTTGCCGGTGCGCCTGGAGGGCTATCCGCCGCTGGCCGATCCGCGCCTTACCAAGTTCGAGCTGACGCCCGATCCGGGCGTGTTGGAAGTGAATATTCAGCCATCATGCTCGTGGAAAGACATGCGCGAGGTCACCACCGCGCTGTACGAAGAAGCCCGCCAGGTCGGACTGTCGACGGAGAAATTCGACCTGGATGGGCGCCACAGCGGCACCGGCGGCGGCAACCACATCACGCTGGGCGGTCGCCGGGCGGCGGACAGCCCGCTTTTGCGCCGTCCCGATCTCCTACGCAGCCTACTCGCCTACTGGAACAACCACCCGTCCTTGTCCTATTTGTTTTCCGGGCTGTTCATCGGACCCACCAGCCAAGCCCCGCGCGTGGACGAGGCACGGCACGACGCCCTGGCGGAATTGGAAATCGCGTTTGGCCTCACCGAGCCGGGCAAGATCTGCGCGCCGTGGCTGGTCGACCGACTTTTCCGCAATCTGCTGGTCGACGTGACCGGCAACACGCATCGCGCCGAATTCTGCATCGACAAGCTGTACAACCCGGACTCCTCGTCGGGGCGACAGGGAATCCTCGAGCTGCGCAACTTCGAAATGCCACCGCACGCACGCATGAGCCTGGCGCAGCAGCTCTTGGTGCGGGCGCTGGTGGCCAGCTTCTGGCAAAGGCCCTATCAGCAGGGTTTGGTTCGCTGGGGGACGGCGCTGCACGACCGCTTCATGCTGCCGCACTTCGTGCGCGAGGACTTCGACGACGTGTTGGCCGATCTGGCGAACGCCGGCTTCGCGTTTGAAGCGGACTGGTTCCGTCCGCATTACGAGTTTCGTTTTCCGTTCATCGGTGCGCTGCAGGTTCGTTCCCTCCACATCGAGCTGCGTCGGGCGCTGGAGCCCTGGCATGTGCTGGGCGAGCAGGGCGCGCAGGGCAGCACGGCTCGCTACGTGGATTCGTCGCTGGAGCGGTTGCAAATACGCGCCCGCAACCTGACCGAAGGCCGCCACGCGCTTCTGTGCAACGGGCGACGCATACCCATGGCGCCCACGGGCACGCCGGGCGAGCTGGTGGCGGGGGTGCGCTTTCGCGCTTGGCAGCCGCCCGAGGCCCTGCACCCGACGATTCCGGTGCACGCGCCGCTGGTCTTCGACGTGTACGATGCCTGGTCCGAGCGTTCCGTGGGCGGTTGCACCTATTACGTCTCGCACCCTGGCGGCATGGCTTTCGATTCTCGACCGGCCAACGCGCTGGTGGCAGAAAGCCGACGCGCGGCCCGCTTCTTGCCCTTCGGCCACACGCCTGGCACCATGTGCGAGCAAGCAGAGGCGAAGAATTCCCTTTTTCCGCTCACGCTCGATCTGCGACGATGAACCAGGTGCAGTCGCAAGAACGCCTTGTCGCGCGGGACGATACAAACCCGCGTGCCTTTTGCGCGCGTTACCGGCCGCAGCCGGGAATCTGGGATGAGTTCGTGGACGCTACCGGGGAGCCCCGCCCGGCCGCGCAAGCCCTGGTGGCGTTTCTCGACCAGCTCGGACCCGCGGGACTGCGCCAGCGCGCCGAGCAATCACGCCAGTTGGTGCGCGATCACGGCGTGACCTACAGCGTGCCCAATGACGGCCGGCCCAACGATCAGCCGTGGAAGCTCGACGTGCTCCCGTCGCTCATCGACGCCGCCGAGTTTGCCGGGCTGGCCGCCGGGCTTGCGGCGCGGGCACGCCTGCTCGATCGCATCTTGAAGGATCTCTACGGGCCGCAGCGACTGGTCCGGGAAGGTTACCTGCCGGCACGTTTGGTACTGGGGAATCCAACCTTCCTCCGGCCCTGCCACGGGCTCGATACACGATCGTATGTGCAGCTCTACGCGGCGGACTTCGTGCGCACATCGACGGGTTCGTTCTGCGTGCTGCGCGACCGAAGCCAGGCGCCCACCGGGGCAGGCTACGCTCTCGAAAATCGCCTGGTGGTTTCACAGGCCTTGGCCGAGCCCTTTCGACAGGGAAACGTCCTGCGCATGGCTTCCTTCTTTCGCACCATGCGGGAGACCCTGGCCGGGTTGTCGCCGGTGCCGCGCGAGGATCCGCGCATCGTGCTGCTCAGCGCCGGCTCGTACAGCCCGACCTATTTCGAGCAGGCGTTCCTGGCGCAATACCTGGGTTACCCTCTGGTCGAGGGCGGCGATCTCACCGTGCGCGAGCACCGCGTGTTCCTCAAGACGCTGGGCGGGCTTTCGCCGGTGGACGTGATCTTGCGCCAGCCCGAGGACGACTACTGCGATCCGCTCGAGCTGCGTCCCGATTCGCAACTGGGCGTGCCGGGTTTGGTCGAGGCGACGCGCGCCCGCCAAGTGGCAGTCGCCAACTCGCTTGGCAGCGGCCTGGCCCAGTCGCCAGCATTGCTTCCCTTCCTGCCGCGCATCGCCCGGGAATTCTTCGGCGAGGAGCTGGCGCTCGATTGCGCGCCGGCGTTTTGGTGTGGCGAGGAACGGTCGCTTGAGCACGCGCTTGCCCACGCGGACGCGATGGTCTTTCGCCCGTCCTGGGCCGGGGCGGGGCCAGGGCTGGCGTTCGCGGGTGGGATGGGGACCGAGGCGCGCGAGGCCCTGCTTTCCCAGGTGCGGGCGCAACCCGACAGGTTCGTGGCGCAAGAGTGCGTCGCCCTATCGCGGGTGCCGGTGTTGGTAGAAGATGAAATCAGACCGCGCAGCTCCGTGATGCGCGCGTTCGTCATTCTGTCGGGCGATGAGTGCGCGGTGATGCCCGGCGGGCTATCGCTTTCCGACGCAGCGCCGTCGGGCGACGGCGCCGCCAACATCGCCATCGCCCAGGGCGCGACTGCCAAGGATCTGTGGGTGCGCGGCGAAGCGCAGGTGGAACACTTCAGCCTGCTTCCACCGGCCACACGTTCGGTCGAGCTGTCGCGAGGTGGCGCAGACCTGCCAAGTCGGAGCGCCGACAACTTGTTTTGGTTCGGACGCTATGCCGAGCGTGCGGAGGCGGTGGCCCGTCTCGCCCGGCACCTGCTCAGTCGCCTGGCTGAGGAAGGCGAGGCCCGTTTGGCGCTTTCGCCGGCCATGCCGACCCTGTTGCAGGTCATGGCCAGCGCGACGGAATCGAAGCCGCTCGATGTGGCGCAGGAACAGCCACTCGCGTGGCTAGCCCGCGCCCTGTGCGCGCTGGACGCATCCGGATCTCTTTACAGCACGCTTCGCGCGGCCATGCGTTCCGCCGCCGCGGTTCGCGACCGGCTTTCTACCGATACCTTTCGCGTGCTGGGCGCGCTGGGCGACGAGGCCGATCGTGCCGCCGGGCTTGCGCGCCAGCCCGGGCTCGGCGCCTTGACGGGATTCCTTGATCGCGTGGTCACCAGTCTGTCCGCGCTTTCCGGCCTGGCCATGGAAAGCATGACCCGCGGGCACGGGTGGCGTTTCCTCGACATGGGCCGCAGGCTGGAACGCGCGCTGCAGCTCTTGTCGCTTCTGCGCGCAGCCTTTGCCACTGGCGCGGAAAGCGAGAGCACGCTCTTGGAAGCCCTACTTGCCGTGGCTGACAGCAGCATCTCGTATCGGCGGCGGTACCTGGCCGGCTTGCATCCCGCGGCGGTGGTGGACCTTCTGCTGGTCGACGACGGCAACCCGCGCGCGGTGCTGTTCCAGATCGCGGCCCTGCGCGAGCACCTGCGCCATTTGCCCCACGACAGCGCAGTGGCTCGATTGCGCCCGGAAGAACGGCTGGCGTTGGCGGCGCTCACGCGCTTGCAGCTGCTCGACGTGGTACCCGCGTGCGAAGCCCCGGCCGCGGGCGAGCCACCGCCGTTGCACGCGATCTTGCAGGCGATCGAAGCTGATCTTTCGCTGCTCTCGGCGGAGCTGTGTGGCGGCTACCTGAGCCATGCGCTCATGCCGCGGGCATTGTCGGGAGCGCTGGGCGGGGTGTGAGGCAGTGAGGTACAGGATTCGCCACGTGACCCACTACCGCTACAGCGAGGTGGTCAGCAACTCGCAGCACGACTTGCATCTTCTGCCGCGCGATCTGGGACGCCAGCGCTGCCTGTCCGCCACGCTGGAGATTCAGCCGTCCCCCATCGTGTGTCGCGAACGGATCGACTACTTCGGCAACCGCGCCGCCCACGTGGTGCTGGCCAGCGCACACAACGAGCTCGTCGCCAGCGCGCACAGCCAGGTCGAGGTTGCGGCCAGTGATTGTCCGTTGGCAGATGATGATGTGGTCTGGGAAGACGCCGCCCGCGCGCTCGCCGACGGACGCGAGGACTTGGAGGCGCAGGAGATGACCTTCCCGTCGCCGTTCATCGTCCTGTCGAAGGCCTTGCGGCAGTACGCCCAGCCAAGCTTTCCGTTGGGGCGGCCGTTGCTCTCAGGCTGCGTGGATCTGATGGGGCGCATCCACCACGATTTCACCTACGATCCGCGCGCGACCACCATCGCCACGCCCCTGGCCGAGGTGCTGGAAAAGCGACGCGGGGTTTGCCAGGACTTCGCGCATCTCATGATCGCCTGTTTGCGTGGGCTCGGGCTGTCCGCGCGCTACGTGAGCGGCTACTTAATGACCACGCCCCCGCCGGGAATGCCGCGCCTGCAGGGCGCCGACGCTTCGCACGCCTGGCTGTCGGTGTGGTCGCCGCGCTTTGGCTTCGTGGACTTGGATCCCACCAACGACGCCCTGGTTGGCGACACGCACATCACGTTGGCCATCGGTCGTGACTTCGGCGACGTCACGCCCCTGCGCGGGGTGATTCACGGAGGCGGGAAGCACAGTCTACGCGTGGCCGTAGATGTGGCGCCCGACGGCGAACCCGTCTCGACCGGCGACGCTTGACGGGCTGCCGTTCATTGTAACCGGGACGCGACCAGCCATGAGCAACGTGCCGGTTTTCCTTGACCCTGGAATGCAAGGTCGAGTCATCCACGGGCTGAACGAAGATCATCGCGGAGTGAATCGGCATCGCCTTGCCGTTCAGCGGAAAGGGCCGTTAGGTGGTGGTCGTTGAACGCCGACCGAGGGTTGACAGGCCCTTGTCCCCTGCAACCGCATCATGGGCGGCATCGTGGAGCGCCCCGCTCGACAACCTGGCGCTCGCAGCGCGCGTCCTGGTACTCTGCTCAGGTGGCGATCCTCGATGAAGTTCGTGCGGCATTGAGCTCCCGTCAGTATCGGCTCTCTGGGCACGCTGTGGACGAGATGCTTGCCGACGTACTGGGCGAGCGGGACATTTTGAGCGCTACGCTTGCAGGCGAGGTCATCGAAGACTACCCGAAGGCCTTCCCGTTTCCGGCATGTCGTTCGAGAGAAAGGTCTTACCCACGCCCACGGGACCGAGGATGACGACGTTCCTGTGGTCCTCCACGAAGCGGAGTGAGACGAGCTCATTCATCACCCGGCGGTCGTAGGTCACCTTCGCGGTCTTGTCCCAGCGCTCGAGCACCATGTCTGGGTCGAGACCGGCCAGATCCGCGCGACGAGAAGCCGCATTGCTGTCACGGCGGGAGATCTCGTCGGTCAGCAGCAGCAGGAGGAGATCCTCGTAGGGCGTGTCCTCCTTCTCGGCGAGGATGAAGCGCTCGGCGAGGGTTGGAATGAGACCTCCCAGGCGAAGTCGTTTGAGTGAGGCGACCAAGTCGGCACTGATGGTGCGGGGGCTCATGATTCACCTCCTGCGTCCGTCGAGACAGGTGGATCGGGCGGTGCAGCGGCACGCGTGGCGAAGGCCGAAGGGTCCCGGGCAAAGCGGGCCGGCAGCACGATCACGCGGCCGGTGGCGACAGCAGCGTCCTCGGTCCGCCGCGCGTCCTTGAGCATTCCTTCGAGACGTGGCACCGCGATCACGTCGAAAGCGAGCGCACGCTCGCACAAGGCATTGACCCGGTCATGGCCGTAGCGCTCGCACAAACGCAAAAGCCCATATGCCTGCCGCAGTTTGAGCCACGGCACCGGACCGTCGAGCAGCCGCTGGGCAAAGGCACCCACCTTGGCACCATAGTCGTGCGCCTTGCGCAGGACTGTGTCCACGTCGCGCAGAGCCCACGCAGCCTTGCCCGGCGGAAAATCCTTCACATCCGTCGCGCGCTGGCCAGCGGCCTTGCGCGGATGCACCTTGATCAGCTCGGCCCCGCAATACAGACGCACGGTCTTGCGGTCGGCGCGTGCATCGAGGGTCTTGCCGATGTAACGCGTGGGCACGGAATACAGCGCCTTGAGCACCTGCACGTGGTGGTCGGGATGGACCTTGGGCGAGCACCAGTGGGGCACATCGAAGTCCGTCTCCGGCGCTGGCTGCATGTGCGGCCGCTCCTCGCTCTCGTAGACCTCGCGTGGCACCCGTCTCGTCGTCCCGTGCACACGCGCCCCCGCTACTTCGCGGCACCAGGTTTCCGCCTGCCGGCGAATCTCCACAAGGTCGGTGCCGAAGGATTCGCCCGCGAACCAGCGCTCGCGCACGTACGGCACCTGATTCTCCACGCGCGCCTTGTCCTTGGGGTGGCGCACTCGTGCCGTGTCCGCGAAGATCCGGCGAGCATCGGCATAGTCGCGGAAGGCGCGATTGAGCCCCGGATCGGTGGCGCTGGCGCGGACCACCATGGCCGAGGCATTGTCCAAGACGATGTGCTTCGGTACACCGCCGAAGAAACGCCAGGCAGCATCCAGCCCAGCACAGACATCCTCGGTCGTCTGGGTGAAGGTCGGGTACACGTACATGTACCGGCTCGACGGCAGCGCCACGATCAGGACCCATAGCCGCCGGGGCCGTCCCTCTGCGTCCGTGACCATCCCCATCAGCCCGAAGTCGACCTGCGCTTCCAGCCCTGGCGGCGGGTCGTCGAGCCGCACCGTCGGCAAACGCTTATGCCAATCGAGCTCGCGGCGCGCGAATCGCCGCAGCGTCGTGTAGCCAACCGCGATGCCCTCGCGTGCAAGCAGCTCGTGAATGCGCACCAGTCGCAACGGCTTCTCGCCGCCCAGCCAGCCCGCAATCTGCGTGCGGCGATCGTCGAGTGTCTGCCATGCCGACGACGGTGGCACCAACGGCCGCGCTTGCACGCGCTGGCCAACGGTCATGGCCACGTCGTCGCTGACGCCACTCGCGGCCGATTCCAGTCGGCGCGCCTCTTCCAAATATCGGCCGACCGTCTTCCGATCTACGCCCAACTCGCGCGCAATCCTGCGCGCACTGTGCCCCGCCTCGTGGCGGCGCAATAACTCTCGTACGTCTTGCATCGTGATCTCCCGAAAGCTCATGTGACCTCCCGGCGGCCGTCGCGCGGCTGCCTGGAGGTCGGTTTTGCCTTCGGTCCTCGATGCCCGGGTCAGCCTTCGCTCAGGTCACGGGCTGGCCCCATGACCCTGGCGATCGACTGGCCCCATGACCCTGGCGATTCAGAGTCCGATCATCCGCGACCCTGGCCCCATGACCCTGGCGATTCGGTGGCCCCATGACCCTGGCGAAAATGCCGATCCCTGGCCCCATGGGCCTGGCGACCGACACGCTTGAAGCATGTTTCTCTCGAGTATCGCGCGGATGTGCCTTCGTAGTCCTTCCTCGAACACACGCTTGCCTGGAATCGAGTTCTCGTAAAAGAGGACCGTGAGGAGGACACGTCGAAAGGAAGTTTCGGTAGTTCCTCCCTGTCGGCGAGCATAATTACAGGCTTGCCAACCGCATGTGCGAATCCCAGCTCGTAGTAAACGTTCGGATTCGGCGGCGTGATTTCAGCGACTACGAATTCGGATTCGACAATGTCGCGCGCCACGTCGGCCATGATCAACCCGGGCCCGTAGGTCTCCATGGCGTTTACCGCCTCAATTTGGAAGGGCTCCTCTGCACAGACCCGTGATACTGGCGGGCGATAACCCCACAGTGGGGGTACGTGAAGGAGCGTAGAGCGCTGACCGGAGCGATGAATGTCATGTGACCTCTTGTGTACGCCCAGCTAGTTGATCAGCTGCGCGTATGACACCATCGCAGCGCCATCTTTCCGGCGTCCGCCGCCAGGGCCACATCGGAAGCTCTCCATTCCTGTGCCACGATCGATCCCCAGCGTCTACCCATGGGCACGCACGCCCGTCCGCCCGGCGCCGCTTCGATTCCCTGCCCACGCAACCGATCCCGCTCGAACGCTCCCGCCGGTGCCTCCCCAGTTGGGGATGCGGGCTCTGGCAGCGAACATCCCAGGGACGCGTGCGTACATATAGTGTGGTGGCCGCGCGGGCGACCTCCCGGGCGTCGATCACGGCTTCGCGGGCGGTGACCACGTTCTCCTGACAATTGTGCCGTGGTCGGGTCTCCAATTGGCGCGTAAGCATCGGATTATTCGTGGGCCCTTGAATTGCAGATAGGATCGAAGGACGAACCGCTGCATTCTGGCTCCGAATTGCAACGGGCGGCACTTGGAGGACCCATGAGACACCGATTCGCGGCAGCTTTTCTCGCCTGGCTTGCGGGGCACTCCCTTACGTGGTCGCGGACGGCGTTGGCCGACCAGCCAGAACAGCGGTTCGAGCTAGGCATCGTGGGACGGTTCATGCCAACCGGATGGTTCGACTGGTCGAAGCACACACCCTCGGATCTTCGCGCCTATCCTGCCCTGGGTGGGGCGCCGTTTGTCGACTGGCGCCTCGACCGCGCGGTCTCCATCGGGTTCATGCCCGAGGTCACTTTGAACGTCATTCCCAAGCTTGCAACCGACTATCCGGTTTCGACAATGATCACCGGATCGCTCAGGCTCAAGGCGCAGTATCCAGACTGGCGCCTTGTCATTCCCTATGTGTTGGTCGCCCCGGGGTACTCCTTGTTGTTCCGCTACGGAGGAGCCCCCGCCGGTGATGCCCACGGGTTTTCGCTTGGGGCTTACGGCGGCCTGCGTTTCCCGGTTTCGAAGCGCAACGCAATCGTCGCAGAGGGCGGTTACCTGCAGGGGTTCCAGTCGGACGGCGGGCGAGCCTACGCCCCCAGCTACTTGGTCGTGGCACTCGGTTGGGAGCTCATGCCGTAGCTCACGGCAACGCACCACGAAGAAGTCTCCGGGCTTGCGCTTGGAAATCCGCTTACGCCTTGGCGGCCATCACAGTGCGCAAGCTGACCTTCTGCAGGCTGATGGCGTCGTCGGGGCACACCTCGATGCAGGCGCCGCAGCGAATGCACTCGGACTGGTTGATCCAGATGCGGGGATGCTTGTCGTCCTCGGTAGCTCGGGTAAACCCGGCGATGCGACCGGCCTCGTCGTACTCGAAGCCGCTCACCTTAACGATGCAGTCTGCGCGCGGTTTGACGTTCAGGCACAAGTCGCAGTTCGTGCACAGGGTGGGATCGATCTCCATCTTGTGGTGACAGAGGTAACAGCGGGTGGACTCCTCGGCGGCGCGCTCCCGATCAAAGCCCTGCTCGACCTCGGCACGCAAGCTGCGGTCGAGCACCGGCAGAAGACGCATCTTGCGCCTCGGCACCTCGTCCATCTCGCGCGTGCGGCCCGTGGTCTTGGCGTTCTCAACCACCGCGACCTCCTGCATGCGCCGCCGGCCCATGAGCGCCTCGTCGACCACCAAGGCGCATTCCTTGCTGTGAGCGATGGCGTCGATGAGGGTACGCGCGCCGGTGGCAAAGTCACCGGCAGCGAAGACCTTGGCCCGCCGGGTGCGGTGGGCCGAACCGGTAGCCAGCCAGCCGTCCTTGGCCAACAGCTCCTTGCCGTCGTCGCCGACGATGCTGCCGTCGGGGAACTGCCCGGTGGCGAGCAACACGGTGCTTGCGGGAAGGTCGAATTCCGATCCGGGAATTGGCTCCGGCTTGCGCCGGCCGGACGCGTCGGTTTCGCCCATGTGCGTACGCACGAAGCGCATGCCGCGAACCTCACCATGGTCGCCGGCCAGGTACGCGACCGGCGCAACCATGATCTCAAGGTCCATGCCTTCGTGCTGCAGGTCTTCGACTTCGCCCGGAGTGATGAGCATTTCCTCCTTGGACCGCCGGTAGAGCACGCGCACGGTTTCCGCGCCCAGCTTGAGCGCCGGGATCTGTCCCCGTCCGCCCGGCGCTTCGCCGAGCTGGATGGTGCTCGCGCCCAGGCGCGCGGCGGTGCGGGCGCAGTCCATCGCGGTGAAGCCCCCGCCGATGACCAGCACGCTAGGACCGAGCGAGACTTCTTTGCCCTCGGTGACTTTGAGCAGGAAATCCAGGCCGTGCTCGATGCCGCGCAGATCCTTGCCCGGCAGATCGAGCAGGTTGGGTCGCAAGGTACCCGCTGCCAGCACCACGGCGTCGTAGTCGGCTTCGAGCTGCGCCAGGGTTACGTCCCGGCCCAGGGCCACGCCGCACCGGATCTCCACGCCGCACAGCCGGATCTGCTCGATTTCCAGCTCGATCACCTCGCGCGGCAACCGGAATTCCGGGATGTCCTGGACCATCATGCCGCCCGGCCGCGCGTGTTGCTCCAGCGCCACCACGGTGTGCCCGAGCAAGGCCAAGCTGCGCGCGGCCGCGAGGCCCGCGGGCCCGGCGCCCACCACCACGACCTTCTTACCAGAGGGTGCCGCCAGGGGCGGCAGCACCATGGGCTTGCCGCCGCGCAGATCGGCGCCGGCACGCTTGCTCCAGCAAATGGCGACCGGCTCGCCCAATCCTTCCCAGCCGTGGCGGCACGCGGCCTCGCACGGGCGCGAGCACACCCGTCCCATCACGCCGGGAAAGACGTTATCGCGCAGGTTGATCTGGTAGGCGTCGTCGTAACGCCCGTCCGCAATGGCCTTCAGGTACGCCGGAATATCGGTGTGGGCCGGGCAAGCCGACTGGCACGGGATGTTCTCCTTGAGCCACTGGAAGTCGCGCGCGGCCGTGCCCTGCCCACGCACCACGCTGAGCGCGCTGGCCGGGTCAGACGTGGGCTCGCTGATCGGGGCGGCAGGCGCCTTGACCACCAACGGCGGGTTCTCGGCCCGAGCAACCGCGGGCCCGGCCGGGGCTGGCTCTTCGCTCGCTTCGGCGTGCAGCACGCTCAGCTTGTTCGATCGCACCGGCGTGGTCGCGGAAGGAGCAGCGGCAACCGCAGGTTCTCGCCCGTCGCCCGAAGTGCCCCACTTGACCGCGGCGGCCTTGAGCGAGGCTTTGAAACGCCCGAACAGCGGACCCGCTTGTCCGCGCAGCTCCTTGGCGCCATGCACGGCTCGGCCCAGCGCCGCGCGGGTGCCGCGCGCCACGTGTCCGAGCTGCCGGCGGGTCTCGATCGCCCGGATGGCGAGGGGTGACTTACCCAGAAGTGGCGCAACCTCGGCCAGGCGATCCGCCGCGGTGCCCGCGCCTCCGTGGGGCGAGCGATGCAGAGGGCTCGCGTAGCGAGGATGCTGGCTGAGGAACTCGCCGAGCTCCTCGCGCGTGACCCCCGCACGCGCAAGCGCCTCTTGGTATTCCGCAGCCGCCTTCTGCCGGGCCTTGAAGAGCTGCATCTGCACCCGGCTTTGCACGTTGACCTTGCCGTCCCCGGAGGTCTCGATGGCGCAAAACAGGCTTTGCGGAAAGCGCGCGGTGACCAGGGACTGCACCCCGTCCGAGATCCCCGACGAAGGCATGCAGCCGAAGGGCTTCACCGACAAGGTCATGTGCGACTTGTTGCGGAGCACGTTGAGAATGAACTTGCCGACCTCCATGTGGCCTTCGCCGCCGCGCAAGCGATTGTCGTAGTATTCGTGCGCGATGGCGGCGATCTCGTCCATGTCGGGCATGTGGTAGCCCGGCATGCCGCCGATGTTCGCGAAGGTCTGGAAGACCGCTCGCAGGGCCAAATCCGCAAGCACCAGGGTTGCTCGATTCAGCTCGACCCGCCCGAGCGATCCCTTGATGCTGGCGTTGGCGTTGTCCTGCCCGCGCAGGTAGGCGCGCGCGCGGGTGTCGTAGCGCGCTTCCCAGATGTTGTAGAGGATCCAGTTGGTCACGAACTGCACGTCGCACTCCGCGCCTTCCTCTTCCAGAAACCGCTGCAGCTTGTAGTTGCCGTCGCCCTCGGTGGTCATGGCCCAGAACTCGCCGATGATCGAGACGCGCGGAACCGGCCGGGTGAAATCGCATTTCACCTGCGCCATCTCCTTGCGTGCCCGCACGAGCGCCAGCAAGAGCGAGCCCCGATTGGCGAAGGCGTTCTGCAGGTACTCCCTGGCACGCGCCAGGGCCGCGTCGGTGCTGCCAGGCTCGATCTCGAACGGGCGCACGCGATAGCCGATGCCGTTGAGGACATCGCCCGCCATCAGCGCCTTCAGGATTCCGATGAAAAACTTCGGCGTGAACTCAAGGCCCGCGTCCTGCCCCGTGGCCTGCGCCAGACCGCCTTGCTGCTGGAACAGCATGACCCGGAAGCCGTCGAAGCCGGCGTCGCGCAGAGCTTTGCGATACTCGGTGGCGTACATGCCGAAGCGGCATGGACCGCACGCTCCCGCGGTCAAGAACACATAGCGCTGGACAGCCTCGGCCGGCGTGATGGCCTCATTGCGACAGCGCTCGGTCAGGTGTTTCACTAGGTTGCCGACCGTGAAGTAGGTCGGGTTGCACTGGCCGCGGTTGCCGAATTCTTTCCCGTAGCGCAGGGCTTCGTTGTCAGGCACGTCGACCACCTCGACGTTGTAGCCGAGGCCGCGCAGCGCCGATTTCACCAGGTTGTCGTGGGCGGCGGTCAGCCCCGAGACCAGCAGGGTCGTGCTCGCGCGCTCGCTCTTACTGAACTGCGGATTGACCATGGTGTCGCGCCAGTGGCGATCCGCGGCCGGCAGCCCTAGGCGCTGCTTCTCGTCCCGTTCGAAGGTTGCTATCTCGTTGTCTATGTCGAGCAGGTCGGGCACACCGTGCTCCGCCTGCGTTTTGGCTGTGATCATGACCTGTCTCCTTCCGAGCTAGCCGCGTGCGAAGCCTGCCGGCTCTGCCGGCAGCGAAGCATCGCGGGAGGGTTTGGGAACCCTCCCAGGGTTCCAATTACAGTCGACTAGCCCGCCACACTTCGGTGCAGGCGAGGCGCTCTGCCTTGGAATTTCCTTCGCTGAACCAATCATCGTCAACACCGCGGGCTAGATGCGAGAAATCGTCTCCGAATCGCGCTTGCGCACTCCCAAGCGAACCAGGCCCATCTCCGCCGCTGCCGCATTGGCCGCCAGGGCCTGCGCCCGCGCCGCAGCCTGGCTGGTGTCGCGCTCGTACCGGCCGACCCGTTCCACCAGCTCGCCGATCTGGCGCGCAATACCGGTGTCGCCCAGCGAGCGCGCGGCGAGCTCGTGCTGCTTGCGGCGCAGCAGCTCCAAGCGTTTCGAATCCACCCGGTAAGCAAGCTCCGCCTTGGCCTTGGCCATGTCCTCCAAGCGTTCCTGGTGCAGGCGCAGACTGTGCGCGTACGTCTTCACGCGAATCTTGATTGAACCGCCAGGCTTGTTGGCGTCGATGTCGTGCAGAGCCGAGTAGGGCGTTCCCGCGGCGCTGACGATGCTGTCGATCATCCCGTAGGTCGGCGCATCGTGGCCGCACTTGAAGGACGACAGGTCTAAGATCACCACGTGCGGGTGGCGGCTGGCGAACTTGGCGGCCCACACTTTCATGGCTGAGTTCGACGAGTAGTTCTCGGGCCACACGTCGCTGATTTCGAGCGGGCTCTTGATGAGCCCCTTGGCCAAGTCCTCGGCAAAGTAGCGGCCAAGGTAGTCCTCATCCTTGGGGATCGCCCGGATGCTGAGGATGGGGAAGCCCAAGACCTGGAATTCCTCCAGCACGCCGTGGTTGAGCCCGGGATCGAGATGGTAGGGCCGGCCCAAGAGCAGCACGGCGACCCGGTTGTCACGCTCGACCTCGTCGAGAATCGCACGGCCCTTGGTTTGCAAATCCTCGTCGAAGATCCGCATGGCGGTGAAGGCTTCCGTGCAGGCAAAATCGGATTCGTCCTCGGTGATTTGTAGAATCTCGCCGAAGGCTTCAAACAGCTGCCGACGCAGCAGCACGGGCTCGATCAACGTGAAGGCGCTGTCGAGGTAGCGAATTCCGCGCTGGGCGAAGAAGTCCATCTCCTTGGTGAAGGCCGCCTTGAGCACGTTGGGCGAGCCGGCCACGATAGGGCACGAGGTGTAGTCCTGTGCATTTTTCACGAACGACGGAACGTGGGTGAGGCTGGGATTGAAGATGTAGTCGAGCGGCTGCTCGGACGAATGATGGTGGAACAGCAGGTTGTGCACGTGGGCCTGCCCGACCTTGGCCGGAAAGCACGGGTCCACCGAACCGTACTTTCCACCTTCGATCCACATCTCCTCCGAGGTCACGTCGGAAAACACGATGTTGCCCCTCGGCATGCCCAGGGTCTCGAGGTAGGTGCGCCAGAAAGGCGCCGTAGACCAGATGTTCAGCATGCGCGGAATGCCGATGCGCAGCTTGCGCCGGCGCGCCTCTGCCTCGGGACCCGAGCGCCGGAAGCCGCGCCGGGTGTCCAGGTGGCGGACGCCCAGCAGCGTGCGCTCGACCGCCACGTCGTCCACAACCTCGCCCTCCTCGGGCAAGGGACGCGCATCGTAGAAGTGGCGGAACAGCATACGCGCCTCGTAGTCGACCAGATTCGGAAAGCGCTTCATCACCGACTTGCGCTCGGTGGCGATGGCGATCATCGCCTCCTTGGACTCGACGGTTCCCTTCTCGCACGAAAACCCGCTGATGTAGCGCGCGCTTCCGCCGTCGGGTGTGTGGGTATCGATGAACGTGCGCGCGCAGTTGTTGGCGCAAAAATGGCAGCGCGTGCTTTCGTCGTTGCGAGCCTCCCATTCCATGGCGATGGCCGCGTCCAATCCAACGAAGGTCGAATGTCCGCGCCGCTTCACCACGCGCAAAGCTTCGAAGGCCGCGCCGATGGCGCCCGCCTCGCCGCAGTGGGGGTGCACCAGGACCTCGGCGCCCGGCACGCGTTCCTTGATGTAGTCGACCTGCGCCTTGACCGCGGCCAGATTGTACTGCGTCCCGCCCTGCAGGACGAAGCGCTTGCCCAGCGCGGCCATGCGGGGAATCTGCACCACGTACTGCCAGACGTTCTTGGGCAAGACCTGCGCCAGGCCGGCCAGCAATTCTTCCTTGGCGTAGCCTTCTTTCTGGAAATTCACCCGGTCGGAGTCGAGGAAGACCGCGCAGCCGTAGCTGAAGCGGGGCGACAAGGTGGCCGCGAACGCGGTGTCGGCGTATTCGGTGATGGGCACGCCGAACTGATCAGCCATCGCTTGCAGCAACATGCCGTTGCCGGCCGAGCACTGGTTCGACAGACGGAAATTCTTGATGTCCCCGTTCTGCAGGAAGAGCACCTTGATGTCCTGTCCGCCGATGTCGCAGACCACGTCGACGTCGCCGAAGTAGGTGGTGGCCGAAGTCATGTGCGCCACCGTCTCGACGATATTGGCGTCCGCACGCACGGTTTTTTCGAGCACGTCGGCGGCGTACCCAGTGGCGCCGAAGCCGATGACCTCCAGACTTACCTGCTCCGCTTCGGCCCAGTTCCGAATGCGAGAAAGGATCTCCTTGCTGTCCTGAATAGGGTTGCCCTTGGAAAGCTGGTATTCCTTCTTGATGATGTTGCGGTGCTCATCAATGAGCACCGCCTTGGAAGATGTCGAGCCGCCGTCCATGCCAATCACCACGCGCATCCGGCTGCCGGGCGCGATCGGCCGCGCCTCGAAGCGCGGAATGCGGTACTGCTCGCGGAACACATCCAGCTCCGCGGCCGAACGGGCGAGCGGCGGCCCCGCGCTGTCGCCCAGCTTGGCCTTGCGCCCCGACGCGATGAAGGCGCGCAAGGGATCGAGCCCATGGAAGAGGCCCATCTGCGCGGGCTCGTGGATCCCGTACATGACGGCGCCGAAGGCCGCGTAGTATTCCGCCTTGGGCGGCACGAAGATCAGCTCCTCTAACGGGCGGTCCTTGGGGTAGTCGTAGCCGCGCGCCGCCCAGGTCTCGGGGATGCGCAGCCGCCAGCAATCTTGCAGGAACGGCAGGTAGGCATTGGGCCCGCCCAGCAAGAGCACCCGGTGGCGGAGCGTGTTCCCGCGGGTGAGCACCGATAGGTTTTGCATCACGATGGCGTCGGCCAGCGAGCACATGATCTCATCGGCCGGGATCGATGCTTTGACCAGATTGACGATGTCGGTCTCCGCGAACACCCCGCACTTGGCGGCGACGTGGTGCAGTTTCGCGTCGGAGAAACGCAAACGGCCAGCGTCGGCGGCCGGCATGCCTACTTTGAGAAAGCACTTGTCGATAGTGGCGCCCGTGCCCGACGCGCACTTGTCATTCATCGAAGCGACCGCGGTCTTGCCCGTGCTGTGGCCCGCTTCGTCCACGCCCTCTTTGAAGATGATGATCTTGGCGTCCTGGCCGCCCAACTCCACCACCGAGCCCACGTCGGGATAAAGCTTCTCCACCGCCAGGGTGACCGCGTTTACCTCTTGCACGAAGCGGGCGCCGATCGGCTCTGCCAGCGGCCCGGCACCCGAGCCGGTGATGTAAAGACGCGCGCCCTCTGGCTGCGCCTCCAGATCAGGGTACTTCTCCGCGATCGCCTCCAACAGCTCCAAGGCCTTCTCGGCCTGTTTCGTCTGATGCCGCTGGTAGTCGGACCATAAGATCTCGTGCGACGCCGGATCCACCACCACTGCTTTTACTGTCGTGGAGCCAACATCTACCCCCACCAGGAAACTGGCTTGGGCTGTTCTGGAATCGACTGGCATGTTGCCCTCCCCGTGTCCCTGCCGTCAGGGCATTGGGGCACGGTCGTGAAGATACGGGCCGTCGATGATCATCGTCAACCAAAAACGGACTACTTTTATCCTGTTTTGTAGGAAAAACCCCGCATCGGCAGTGGGGAATCGACGAGCCAACCAGTGTTGCTGGTCAGCATTTGGGGAAGGTTCACCCCAGCTGCGTTGCTCGTCCACGAGCTTCGGCCGTGCGCTCTCCTCGCGCCCTGCCGGTCCGCCGCCTCCTTATCTAGAGACGTGCCCGCTCTTTTGATCGGAGGCTGGTCTGCCGACGTACGATGAAGAGCATCAGGACCAGCGCAATCAAGGTCTGCCCGTTGATCGCGCCGCGTCTTTCCCCGGTTGAGCAGCCGCACCCGTTAGAACCCTTCGCGGCAGCACCATAGCCGCCCGTGA
>CAZBIU010000041.1:0-28063 GCA_964491625.1 uncultured Myxococcales bacterium
CACGGACGCGTACAGTCTGGCGTAGATGAGGAAGTATCGCTCACCGCTCTTTGATGTCCACTCAATTGCCCGCGTTGCGAATTCGCGGGCCTCATCTGCGCTTTCTTTGTAGACCAGGATGTTGGACAACATGTAGTAGGTGCCGCCCAGCAAGTGATTCAGTCCCATTCTCTCCGCCGTGCCCAGAAGCTTCCTCATTTGAGATTCTGCTTCTTCTAGCTGGCCCACTTCCATCAAGGAGCAACCGACGTTGCCGAGGGTCTCGGCTGCAGCGCGGCGATGTCCTGCGTGTTCGAAGGATTCAGCGGAGCGCTGGAATAGCAAGAGCGCCTCGCCAGGTTGACCAGCTGCCTTCGCGATGTGAGCCTTCATAGAGTCCACGCGAGCTGATAGTACCGGGTCGAGCTGATCGTGGAAGGTCTCCAGTAGCTCAAGCGTGCGTGCTCTGACTTGAGATTCCCCGGCGCTGGCAAGATACGATGCCAAGTAGTACTTGCAGTTTAGCCAGGCGTTTAGCAACTCAGGTTGAGCCGGTCTCTCTTCCAGACCTTCCGCGAGTTTGGCGATTTCCTCGTACTTGGCTTGCGGACCAAGCCCATCAATAAGGGCGCTCAACGCCCGTAGAGCCAATTTCGGATCCGTACACTTGCGCCCCTCCTTCGCCGCCCTCTCTGCCTCCACATACTCGCCCTTCCAATACCGCGCCTCGGATTCCACCACCCTCAATTCCGCCAAGTCGTCGCCCTGCGCTCCCAGCTTCACACCGCGCTCCACGCGCCCAAGAGCCGCGGGCAAGTCGTCCACTTCCATCGCCTGATTCGCAGCCACGCGCAGCCAGCGGATGGCGTGCGCGGGCTGCTGGCCTTTTTCGTAGTGGTCGGCCAGGATGATGGCTTCGTGCTCGCCCGAGCGCTCGAGGAAGTCGGCGGCCAGGTAGTGGCCGTTCACTTCGTCCTTCGGGGTCAGCATGGCGTAGGCGGCTTGGTGCAAAAGGGCGTGGCGGAACACGTGCTGGCGGCCGGCGCCCAGGGGCCGGGAGAACAGGATTTCCTTGTCCACCAGGATCTCCAGCCAGCGGTCTATATCATCGTCGCTCAGTTCGTCGATGAGGGCCTTGACCCCGTCGGCGAGGAAGCTCTGCCCGAAGATGGCGGCCGCGCGCAGAACCAGCTTGCAGCCTTCGCCCACGGAGTCGAAGCGAACCTGCACGGTGCCAAGCACGGTGTCGGGAATGGCGGAAATGTCCCCGCCTTGCACGAGGGCGCGGCACAGCTCTTCCAGGTAGAACGGGTTGCCCTGGGCGTGATCGAGCAGCCAGGCCAGCTTGTCAGGGGCCACCTCGCCCAGCACGCGCCGGATCATTTCCTCGGCGGCGCGCTTGCCGAGTGGGCCCAGGGACACACGCTGAATTCGGCGTTCGCGCCACAGGCCATAGAAGCGCTCGTCCACTTCGGGCCGCGCCAGGGCCAGCAGCATGACCGGCTTTTTCTGCAGGATGCGCAGGGCGGAATCCATGTAGTTGGCGCTGGCGAAGTCGCACCAGTGCATGTCTTCCAGCAGGACGAACACGGGGTGGTGCTCGGCCTCGGCCTCCAGCCAGTCCATCCATGCGTTGGTGGTCTGGTCGGCCATCAGGCGGGCGTCGCGGCGCGCGGCCTGCAGTTGCGGCAGATCCTCGTCGGGAAAGCGGATACCGGCGATCTCGCCCAGAAAGGCGACGGTGGTGGGCGCGGTCTGCGGCGGCAAGAAGCGCGAGGTGTGGGCGAAGAGGCGCTTGCGCTGGACGTCGTCGGGCTCGGTGCCGGAAATGCCGGCGGCGCCGCGCAGGGCTTGCGAGAGCAAGCCCAGCGACACGTTGATGCGCATGGGGTCGCCGCGGCCGATGAGCAGCTCGAAGCTTTGCCCGCTGTCGCGCAGGCGTTCCAAGAATTCGTGCGCCACGCGGGACTTGCCGCAGCCGGCGCTGCCGCTCATGACCACGACCTGGCACTCGGATTCCTCGGTGCAGGTTTCGTAGAAGCCTTCCAGCTCGCGCACCTCGCGCTCGCGGCCCAGGCACGGGATCTCGCGGCCCAAGACAGTGCGCGGGACCTCGCGCAGGCCTTTCTCGAACAGCATGCGGGCGCGGCCGTCGGGCTCGACCACGATTTCGAAGCGGGCGTCGAGCAGGCGCTTGATTTCGGGCTCGACGTGGATCGAGCCCAGGTGCTGGGCGCTGAGCAGGTGCACGGCGCGGTTGATGAGGTCGCCGGTGCGCAGCTCGCCCTCGCGCACGGCGTGGCCCAGGCTGATGCCCATGGTGGAATCGGGGCGGGCGGCCTTCAGCTTCAGCGCGCAGCGGGCGGCGCGCATGCCGAGGTCGAGGGGCGTGGCTTGCACGTCGCCGAGCAGGGTGACCACCAGCGAGCGGTTGGCCAGGTAATGTAACTGCGCGCCGAAGGCGGCCACGTCGTGGGACAGGGCGGCCATTCTTTCCTGGTCGGCTTCGGCGTCGGACAGGTTGCGCGCGAGCAGGTTGCCGAGGTCGCTGAGGGTGGCGTTGGGGCTAAGCGGCGGCGGTGGCGCCGAGGACTTGCGCGGCGATACGACGATGACCGAGACCAGGCGGCGCTCGCCGGTGGACACCAGGGGCGAGGCCACCTGGGCGCCGCTGCGCTCCTTGCGGGTGACCGGGTACACGCCGGTGCTGCGCAGCTCGCCGGTCAGCCGTCCCAGTTGGTCGAGGATTTCCAGCATCGACTGGGGCCGGTCGTCGGGGCGTTTGGCGAGCATGCGGCGAAGCAGAACGACCAGGCTCTCGGGCACGCCGTTGCAGCGGCCTTCCACGTCGATGTCGTCGTCGGCAGCCACCCGCGCCAGGGTGCCGGTGGTGCTGTCGGCCATGAAGGGCGGGTCGCCGGTCAGGCATTCGAAGAAGACACAGCCCAAGGAAAAGACATCGGTGCGCGCGTCGACATCCAGCGAGCCCTTCGCCTGCTCGGGCGACATGTACATGGGGGTGCCCAGGGCCGAGCCGGCCTGGGTCAGGCGCAGGGAAGGCGGGTCGAAAAGCCGGCGCGCGATGCCGAAGTCGAGCAGCTTGATCTTCGACATGTCCTTTTCGGGCAAAAAGATGTTGGCCGGCTTGATGTCGCGGTGGATGACGCCGTGCTGGTGCGCCACGGACAGCGCCTCGGCCACCCGGCGGATCATCTGCACCGAGGCGCCCAGGTGGATGGGCCCGCGCCCGAGGCGATCTTCCAGGGTTTCGCCCTGCAGCCATTCCATGGCCAGGTAGTGCTCGCCGTGCGAGGTGCGGCCGTGGGCGATGTAGCGCACGATGGCCGGATGCGCGATGGTGGCCAGGCAGTTGGCCTCTTGCTGGAAGCGCTCGCCGAGCTGCGAGCCGAAGCTGGAGGAGATCTTCACCGCCACGGTTTCGCCGGTGGACAGGTCGGTGGCGCGATAGACCATGCCCATGCCGCCTGCGATGCGCTCGCTTTCTAGGCGGAAACGGCCGTCGATGATGTGGTCTCGGTCGTCGGGAAGCACGCGTTTAGTCTGGCGAAAAAGGTAGGGCCATTGGACCCCAGTCTAGCCGGAATAGGGTTTTCCGCTAAATACCTGGCCTTTCCACAGTTGCCACGAGCGGACCACAAGGCTCACGAATTCACCGACACCGCAAGATCGGGCAGCCTACGCCGGAGAACGTGCAAGTATTGCACGTGCGCTCACCTCCGCACCTGCTCGGATCGACAGGCATAGGCGCTGGCTACCCACTCGCGCCGGTAACCGGGGCAAGCACGACTGCACCTCGCTTGTCCCCGGCGCCCAGGCAGCACAACCCGGCGCCTGTCCACGCGCGCCTCTCTAGCAGGAACGCTGCGGTAGCGAGTGACATGGTGCCCATGGCTGCGCCCGCATCACCCATCGCGACAGAAGGCGCCAGTATGGAAAGCTCGGGGGAATGCGCGAAGAGCGGGCTCGTCTTGGCCCAGGCAAGCTCCTCGACTGATTCGGCGCTGCCGCAACCATCGTGGACCAGTCCCCCGAATGTGGCCTTGGGCATCCCTGCGCCCGCGATGGCGTTGGCCATTGCGGCTTGCAATCCCCTGCCCACGTTCTTCTCGCGGTTGGTTGCGGACGGTTCACTGGCGAAGCCGACCCCGGTCAGAACCGCAACAGCCGCGGACCGCGCCCTTCGGGTGAACAGCATTGCCGCGGCGCCTTCGCCCGGAATAGCAGCGCCGTCAGCAGTTGTGCCACCGCGTTCAACGGCGCGCCGAAGACGAGGCTTGGTCACCAAGCTGTCGACCCCGAGCAGGGCCACCGCTGCCAAGTCGGCCTGGCCAAGCACGGCCAGTGCAAATGGCAAGGCATCGAAGATCGCGGCACGACCCGCAGCAAAGACCCGACACGCGCGCGGAGCGAGCAAAAGTTGGGCTTCTCTTGCCAGGCCAGCCAGCAGTCTATCGCTTTGGCCGGTGAGATCAGGCTCGTCCGTTTCCGACGGAGCGCAGACCGCGAGGCCGATCTTCCGTGTCGCCAAGTCGGCATCGACGGCTTGCCACAAGACGTGCGCGCCCATGAACAGAAACCGGTCCAGGCCCGCGAGCTGATTCGGAATATTGATCCTTGCACCGACAATGGCATCCCTTGAGACCGGTGGAAGGTCATCGAATCGGCGAGCGCCGACGTATATCGCGCCTACGCTGCCGCCGGCGCCGCCGGCCGCTGGCGTGAGCATTCCGATGGAATCGATGGCGACGGGATTCATGGCCGAGCCGGACGCGTACGATCCCACGGATACTCCTTGCCGTTTTCGATGGCTTTGCGCATGCCGGCCGTCAGCTCGCCGATGATGATGCGTCCGAGGGACATGGGACCCTCGGCAAGCTCGGTTCTCGCGCGTGCAACAAGCGACAAGCGCCTTTCCTCGGGCTCGACGATCACGGTGTCAACCGCGGCGACCTCGTCGCTTACCTCGTCGGTGGCGACAAAGGTGACCGGCACTTGCAGCACCGGGAGGCAAATCCGCTCGCGGAGCGCGGTGGTCAGGTTGAAAAGCCGTAGCTCCTCGCCGGGCTCGTATTCGTCGACCTGTTGATCTCCGGGCGCGACGTTGAAGTATTCGGGCGAAAAATCGTCTGGCGGCAATGGGCGGCGATGGTTCTGCCAGCTTTCGTCGTACGTGCCGGCGAGTGAGCTGCGCTGCTGCCAATGCGGCGCGATCGGGCCGAACCCGACGGGGGTTGGACGGGACATCCGTGCTGGCAGCAGATTGCCCGGATCCTCGAAGTTTGGCGCTGGCTTGCCTTCGAGCGTCTTGGGATCCTCGGTTACGCCCGAGCCGACCGGATTGCGGGGCTCGACGCATTTCGGATCGTTCGGGTCGCTGCCGCCGAAGCTGCGCTCCCACGCGATGGGCACGCGCGTGACTGCGCGTGGTTGCGACGGTGCGAGGTCGGCGGTTACGGCTGGAAGCCAGACGCGGTCTCCGAAGACGCGAGCGCGCCTACAAAGACGGGTTCCGAGTGAAAGCTCTACATCGACTTCGGTGATTGGTTTGGGAAACGCGATGGCGCCCGCCAGCAGCACGTCGACTTTCACTTTGGGTGGCGAAAGATCGGACGCACGCAGGAGGCCGGACAATCCCGGTTGGCCTGCATACTCGTCAGCCATCAGCACGGGTTGCGGCTCGATCGGCGTGCACCGGCCCCTTTCGTCCCAGCGGTACGTGGCCTTGACGATGGCGGTCACCTGATAGTGGCCATCGATGCCCGTGTTGACGAGCGGCGCGGCCTGGTGGGCGGTGAGGTTGATGAGCTGGCTCATAATGGCTCCACTACTTCGCAACCGCCTCTTTGGGCCTTGGTGGATAAAGGAACGAGCCGTCGCCGAGCAAGTCGATCTGGACCGCGATCTTCATGGCTTCGTAGTCTTGCGCCGGGATCCCTTCCAGGAATCGGGCGTGCGTCTCAAGTCGCAGGCGCGTACGCGCGTCCTCGGGCGGGGCCCCTTTGGGGCGCCAATCGTCGGTACCGCCAAGCTCTGTCCATCGCCCGTTCCGGCATCCGAAAAGCTTCAGTTGGACCTTGGAGCGGCACCTGAGCTGGCGGAAGCCGACGTCTAGCTTCAGGCGCCGGTGTCCGTTGTCGGTGTAGAGCTCGCACGTCGGGGTGAAATCGAAGAGAACGTAGTCGAGCGCCGAGATTTGGAGGTCGAGGTCCCTGTGGTAGGCGGCGAGGGTTTTGCCTTTGGTGAAGGGTTCCGCCGCGTCGATATTGTCGAGACGGTGCTTGCCGACGAAGCTGTGCATGAGCCACTTGTCGATGTCGGCCGTGACCAGGCCGGGCCAGAAAACGCTGCCGGCTGTGCCCACGGCGGAGAGAATGCTGCCGGCGGCGATCAGGACCGCGCCGACGGGATTTGCGAAGAAAAGGCAATAGCCCGCGCAGGCCGCAACAGAGCCGACGGCGCCAAGCCCCGGCCAAAGCCAAATCCGATCCGGCGAGTCGCCCGTCTTGGCCTCGTGCAGTCCCGACGCCATCTCGGTTCCATACGCCACCGTTTCCGCCAACGCCCCGAGAGCCCCTAACCCGACAGAAAGCGCTCTCGCCGAAGCGACACGCGCCATGCCCCGGCGAAGGGATCCCTGCGCCTCGTAGGTCGACAGCAGATCGTGCGCTTCCCAGGACAAAGCCCGGTTTTTCTGCAAGTCCGCGATCTCGGCCGCGCTGAGGTGCGTGGTGCCGCTCTTCGCCAGTGCCAGGGTGGACGACAAGAACGAGCAGATGCCGCTCGCAGCGGAAGCCCCTCGTTTGAGCTTGTCACTATCATCCTTCGCGATGCCGTCGAAAAGCGCGCGCAAGGTGAAGGCCACGTTCACGGCATCGACGAGGGCGAAGAGACCGGTCAGCTTGGGATTTTCGCTCACGGCAGCTTTCAGCTCGGCCACGCTCTCCTTGCTGAACTTCATGGGCACCGGCTCCAGGCTCTCCAGCTTGGCGGCCCAGGCGGGCGCCGGCTTCTCGGCCAGGTCCACGACCATTCGCCGCTGCTTCCATTCCGCGAATTCGGTTTCGGTAAGGGCCTTCTTCGCGTTTTCCTCGGCCACGGTCTCAAACCAGCCGGTGTCCGCGACCAGGTGAACATCAGCGAACAGCCGGGCTTGCTTGCGCGCGTAGCTGACCAGGGCGCGCGGCACCTGTCGAGCCTTCTTCGATGAAGACGGACAGCCGGCCGCCACGTCGGCCCAGGATTTCGCCCAGGCGAAGATGGCCTTGGGCAACTTGCGGGTCACCTTGATGGCTGCCGCAGCGTCGAAGATCACCAGGTCGTGGTGCTCCTCGAACCACTCGCGCAGGTACTTGCGCCCGACTTGCGTCTCGTTCAGCTTGCGGGTCGCAACTTCTTTGATACGCGCATATTCCTCGTGGGCGGCGGGATCCTTGGTTGCCTGCACATCCAGATCGAGGGCCAGCATGGCGGGCGACTTCAGGAAGTCCACCACCTTGGCCGCCGCCTGCTCGACCTCGGAGAAAAGCTGGTCGTCCTCCAGCAAGAGGCCGTAGATGCGCTTGCGCTCGGTCTCGTCCAAAAGGCCGCGCAGCTCGCGGCCCCGGTTCACCATGTCGATGCTGGCCAGCAGCGCACGCCATTGCTGGCGCTCGGCCATGGTCGATCGTCGCTTCCACTCGCAGAGCTGCAAGTGAAGCTGGCTTTGCAGGGCCATGGCCTGTCCCCAGGGCGACCAGATCGCCTTGATGCGAATCTTGCCACCTGGGCCTGGCTTGGTGTTCTGCTCGTTCAGCAAGACCATGCGCAGGCCGCGCTCTTCGCTGGCCAGCTTGTGGAACTTGGTGGGATCCTTGTTGTCCGCCAGCTTCGCGATACGCGGCCACACCAGTTGGAATGGCGAGCACAGGATGTAGTAGCGAAGGTTATCGAGCACGTGACGGCCGTCGTCATCCAGCCACAAGGAATCCGCGCCGGGCTCGACGTACGGACGCTTGTCCTTGCCTTTGTGGCGGGCCAGATCCACGCGAAAGTACCACTCGGGCTTGCTCTTGGTCGCCGCCCTCAACAGAGCTTCCTCGCACAGGCGCGACGCTTTGTCGTGGACCTGGAAGACGTACAGCCAGGTGTCGCTGGTCGTCTGCATGGCCGTACCGCCGCGCTCGGGCGGCCAATCGAGAAAGCGAAACCAGAACGGGGTGGTGCCCACGCGTGCATCAGCCACGCTTGTCTCCTTCGGCGGGTGCCGACAGGCCCGCCCATTCCTTCAATTGTTGTTCGGCCACGGAAAACTCCTCAGGTCGTCGCGCCCACTTGGTTCCGGACCAAAACCGTGTATCGACGTGAAGATAGTCGAGCATGCTCTCGCTGCCCCGGTTGTCGCTGACGCAAATCGACCAGTCGTAGAACCAGGACTCGCCACGCACGCGCTTGCCGACTTGGATGCGAATCCGCTTCAGGCCGCGCGGAACCACGGCCACAGCTCGCCGGAACCAAGGATCGGCCCAGAGGCTCACGAAAGCCGTGTAGACGATCGCAATGGCGGACGGCAGCCACATGGGAATCCTTGAAAGCTTCCAGACCAAACTTCCATCAGCCGCGTTGTAACCCCAAACGGGTCCGACGAACTCGTGCCAGAAAAAGGTCCCCATTCCCAAGCCCACGCAGCCCACAACGGCGCCCGGCCAGACAAACCAGCCGGCAGGCGGTAGCACCACCACGACCTCGTTGCCGGTCAGAAATGCCTCGCCGAACGAACGAGCCCACACGAAACGCCGGACCGAGTCCATCATTTCAGCCTGACCCTTCCCGCCTTCCAACAGGGCCTTGAGCGCGGCCCTGGCCGGCGCAAAGGCGCGATCCAAGGCAGCCGCGCCCTTCAGGATGGGCCATGGAAACTGCCACCATCGGCGCAGGAGCGAATACCCGATTCGGTCTACTGAGAACGTGCACCACAAATAGCGGTTGAAAACGAGGCAACAGCTTGCCAGCCGCTCCTGCTCGAAACCCAAACCGCGCATGACGACGATCTGGTCGCCGGGCCGCACGGACACCTCGAAGCGGGGCAAGCAGGCCAATGGCACCAAGATGAAAGTGGTGACGATGAGCAGGATCACGATTGTGCATGCGGCCCAGAAACGATCGAGAAGCAAGTCACGAAGATCGTAGAGGTCGCTGACCGGGGCAATTCTGAAAATGTGTGGGCCGATGGCGATCGCAAATGTCATGGCCAGGACACCGACAAAAGGCAACAGCAGGACCACCCCATGCGCGCTCAACCGTCTTGGTCGCACCACCAAGCACACCTCCTCGGGCGTCGCCTTGCGCGTGAGGAATGTGCGCCGAATGGCACGCAGATCGGCGTCGCTGAAAATGCCGGCTGCTTCCATCAGCCAGTGCTGTCCTCGCCAGAATTTTCGTGAAGCTGGACCTCGTCTTCCTCGTCGTCGGGTTCGATCTGTGCGCACGCAAGCCACGGCGAATGGCCCTCAGGGTGCAGGCCGAATTCGTCCGGCTCCTCAAACTGCCGCTTCTTCGTCGCGGCCTTGGGAAAGATCTCCTCGTAGCTCACGCTCTCGAAGAGGGTCCGCACCGCCTCGTCCTTGCCCAGGTGATGCGTCAGCGTGTAGCTTCTACCGGGCTCCAGGCCGAAGAATTCCAAACTCAAGTGGCGGTCGCCGTGGATGCGATCGTCGGCGATGGTCTTGACCGTGCGATACGAGCCGTCCTTGCTTTCGAGAATGAATTGGTCGTCGCGGCTCTCGGGGTCGTCCACCCGCACGGGCAGGTCGACCCACAGGGATTTCGTGTACGGCACCACCACCACGTACTCCTTGCCGGTGGAAAGCCGCAAGGGACCACCGGGGACGTACGCCTTCTGGTCGCCGGTGGTCTTGGCCGGGCGGCGCTGGTTGATCTCGGCCGCCCGCGCGTCGGCATCGGGCAAGACGATTTCGCAGGTTCCCTTCGGAATCAAGCGCAGCGACACCCGACCCTTGTGCAGGATGCGCCCGCCTACCTGACGACCGTTGGGCGTCTTGATTTGGTAGTGACCCTTGCCGAGGGGCTCGCCGATCTCGTCGACGAACTGGAGCACGATGAAGTCCTTGCCTTCGTGCAGGGTCTGCTTAACCGCGCCCGGCGCCACCGGGGCAGACACGTCCATCGTGGACATCCAAGGCGTTGGCGGCGTGTTGGCCGGAACCTGCGCCAGGTGATTGTGCGTGATGAGGTCGCCGTGGCGCACAGCCGGGTAGCCTTCGATTTCTACGTCTGGAGAGCCGGTCTGAAAGAAGGCCATGCCCTGCGTAGCATGGCTGACCACGCCCCCGCCCGTGCTTCGCGACATCTCGTTGCCGGTGGATTTCGCGAAGAAGGACTTGAGGTGTGCGACCCGCTCGTCGTGGATGGTCACGGTCGCCGCGCAGCCGGCCAGATCAGCCGCGACCACGGTGTTGGGAAGTGGAACCGGAATCGGCCCCGCCGGTGGTCCGGGCGGGCACAGGCAAACATCAGGGAACGCGACCGCCTGGCCCGCGCATCCTTTATAGATGGCCGCGCGACCGTTGATGAAGACTGGTGCTCCCATCAAGGACCTCCCTTCCGCCGAGAACGTATATCGTGGTTCGGTGGATACAGTGCGAAAAACCTTTTGCCGGGATCGGTCGATCGCCACGCTCGGTCGCCAAAGCCACTTGCCATTGCGTCGCAGGAACAGCAGGATGGTGCCGCAATAAGATAGCCATCGTGAGCCCATGCATCGAAGACCAATAATCATGCGCCGTCGAGCGCTGCTACTCATCTTCGTTTCAGCACTTCTCGCCGCCCGCTTCGGCCACGCCGAGAGTGTGGACGCCAAAGAACGCAGGGCCAGGACGGCATGTCTGGCGGGCGAATACGTCGAGGGCGTGCGGCTTCTGAGCGAGCTGTTCGTTTCCACGATGGACGCAACATTCATCTACAACCAGGGTCGCTGCTTCGAGCAAAGCCGCCGGTACGAAGACGCCATCGGGCGATTCCGAGAGTATCTGCGGGCCGGCCGGAAGCTCACGAAGACCGAGAAGGCAGACGCGCGAAAGCACATTGATGACTGCAAGGAATTGCTCGCCAGCGAGAAGAGCGAGAAGTCGCAGGCCGTGCAAGCCTCGCCCGCGGCGGCTCCGCCCGCTCCTCCGCCGCCAGTACCGGTCGCTCCCGCCGCTGCCGTCATCTCGCCTGCAACTCCGGCTACCCAGCCCAGCCAGCCAACGGGCAGCAACGGCGGCTCGGGCCTGAGAACCGCCGGCATCGTGACCGCGTCGGTGGGCGGCGCCGCGCTGGTCGCGGGCATCATCCTCAATCTCAAGGCCGACAGCTTGGCCAGCGATCTGAAGAGTACCGACGGCTACAGTTCGAGCAAGGAATCGGATCGCAAGAGCTATGAGACCATGGGTTGGATCGGTTACGGCCTGGGCGCCGCGTGCGTCGCCACCGGTGCCGTGCTGTACGTCCTCGGTTGGCGATCTGTGGGCGCCACCACCGTCGCATTCGTGCCCGCGGTCGGGCCCGGCCAGGCAGCCGCAGTCGTGAAAGGAGCATTCTAATGAGGTGCTCGACGCGCGGTCTTCTGCTCGGACTCGTCATCCCGGCTCTTGCGATCTTGCCGCTCGCAGGCTGCTTTGACAGTGCGAATACGAACCAGCTCAGTTGCACGAGCGGCAAGTACTGCCCCGGTGGCTACGTGTGCGTTGCCGCGCAGCCGGGATCGCCGGGAAAGTGCCAGAAGTTGACCGATGCCGGGCCCTCCGACACGACGGTCGTTGCGGACAGCGCGGACGGTCGAACCATCACCGACTCAGGAGTTGGGATTGACCCGGGCGCTGACAGCACTGATGACCGAGCCAGCACCGATGGTCCTGTTCCTCCGAGCGACGGACCCACGACGAACGCTGATACATCGGTAGTAATCGATCAGGCCCCATCTCCCGACATTTTTCGAACCAGCCGGATGCAGCGCCGGACCTACTCGCGTCGGTTGATCTCGGCCGCGACCTTCCATCAGACTTCCCCATCTCCCCGCCCGATACCCCGATCGACAGCGCGACGTCCCTGCCTGACACGGGGTCGGATCAGAAGCCGCAGGGACTTGATGTCACGCCAGATCTAACCTATGGCCCGGAAGTTGGACCAGACGTGCCACCTACGGCCTGCGTGATTGGAGGAAACACCTACGCAAGCGGCGCTGCCAACCCCGCCAACACCTGCCAGATCTGCAAGCCGGCGATCTCAGCGTCAGGTTGGTCGAATGCAGATGAAGGGACGTCCTGTAACGGAGGTCAATTCTGCAATTCGGGCACCTGTAAGGCAGGTTGCTTCATCTCCGGGGTCTTCTACGCAAACGGAGCAGCCAATCCGGCGAACGCTTGCCAAACCTGTCAGACCACCTACGCGTTAACCTCCTGGACGGCGAGCATCAATGGCACGAGTTGTGGCACCGGGCAGGTGTGCAGCGGCGGCACCTGCCAGAGCGGTTGCTGGATCTTAGGAGCGCTCGTTGCGAGCGGAACGACCAATTCCTCCAACCTGTGTCAGATCTGCAAGCCGACGGCAAGTACCTCGGCCTGGTCCAACAACATCGACGGTACGAGCTGCGGCACTGGAAAGATCTGCGGTACTGGCACTTGTCAGGCGGGTTGCTACGTGAGCGGCGCGGTCTACGCCCCAGGCGCGCTCAACTCCGCCAACGCCTGCCAGAGTTGCGCCCCGTCGATTTCCACGTCGGCTTGGTACCAGGTGCCGTCGGACTGCGCGACCATAGCCGCACACGGCGACTTCACCTGCGCCACGGCCGGTGGAGCCGTTAAGTGTTGGGGAACAAACAGCGATGGCAATCTGGGTCAGCCGTACGGGCAACCCTCCAGCAGCGCGGTGCCAATTGCGATTAGCGCTTTGGGCGCCAGTGTACAGGCCGTATCCACTGGTGGTGGTTCGAGCCATTCCTGCGCCCTGATTGGCGGCGGGGTCGAGTGCTGGGGGCGTAACGGCTACGGTCAGCTTGGCAATGACACCCCCGGCGATAGCTACATTCCGGTACAGGTAGCCGGTCTAACATCTGGAGTCCAGGGCGTTGCCACAGGGGACACTCATACGTGCGCGCTTCTGAACGGACAGGTTCAATGCTGGGGCACCAACACCAACGGCCAGCTCGGGGTGTCAGCCAGCCAAGGGATTACCCCCCCAGTTGCGGTGGGTTTGAGCGGAAACGTTCAGGCCATAGCGGCAGGCGGCCTACATTCGTGCGCACTGGTTGATGGCTCAGTCTGGTGCTGGGGCTCGAACTCGAATGGTCAGCTTGGCAACAACTCCACCACCGACAGCTACATCCCCTCGCAGGCAGCCGGGTTGGGATCGAATGTTCAAGCCATCGCCGCCGGACGCGCGCACACCTGTGCGATAACGAACGGAAGCCTCCAATGCTGGGGCGACAACTCGTACGGGGAGCTTGGTGACGGAACAACGACGGATCGGTGGGCTCCGGTCCAGGTGCAGGGCTTGTCTGGCAGTGTACAAGCCGTGGCGGCCTCTACGTACCGCACGTGTGCGATCGTCAACGGCGGCGCCTGGTGTTGGGGTTGGAACCTGAACGGGGAGCTCGGCGACAACTCCACGACCAACCGATTGTCTCCAGTTGCTGTGCAGGGACTCGGCGCTGGCGTGCAGGCGATTACTGCAGGCTACAGTCACTCGTGTGCGCTCACCAACGCCGGTGCGAAATGCTGGGGTGACAATTCGTACGGAGAACTGGGCAACAACTCGATGACGAACAGCCTGACTCCGGTTGCAGTGCAAGGTCTATAGATGATCGCTGTTCGTCGCGACGGAGAGGAGGTCCGCAGAATCCCGCTCGACTCGGCCGTCAGGCGGCGATTAGCCATCTTGCTCGTGCTCGCGACCTTGCCGCGTCTTTGGCTTGCTTGGTTCGACCACGGTACCAATCACCCGGACGAAATCTTCCAAATGCTGGAGCCGGCGCATCGCTTCGTCTATGGCTTTGGCATCCAGGCGTGGGAGTTCCGCGATGGTGCACGTTCCTGGCTCCTGCCCGGAATTGTGGCGTTGTTGTGGAAGGGCTTGGCCACGCTCGGGCTATCCGATCCGTTGACCATAGTACCGCTCTTGCGCATGCCCTTCGTCGCGCTCGCCGTCTATGGCGTCTATCTGACTTCGCGCTTGACGACCAGAATAGCGGGCGAAGGGGCGGCGAACTTGGCAGTACTGCTCGCAGCCTTTGCACCCTTGGCACTTCTGCTCGACTTCCGCTGCACCACCGAGGCTGCCAGCGCACCGCTCGTGCTGCTCGCACTGCTCGCGATGGCCGAGGGCAGGGCGGCTCGGGCCGGGGCCTGGTTGGCCTTGCTGGTGTTTCTGCGTCCTACCAACGCGGTCCTTGGGCTGACCGCAATGGCCTGGCTGCTGCTTACTGGAAAGCTCCGGGACAGCGGGCGGCTGGCCTTGGGGGCGCTGCCTGTGACCTTGGCGGGTGGGCTACTCGATTGGATCACGTGGGGGAGCCCGTTTCATCACCTGGTCGAGTACATCCGGTTCAACTGGACGGAATCAGGCGCAGCTAGCTTCGGCGTGGAGGGCCCCTGGACTTATGGCCGCATTCTGCTGGTGACCGCACCCTTGCTCGCGATACTGCTCCTTCCCGCCACCGTTGGGCTGATTCGTAAGTCGCGAGAGGCGCGAGCTTCTCTTCTCGTTGGCTGGCTCTATTTGATTTTCTACTCCGCGATCGGCCACAAGGAGCCGCGCTTCCTGCTCCCCGTCCTGCCTCTCTGGAGCGTTTTGTCGGCGGCAGGAACGGTCGCGTTGGTCGGTCCGTGGCTTGCCAAACGGGCTACTGCGCCTGGTGTGGCTGTTGCCAGCTGGACGGTGGGAGTCGCGGCCGTGTTTCTGTTCGGACTCCTGTACACGCCCCGACTGACCTATGGGGACCTGCGGCCCGCTAGCAGCGAAGGGCAGGATCGTGTTCTGTTCGGCGAGCGTGACGCCGTCAATCGGTTGCTCGCCGAGGCAGGCAAGCGGCCCGACCTATGCGGGCTCTTGCTCTTGGCTGTGGTGCCGAACGAGCTCTTTTCCGGCGGCATGACCTACCTCAATCGCGACGTCCTGCTGGCCAGCAATCCGCCGACCGCAGATGCGTGGTTGTACTTTTCGCAGGCCGCGAACTACGCGATCGCTCCTGCAGGGCTCACGCCTCCCGACTGGCAGCCGGTCGCCCAACGCCGCGAAGCCGTCCTGGTGAGGCGCCCAGGCGGATGCATCGTTGTTCCGGAGGCGGCTCGACCTCACTACACACGGTAGCCAAACGCCGACATATTGAATTGGCTTAAGAGCGTCGCGTCCTTCCGACGAACCTCGACTACGGCCCCTGTGCTTCCATCATGGTCTCGGCTCTCCTCAGGTTGTCGCGCGCGGCGGGATCGTCCGGTTGCAGGCGCACGGCGGTGCGAAACTCGTCCACGGCGGCGGCTAGGCGCCGCGTCTCCGCGAGCACGATACCGAGGCCGGTGTGGGCGCCGGCAAGGGTGGGGGCAAGGGCGATACAGCGCCGAAAGGCCGGCTCCGCCTTGTCGAACTGGCCAACTGCGGAGAGGGCATTGGCCTCGTTGTACAGATGGGTTGGGGAGCTCGGATCCATCGTGGCGGCCGCCGAGAACGCCGCTACCGCTCGATCAGGCTGGTTGATTTGCATCAGCAGAAGTCCAAGGTTGGCGAAGTCGTTCGCCGTCATGCTGTCTGTCGTCAGGTTGGGTGCGCTCATCGACCGGGCGATCGCGCGTTTCACCTCGGCGGGCTGGCTGAGCTCGGAGTACACCTGTGCGAGGTTGACGTAGGCTTTCAATCGGGTCGGGTCGTGCGCCAGGCATGCCTCGTAGTCGGCGGCTGCCGCCGCGTACGCGCCGTTGGCCTGCTCTGTATGACCCAGGTTGTGATAGGCAAACGCCGCGTCCGGGTTGACGTCGATAGTGTGGTGGAGAAAGTCCGAGCTTTGGGTCCAATACCGCGTCTGACCGAACGACAGCGCGGCCAGCGCGACGAGCGCCACGGAAATGGCGCCCACGACGACCTTGGTGGGCTTGAGGTAAGCGGCGGCATCAGCGACCACGAGCCCGACGCCGATCAAGGCCAGATAGGCATAGCGGTCGGCGACCGTTGAGTAGCCTTGATAGGCGAACGGTACGATGCCTGAGGTCGGTAGCAGGAACGCCAGGAATATCACCGTGCCGAGCCACGTAATGGGCCGTCGGTGGCGGATGCGGTAGCAGAACAGGAGCAGGCCGAGCGGAATCGCCCACGCCAGGTAGCCCAATACATGCGACATCGCGAAACGCGGCGTTCGGCCATAGTCGACACATAGGTCGATCGGCACGAAGGTCTTGAAGAGGTAGAAGGCCAGGGCGTCCCCGGCGATGAAAGGACGCTGCCACCAGAGGGACTGCCCCGAGGCGGCGATGGCTTGGACCGAGGTCGTGATCAGCGCGAAGGGCACGGCAAGAGCCGCCCAGACCGACGCGGCCACGGCGGCGCGACGCCAAGACGTCCCAAGAACGATCCGATCGATCGCGAGCGCGACAAGCGGCAAGACCACAGCAGCCGGCTTGCAAAGCATCGCACCTGCAACGAACACGGCCGACAGGGCGAACAGCACGCGCGATCGGGTGGTGGCTCCGTCGGAGGTTCGTCGCCCAAACACCAGTAGGTTCAGCGCAAGCAACGCGAAGAAGCTACTGCTCAAACCGCGAAGCTCGGAGATCCAGGCGACGCTTTCCACCTGAAGGGGGTGGAGCGCGAACACCAGGGAAGCGATCAGGGCCGCTGCTCGGCGTCGGGTGAGCTGCTGCAACAACAAGAAGCACAGCAGTACGTTGGCAGTGTGAAAGGCGACGCCGACGACGTGAAAGGCGATGGGGTCGAAGCTGACGGTGTGGCCGATCGAGCCGTCCATGTGCGTAGGAGCCTGAGCAAAGCGCGCGGTGGCGGCCAAGATCGTGTAGGCGAGAGGTACGTAGAGCTGTTCGTAGGACTGTTGCCAGAGCCTGGCCAGGTTCTGCAGGGTCGGCGGGTTGAGGAAAGGGTTTGCGTAGACGTGAATGTCGTCGTCGAATCCTACGAAGCCGGCCGAAAAGATGGGCAGGTAGACGCCCGCGACCCCTCCGACGAGGGCGAGACCGATGAGCATGACATTCGCGTTCCGTTTCATGACCAGGCGGAGGGGCCAACGATGGCGCTTTCAGCGGCAGCGCGCAAGCAGCGTCAACCGTCAGATTCGTGTCACCGAGGGCACCCGCGCCGATGCCGGGTCAGATGGTGTTCGATTCTTCCCAGGGTTCGAGCCATGTTTTTTACTCAGCCGAGGCGTCGGGGTGAGGTAAAATACGTCGCTTTTCGCAGCTAGGAGAGCAGGTAACCCAAGAGAGGTATTTCGATGTTCCGCATCCTGAAATCCGAATGGCTTGCCCCCAAGGTCCGACGGCTGGAAGTGGAAGCGCCCCGGGTGGCAGCCCGACACCGTCCCGGCCACTTCGTCATCGTGCGTGCCTACGGTGGCGGCGAACGCATTCCACTCACCATTGCCGACAGTGACAAACAGCGCGGCACCATCACCCTGGTGGTACAGGTCATCGGCGCCACAACCGAGCGCATGTGCTCGCTGGCGGCCGGCGATGCCTTGAGCGACGTGGTCGGACCGCTCGGCAAGGCGACGGAAATCGAAAACTTCGGGCACGTGGTCCTGGTGGGCGGCGGGGTGGGCACGGCGGTCATCTACCCGCAGGCCGGCGCGCTCAAGGCCAAGGGCAATCGGGTAACGGCGGTGATGGGCGGCCGGTCGAAGCCGTACGTCATCTTGGAAGAGGAATTGAAGAAGATTTGCGATGCGGTCTATCCCTGCACCGACGACGGCAGCTACGGCTACAACGGCTTCGTGACCGGCAAGCTGGGTGAGCTGATTGCCGACCCGGCGCTGCCGGTGAACGCGGTCATCACGGCGGGCCCGGTGCCGATGATGAAGGCCATCGCCAACGTCACGCGCGAAAGGAAGATCCTGACCATCGCGTCGCTGAACCCGATCATGGTCGACGGCACCGGCATGTGCGGCGGTTGCCGGGTGACGGTGGGCGGGAAGAATCTCTTCGCCTGCGTGGACGGCCCGGAATTCAACGCGCACGAGGTCGACTTCGCTTCGCTGACCGACCGGTTGACCGCGTACCGCGACCACGAGCGCAGCGTGTGGGCCAAGCTGAAGGACGATCAAGACCACCAGTGCAGGCTGCAGGCCGCCATGGCCGAGCCGCACGCCGAGTAGCGTAACCCCCGGTTTTCAAGCAAGAGGTTCCCATGAAGGCTTCCGAACGAATGAAGATCCAACGGGCGGCCATGCCCGAGTCCCCGGCCGACGAACGCGCCACCCATTTCCGCGAGGTGAATCTGGGCCTGCCGCCCGAGCTGGCGGCGATGGAATCGAAGCGCTGCCTTGCGTGCAAGAACCACGAGTGCGTGGCCGGCTGCCCGGTGGGCATCGACATCCCGGGATTCATCGCGGCCGTGGACCAGGGCGACCTGGAAAGGGCGGCGAACATCCTTTACACGGCGAACGTTCTGCCCGGCATCACCGGGCGCGTGTGCCCGCAGGAAACCCAGTGCGAAGAGCTGTGCCTGGTGGGTAAGAAGGGCAAGCCGGTGGCGATCGGGTACCTGGAACGCTACGTGGCGGACTGGGCGCGTCTGAATTTGAAGCGGTCCGTTCAGTTGGCGCCGTCCACGGGCAAGAAGGTGGCGGTGGTGGGCAGCGGCCCGGCGGGGCTGACCTGCGCGGGCGAGTTGGCCAAGCTGGGCTACGACGTAACGGTGTTCGAGGCGCTGCATCGGCCGGGCGGGGTGCTGGTGTACGGCATCCCGGAATTCCGATTGCCCAAGGCCATCGTGGACCAGGAAGTGAAGACGCTGCAGGACATGGGCGTGAAGATCGAATGCAACGTGGTCATCGGCGCCACCATGACGCTGGATGATCTATTGAAAGAGCAGGGATTCAGCGCGGTCTTCGTGGGCAACGGCGCCGGGCTGCCGGTGTTCCAGAACATCCCGGGCGAAAACCTGAAGGGCGTGTATTCGGCCAATGAATACCTGACCCGCGTGAATCTGATGAGCGCATACCTGGGCGCGAAAGCGGACACGCCGGTGTTGCGCGGCCAAGGGGTGGTGGTGGCCGGCGGCGGCAACACGGCCATGGATGCCGTGCGCACCGGGCGGCGCCTGGGCGCGGAACCGGCGGTGCTGGTGTACCGGCGGTCGGAAAAGGAAATGCCGGCCCGGGTGGAGGAGGTCCACCACGCCAAGGAAGAAGGCGTGCGTTTCGAGATGCTGACCAACCCGGTGGCAATCCTGGGCGACGAGGCGGGCTGGGTGCGCGCGGTGCGCTGCCAGCGCATGGGCTTAGGCGAGCCGGATGCGTCGGGCCGTCGGCGGCCGATTCCCATCGAGGGCAGCGAATTCGAGATCCCGTGCCAGGTGTTCATCGAGGCCATCGGTACCAAGTCGAACCCTTTGCTCACGCAGGCGACGCCCGACCTTGCACTTACCAAGTGGGGCAACATCATTGCCGACGAGAACGGCATGACCAACTTGCCGGGCGTATTCGCGGGCGGCGACATCGTTCGCGGCGGCGCCACGGTCATCCTGGCCATGGGCGACGGCAAGAAGGCCGCGGCGGGAATTCACAATTATTTGAGCGGCAAGAACTGAGCGCGCTCGCCCCTCACCCCGTTCACGATGTGCGATCACCTCGCCCCGCGCAGCGCGGCTGGTGAGTGGGCGCGGGCAGCGGCTGCTGCTTGCGCCCTTTGCGCGAACAGCTTGGCTTGCCACAGCCAGTCGAGGCGCTGGCGATAGGTGAGCCTGCTCCAGGCGCGGAGTTGCTCGCGCTCGTGGTCCGCCCACGCCGTGCGCTGTCTGGACTCAGCCATGGTCAGATCCGAGACCAACGATCTCCTCCAGCCGACGAATGTCTTCCTCGTCCTTCGGCCGGCCGGCCTTACGCTTCAGGGCGATGAGATCCGCGACGCTGGCGATCGGCACTTCGATCGACCCAAGGGCGGCGCGCACGCAGCGCGCTCGGGCCTCGTCGAACGGAAACGGCTCTTCCACGAAGATGTCGACTTCGGTGGCAGGGTGGTCTGGGCTCCAGAGTCCGAACACGACAAGGTCCTTGTCTTGGACCCACTCGCGACGCTTTTCAGCGTCGGCGAAATCAAGGCCCGACACGGGAGCGCGGGGCCGGTAGCCGAGGGAGGCCAAGGCCTCCATGGCCGCGACGACGTTCGGACTATCGAGGGCGACGACCAGATCGAGGTCGGCTGTAAAGCGCGGGCATCCGTGCAGCACGACCGCCACGCCGCCCACCACCAGGTAGCGTACCTTGCGCCTTTCAAGCGCTGCCAGAATGAGGTCGAAATCGCTTTCGGTCGCCACCGGGCAATTATAGTCTGCCCTTGTGCTGACCGCGCTACTGCTTGGTGCCGGAGCTTCACGCGAGCTGGGAATGCCACTGCGCTCGGACGTGAACGCCGAGCTCTTGGCGTGGCTTGGCCCGGATTCTCTGCGTCGGTTGAACGCGACCTGGCGTGCGCGCGGCTTCGGCCACCCCGACGAGGTCATCGAGGACGTGGTGCGCCGGCTTGATCCGGAGACCTTCGACTACGAGACCCTGCTTCGGCACCTTGAGGCGCAATACCTCGAAGACGCGCGCGAAGGCCACGCGGCCGCCTACCACGGGCTTTACGCGTGGTTGGCGCAGTTGGTTTCGCAAATGCTCTACCGGCGGCAAGTCGAGCGCCGCGATTCGTATCGCGAGGGCCTGCAGTACTTCCAGGGGTTGGCGCACCTGGCGCGGGACAACCGTCCGCTGTGGATCTTCTCGCTCAACCACGACGTGCTGGTGGAGTGTATCGCTGCGCTGTTTGGCGTCGAGGTCAGATGTGGCTTCTCGCAACGCCGGATCGCGCTGCCGTGTCGAAATGCCTCGGGGCAGGTCATCGCCGCGTTGGGGGCCGACTTGCTTACCGATGCGGAGATGGCGAGCGGGCAGCTTGGCTTCTTCCCGGCCGGCTCCTTGGGCATCAACCTGGTGAAGCTGCACGGGGCGCTGGACGTCTTTACCCTGGGCGACAGCCGCGATTTGATTCGGCTGGTGCCCGGCGAGGACACCTTCGACAGCATCATCGACGCCTTGCAGATCGCCAACGAGGGCCTGCTCGATCCGAACTTGGTGTCGAGCCTGGTGCCCGACGCACTGGCGGTGATGAACCGGATTCCCTATCTCGACGCGGAAGACAAGCCGCAGATTCTTGGACGCACCCTGCTGGCGAGCGCGGCTAGGCTGACCGATCCGTATCCTCAGCTCATGCAGCGGCGCTGGCTTGAGTACTTCCGCGCCAGTCTTCACGGCGCCCTACGCCTGGTCGCCATCGGCTACGGCATGACCGACGGTGACGTGAACGAAATCGTGCACGAATGGCTTTGTGCCAGCGCCGCCCGTCGCCTCGAGGTCGTTGCGCCCGGCATTGCCAGGGTTCCGCCGTTTCTTGAGGCGCTGGCCGCCCAGGTTGGCCTGACGCCGATGTCGACGACGATCTACCTGGAGCAGTTCGTGACGTCCTGACCCCGAGCCCGTGGGTAAACGGGACCTCGGCTGCGCAATTATTTACCCTTTTGGCCTGAGCCCACGGCCGCGTCGAAGATAGCGACGAAGATGACTGATTTTTCCTTTGCCGTCGCCTAGGCAACGCTGCAGATTTGTGCAAGAACCACGCAGGCGGTGGCGATGGTTCTCGCGGGTTTCAAATCGCGCTGGAGGTTCATTTCCATGAAGAACAGAATGTGGAAACTGTTGTTCGTAGCAGCGGCAATTGGACTTGGCGGCTGCAACCTCAACAAGACCAGCTCGGTGAACACCCCCGCGGACGATGCTGCTCCCGTCAAACCGCAAGGGGGCCAGGACGACGCCGCCCGCGATGCCGGCAGCACCATCAATCTCGACGTGGTCGCCGCAGGCGACGGAGAGCAGCTCTATTGCACAGGCGGCAATACCGCCAACTGCATTCCCGCCGTGTGCGGCAACGGCAAGCAGGAAGGCAGCGAAGAATGCGACGACGGCAATGTCCAGGCCGGTGACGGTTGCAGCTCGGATTGCAGGCAAGAAACCGATTGGATCTGCGTGACCCCAGGCCAGCCCTGCCAGTCGACCGTGGTTTGCGGCGACCGCCGAATCTCCGGTGATGAGGCGTGTGACGACGGCAACACCGTGGGCGGCGACGGCTGCTCCGCCGACTGCAAGACGGTTGAAGACGGGTGGACGTGCCCCGCAGCCGGCGTGCATTGCCAACCCAAGTGCGGTGACGGCGTGCTGACCGGGCGTGAAGAGTGCGACGATGGAAATACTGATTCGGGAGATGGCTGCAGCGAGGCTTGCAAGGTCGAGTCGGGATACGCCTGCCCTGATGCCGGCAAGCCCTGCCACAAGACGGTCTGTGGCGACGGTAACAAGGAAGGCGGCGAATCCTGCGACGACGGCAACACCATCCCGGGCGACGGCTGTACTGTCGATTGCAAGGCCGAGCCGGTCTGCACGGGCACGGACGGCTGCACTTCGCCGTGTGGCGACGGCCTGAAATTGCCCGATGAGGAATGCGACGACGGCAATCAGCGCTCGGGGGACGGATGCTCGTCGGACTGCAAGCTTGAGCCGGACTGGCAGTGCCAGCAGGAGGTGGAGGGTGCCAATTCCGATTTGGTGGTGCCCGTCATCTACCGGGACATGATTCCGCAGACCGCGACCATTACGGATCCGCCGCCGCACCCCAATTTCGAGGTTCCGCAGCCGTCAAATCGGGTGGTGACGGGGATCGTGCAAGCCACGCTCGCGGCCGATCGCAAGCCGGTCTACAACGATTCGGTCAACACGGCTCAATCGATGACCACCAACGCGACCGATTTCAATTCTTGGTACCACGATTCAAACTATTCAAAGGTCATCATCGACAGCCTGACCCTGGCCCGACAAGGCAACGGTACCTTCGTCTACGACAACTCGGGCACCTACGCGAACGGGGCCTGGACGACGACCGCGTTCTTCCCGCTCGACAACCGCGGCTGGGCCACGCCGCCCGACGGACCCGAGGTTCCGTTCCTCGGAACTTGCGACCTAGACAAGGCCAAGCACAACTTCAGCTTCACCAGCGAGCTTCGTTATTGGTTCGAGTACAAGGGTGGCGAATCGCTCACCTTCGTCGGTGACGACGACGTGTGGGTGTTCTTGAACGGCCAGCTCACCGTCGATCTTGGCGGCGTTCACGTGGCCTCCACCGGGACCATCACGCTCAATGCGGCGACCGCGACGCAATACAACCTCACCGTCGGCAAGGTGTACGAAATCGTCATCTTCCAGGCCGAACGCAGGCAGTCGCGGTCGAGCTACAAGCTGACGGTGGGGCAGTTCAGTCGCACGCACACGGTTTGTTCGCCGAAGTGCGGCGACGGGATCATCAACGGCACGGAAACCTGCGACGACGGCGCGCAGAACTCAGACACTGCCTACGGCGGCTGCACCACCGACTGCACGCCGGGCCCGTACTGCGGCGACGGAAAAGTGGACACGGCGTTCGGCGAGGAGTGCGACGACGGTGTGAACCTGGCGAAGTACGGGCAAAAGGGCGGCTGCGGGCCCGGCTGCAAGCTGGCGCACTACTGCGGCGACGGCAAGGTTGACGGCACGGCGGGCGAACAGTGCGACAACGGAGACAAGAACGGCGACATCGCCTGCACCAGCAGCTGCCTCGTGTCCCCGCCCTAAATTGTGCCGCTTCTCAAAGCGGACCGAGCATCGCCTGCCTATAGATTCTTGCGAAGGTCGGTCAGCGAGGTTGGCCCGGCGTCGGGATGTTCGGCGAGATACGCGTCGATGAGCTTCAGCAGACGCTTCTTTTGTGACGCCGTCATCTTGGGCACAGGCGCCGCCTTGCTTTCGTGTGCGGTCTTCTTGTCTGTCTTTCTGTCTGTCTTGTCCGACGCCGCAGCGGTGTCGTCGTCGCTGGTGTCGTCTTCTTCCCGGCTGGGCTTGGCCGCTTGCTTCGCCTTCGCCTCGGCCTTTTCTGCTTGGGCCTTCTCTTCCTGACGGGCCTTCTTGGTCTCCTCCTCGATCTCCTTCTGCAGTTTCTTCTGCCGCGCTTCCTCGCAGCCCTTGGGCTCGCATTCGCCAGGACAGCCGCACTGTGCCTTCTTCTCGCAGAAGCAGGCGTTGATCTCGCCGTAGCAGCCGCAGGCGTTGGTCGGATGCTTTTCGGCGCGGGCAGGACGCGAGATGGCCGATGGCACCGTCAATGCGGCGCACAAGATCAATTGGATCGCAAGCTTTCTCATGGTCGGTCGTTCCTCTCCTTTGTGCTTGCCGCCGACAAATCGCGTCGCTCGGCCGAGCTGGCTGCATGCAGCCAACCCCGCGCAACTCTTATCCGAGTCGGAACCTGCATGCAACGCGGAGGTGAAGCCGCATTGCATAGAGGTTCGCGAGCCAGCGCGAACGACGCGCTCATGAGCAAAACAGTGTCTCAACACTGTTATTGGCGGGGGCGGTAGCCGTCGTGCCTACCCGCTGGCGGCAAGAAGGCATCCGGCGGCTGCGGCGGGTAAATCGCTACACACCTACGCCTGCAGCGAAGCGTGCGGTGATTGCGGGGCGCCGGCGCCGGTGATCTCGACCGGCACGGACTCGAGGGTTTGCTCCAGTACCTCTTGAATACGCTTCACAAAGGAAAGCTCGAGATCCTTGCGCACGCTCTCGGGGATGTCGACCACGTCCTTCTGGTTGCGCTCGGGCAGGACCACGCGCTTGATGCCGGCCCGGTGTGCGGCCAGCACCTTTTCCTTGATGCCGCCCACCGGCAGCACGCTTCCCCGCAGGGTGATCTCGCCGGTCATCGCCACGTCACCGCGCACTCGCCGCCCGGTGAAGAGCGACACCAGCGCGACGGTCATGGCCACGCCCGCCGACGGACCGTCCTTCGAAACCGCGCCGGCCGGCACGTGCAGGTGGATGTCCACCTTTTCGAAGTCGGGCGAGATGGCGAACTCGTCGACGTGGGTTCGCACCCACGACAGTGCCGCGCGCGCCGATTCCTTCATCACGTCGCCCAGGTGACCGGTGAGGATCAGGTTGCCCTTGCCGACCATCTGCGAGGCTTCGATGAACAGGATGTCGCCGCCTGACGGCATCCAGGCAAGACCGGTGGCGACGCCGGGAACCTCGGTGCGCTCCGCAATCTCCGAGAAGAACTTCTGCGGCCCTAAGAGATCGGCGATCCTGGCCGGGGTCAGCTTGGGTTCGTAGGTCTCGTTTTCCGCCACCTTCACCGCGATACCACGGATCACGTTGGCGACCTCGCGTTCCAGGTTGCGCACACCGGCTTCACGCGTGTACTGCTCGATGATGGTGGTGAGGCTCTCGTCGTCGAAGACGATCTGCGCGTCGCTGAGGCCGTGCTCCGACACTTGCTTGGGCGCCAGGTGCCGCTTGGCGATTTCCAGCTTCTCCTCGCGCGTGTAGCCCGGAATTTCCAGGACCTCCATGCGGTCGAGCAGCGCGGGCGGGATGGTGTCGAGAGTGTTGGCGGTCGCGATGAAGATGACGCCGGAGAGGTCGTAGTTCACTTCCAGGTAGTGATCCGAGAAGGAATGGTTCTGTTCGGGATCGAGAACTTCGAGCAACGCCGCAGCCGGGTCGCCGCGGAAGTCCGAGCCCAGCTTGTCGATCTCGTCGAGCATGAACACCGGGTTCCTGGTGCCCACCCGACGCATGCCCTGGATCACGCGACCGGGAAGCGCGCCGATATAGGTGCGGCGGTGTCCACGAATCTCCGCCTCGTCGCGCACGCCACCCAGCGACACGCGAATGAACTCACGCGAGAGCGAGCGCGCGATGGACTTGCCGAGCGAGGTCTTGCCCACCCCGGGCGGTCCGACCAGGCACAGGATCGGGCCTTTCTTGGCCGGGGCCAGCTTGCGCACCGCCAGGTACTCCAGCATGCGCTTCTTGACCTTCTGCAAGTCGTAGTGATCGGCGTCGAGCACGGTGCGGGCCTGCTCGAGATCAAGCGTGTCGGTGGTCTGCTTGGCCCAGGGAAGCTCGACCAGCCATTCGAGGTAGGTGCGTTGAACCGTGTACTCGGCCGACGATTGCGCCATCTGACGAAGCCGGTCGAGCTGCTTACGCGCAACCTTGGCCACGTCGTCGGACATCCCGGACGCCTTGATCTTCTCCTCGAAGCTGTCGAGGTCGCTGCCGTCCTCGCCTTCGCCGAGCTCGTCCTGGATCGCCTTCAGCTTCTGCCGCAGCACCGCTTCGCGCTGGTGCTTGGAAAACTCCTCGCGGACTTGCGTGTCGATCTTCTGCTTGACCTTAATGAGCTCCACCTTGCGCTGGAGAAGCACAAGCAGCCGACGCAGCCGCTCGGCCACGTCGACCTCGACCAGAAGCGACGCACGTTCCTCGGCCGACAAGTCCACCGTGGCGGCGGTAATATCGCCGAGGCGCGCCGGATCCTTGTTTTGATCGAGGATCTGCGCGGCCTCGTCGGGTATATCGGGCGAGATGGCGATGAGTTGCTTGGCCACGTCGTAGACCGCCATGCCAAGGCCGTCGATTTCGATGGGATCCTTACGGATCTCCACCAGCGGTTCGTACGCGGCCACTAAGAAGGGCTTTTCCTGCACGAAGCCGGTCACCCGCCGACGTTCGATCCCGCGCAAGACCGCGGTCACGCGGTTTTCAGCGGCTTTCACGATGCGCACCACCTCGCCCTCGACGCAAATGCCGTAAAGGTCGCTGCCCGCGGGTTCCTCCACGTCGGCGTCTTTCTGGGTGCCGACCATAAGGTGGACGCCTTTGCCCGGCAAGCTCTCGATCAGTCGCAGCGACGACAGTCGTCCGATCTCGACCGGCATCACAGCGCCTGGGAACAAAACCAGGTTGCGCAGGGATAGAAGGGGCAGCGTTTTCGGTGCTTCAGGCGGGGTCATGCGTCTCTCCCAAAGTTAGGCGGGGAGGCGGCTGACCGCAAGCCCGTCGAAAGGAAAAATCGCCGCGGAATCCGCGGTGGCTGGAGTAGCAGGTGTGGCTTTGCGCACATCAAAAACCTCTTACTTTCCCGACCTTTCCGCGGCGTTCGAGCTCTTCGATGGAGTCTCGGGCGGATTTGTCAGCCGGATCGAGCTTCGGGACCACAATCTCGATGCGGCAAAACTGGTCGCCACGGGTTCCGTCCTGGGCCTTGATGCCCTTGCCGCGCAGGCGCAGCTTGGCGCCGCTGGAGGTGCCGGGTGGAACCGTGATTCGCACCGAGCCGTCCACGGTCGGAACGTCCACTTGCGTGCCCAAGATGGCCTCGGCGAGAGAAAGCGGCAACGACAACTCCACATCGTGGCCGCTCCGGCGCAAGTGGGGATGAGGGGCGACGGTCACGTCTAGAAAGAGGTCACCGTCGCGTCCGCCCCTGGGCGCCTGGCCACCTTGGCCGGGAACCCGCAGACGCGCGCCGGTCTCGACGCCCGGCGGGACGTTGACCTCGACCGATTGCCTGGTGCCAGTTCGTAAGCTTCGGCGCGTGCCCAAGGCCGCTTCGTTGAAGCTCACTTCCAGCGATGCTTGCATGTCGGCGCCGCGGCTTGGGCGCGTTCGGACGCGTCCCCCACCTCCGCCCGTCCCGAAAATCGACGAAAATAGGTCGCCCAGGTCCCCAAAGCCGCCGCCACCGGCGCCACCGCGGAAGTCGCCGAAGATCTGCGAGAAGGCGTCGGCGTCAAACCCTTGCGGCATGCCATCGGCGCCTACCGGCGCGTGGCGGAGCCGATCGTATTCTTGTCGTTTTTTCTCGTCGGAGAGCACGGCGTAGGCGTCGCCGACTTCCTTGAACCGCTCCGTCTTCTTCTTGTCGCCGCCGGTGGCGTCGGGATGGTTCTGCTTGGCCAGCTTGCG
>CAZBIU010000042.1:0-28004 GCA_964491625.1 uncultured Myxococcales bacterium
CCTTCCACTCTTGCACCTGCTTCTTGAAGTCGACCTGCGTGACGCGAGCCAAGTCGGCCTGCCGGACAGCGGTGCCGAGCAACTCGTCGTAGCTCGAAACCAGGGCTCGGTTTTGGCCGATCAAGGCGTCGGCGAGCCCGACGAAGAGCACGACCACGCCAGCCAAGAACAAGGTCAGCTTGAGGGAAATCTTCATAACCTGGTATCCTGAAAGCCCGACGAAGAGTCTGTCACGAAATCGTCGCGAGGGGAAAAATCGATGCCGCCACGGACGGTTAAGTCAGGCGCCGCTGATGGGGAATCGTGCATCACGACGGCAGGATACACGACGGCAGGATACACGACGGCAGGATGGCATCCGAGCCGCCCTCGATCGTGGTACTGTCATGGCCCTAATTCGTCCAGATCTCCTCTGACGGAGGTACCCCATCGTGTTTACGGGCACGGCGCGCTTTAGGCTCATCCGTCACCTCGGCAGCGGGGCTATGGGAAGCGTGTACCTCGTCCTCGACGAGCAATTGGGGCGCGAGCTGGCTCTCAAGACGTTGAACCTCGCAAGCGGGGCCGATCTCTACCGCTTCAAACGCGAGTTCCGCGCGCTCGCCGACGTCGACCATCCCAACCTGGTGACGCTGCACGAGCTAATCTCCGACGGCACGACCTGGTTTTTTACCATGGAGTACGTGAACGGTGTGCCGTTCGACCGCTACGTGCTCGGTCAGGCCGCGGTGGTTCCAGCCGCGGCGGAGCCGGACGAGACGTTCGACGAGCCACCCGCCGACAACGCGCGAGTCGAGGCCGATCCCGTGCGGCTCCTGCCATCGATCCAGCAGCTCTGCGCAGGCGTCAACGCAATCCACGAGGTCGGCTGCGTCCACCGCGATCTCAAACCGACCAACGTGCTTGTGACCGAGTCGGGACAGGTGGTGATTTTGGACTTCGGGCTCTTGCAACAGCGACGAGTATCGCATCGATCGAGCGCGGGCTTGTCGGGAACCCCGGCGTACATGGCCCCGGAGCAAGTGTTGGAGCGGCTGTGTTTGCCGGCGGCCGATTGGTACGCGGTGGGTACCATGATCTACGAAGTTCTCACCGGGCGCTGTCCGTTCGAGGGCGCGCTGTTCGACGTTCTCTTGCGCAAGCAAACCGAGGACCCGCCCCCGCCGACCACGATCAATCCCGACGCGGACCCGCTGCTCGCAGAGCTGTGCATGCGCATGCTCCGGCGCGACGAAAACCAGCGTCCCACCGGTCGAGAGATCCTGGCTCGCCTCGGGGTTGCCGGCGAAAGGGCGGCGCAACCGCCGCTGCGGCGGCACACGCCGCTCGGCACGGTGGCCCTACGCGTGCCCGGCCGTGAACCGGAATTGATGGCGCTTTACAAAGCCTTCACACGGTCGCGCGAAGGAAGCCTTGCCGTGGCGACGGTGCATGGCGCGTCCGGCATCGGCAAGACCTGCCTGGTAGAGAACTTCCTCGACGACTTGGAGCATGGACAGGGTGAGCCGACGACGCCCATCGTGCTTCGCGGCCACTGCCACGAACGCGAGACCCTGCCCTTCAAGGCATTCGACAACGTCGTCGATGGCCTCAGTCAGCAGCTCGGCACCTTGAATGAGGACGAGCAAGCATACATTCTCCCCGACGGAATTCTCTACCTCAGCGAGGTGTTTCCGGTATTGCGCCGATTGAAGCTGACCGGGCACAAGCGCTACTTCTTGCCGCCGCTGCGCGATTTGAAGGAGCTGCGAAATCAGGCTTTTCTCGCCTTCTGCGAGCTGCTTCGCCGCCTCGCGCGACTGCGCCCGCTGGTCATCTTCATCGACGATCTTCAGTGGGCCGATCGCGACAGTTATTCTCTCTTGCGAGCGCTGACCCAGCAGCCCGGCGCGCCTTCGCTACTGCTCATCGCAGCCATTCGCCGAGCGCCGGAAAGTCAGCGGACCGACCCCCAGCTCCGCGACTTCGAGTCGCAGCCCGACGTGGAATCTGTCGCGCTGGGTCCGCTCGGCCCCGACGGGACACGCGCCCTCATAGGCAACCTGCTCGACGGGAGCGAAATGAAGCCCGCGGCCCGGCAACAAGTCGCGGACATCGCGATACGCGAATCGGGTGGCAATCCCTTCTTTGCCGTCGAGCTCGTGCACCATCTGCGCACCGCCACCCTCCACCATGACAATCCCTCGGGCCCCATTGACGGGCGGGTCTACAGTCTGGAAGCCATGATCCTCGAACGTGCTGCCGGCCTGCCCGACGAGAGCCAGGCCATCCTTCGCGTCGTAGCGGTGGCAGGCGATCCCGTGCCCCAGCGGGTATTGGCCGCGGCCGCCGGCCTTTGCTTCGGAGATTCGCAATGGGAACGCGGCATCTCGGCACTGCTCGACCAGTGCTTGGTTCGCCGGACCGGGCTCCAGAGCACCGATCGTATCGAACCCTACCATGATCGAATTCGCGAAACCGTCGCCGCCAGCTTGGGCGAGGACACCATGCATGGGGTCCACCTCGCGCTCGCCCGCGCCATCGAGGAAGGGGGCAGCGAACGCCCTGACCTGCTCGCGCGCTACTGGTTGTCGGCGGACGACCACACACGGGCCAAACGCTACGTCCAGGAGGCCGCGGTGGAGGCGCGCGCCAAGCTCGCATTTGCCCGGGCCGCCGAGCTGTTTCGGGACGCCGCCGAGCTCGAAACCGACGATGCCGCAAGGGCAGAGTTGTGGCGCCAGGCGGGTGAGTGCCACGCCGCCGTCGGCCACCCCGGGTTCGCCGCGGACTTCTTCCAGCGCGCGGCCGCGCTGGGCGCCCCGAGGCAGGCAGCGCACTTGCAACACCTGGCGGCAGAGCAGCTCCTGCGGGGCGGACAAATCAAGCAAGGACTGGAGGTGCTTGGCAACGTCTTGGAGCGCGCGGGGCTGGGCTACGCACGTCATCCTATTCGGGCGCTTTTGTCGGTGAGCCTTCGCGTGCTCTGGTTGCGGCTGCGCGGGCTCAAGTTCCGCGAGCGGCCGCCCGCCGAGATTGCCCCTCACACCGCGGAACGCCTCGACATTCTGTGGTCAGCCGACACCGGGCTTGGGGCCGTCGATACACTTCGCGCCGACGACTTCCTGCTGCGATTCTTGCTGTTGGCCCTCAAAACCGGGGATATTCGCAGGGTCGCGCAGGGCTTGGGTATGCTCTCGTCGCAGGTCGCGGCACTGGGAGGCCGCCACCTTGTGTGGGCATCGGCCTTGGTCGCCGAGTCCGAGGTGCTGGCCCGTCGCTCGGCAAATCCGCAGACCATCGGTCTGGCACGTATGTCCCGCGCCATGGTCCGCTACTTCACGGGCGAATTCAGCGCCGCTGCCGACGAATTCTTCGAGGTCGAAAAGTTCATCCTTTCCAATTGCCACGGCATGGGCTGGGAGTTGGCGACCTCGCGCTCCTTCGCATGCTTCGCCCTGCGACTGTCCGGCCGCGTGCGCGAGCTGTGTGAACGATTCGACCGCTACACTGCCGACGCCGACCTTGCCGGCGACCATTACTTGGCCACCAACCTGCGCACGTACCAATCCATCGTGTGGCTGATCCGGGACGACCCCGATCGGGCCACGCGGGGCATCAAGGGGGCGCTTGATGCCTGGCCTGAGAACATGTACCACGTCCAGCATTTCTTCCATTTGTACGGCCGCTGCGAGCAGGCCCTGTATGGCGAGCAACCCGAGACGGCTTGGCATGCGATCAAGGCCGACGAGCGCCGGTTGCGCGAGTCCGTTCTGCTCAGGGTCAGAGGCATTCGCCTGGAAAACGCGTGGATTCGCGGGCGGGTGGCGATGGCCATGGCGGAGAAGCGGGAGCCCGCGGCGCGCGAGCCATGGCTGAAGGTGGCCGCGCAATCCGCCCGCGTTCTGGGCAAGGCGGAGCATCAGACCGCCGTGGCCATGGGCGCCATCCTGGATGCCGGGCGACGCTGGCTTGCGCCGCGCGCGGATCGCGCACAAGCGATCGTCGCCATCGAACGGGCGTTGGCCACGGCGGAGGCTGCCGGCAGCTTGCTTATCGCGGAGTCGGTGCGGCGCTGGTTGGGCGAGATCGTGGGCGGGCGAAAGGGCGAGGAAGCCCGCGCCCGCTCAAATGGTTGGATGGCGGATCAGGGCATTCAAAACCCCGCCCGCCTCGCGCACCTTTGCGCCCCGGGCTTCCGATCGCCGGATGCCCGACCGAAGGCGCCGTAAGCTTGCTAGGGAGGGCGCAGAGGAGACAGAGGGCACGGAGGCTATCCTCGGTGGCCAGCACTGCTGGCGAGAATGTCGAGCGCTGTCTGCTCCTCGTCGGGGCTCGCAAATCGCTCGGGCAGATCGGGCGATGGGCGGCCGAGCAGCCGGTAGTTATCGACGCCGAGCGGGTTCCATGGCCGCGGCGTGATGCTTCGAGCGCCCTCCTTCTTTAGGAACGCGACAATCGCCGAGAGGTTGGCAGGGCTGGCCGTCAGGTCAGGAACCAGAGGAACCGTCGGCCGGACCTCGACGCCGGTCTTGAGCAGAAGGAGCAGATTCTCCAGCACCGTGTCCGATGAGGCGCCGGTCACGCGGCGGCAGGCCTCGGGATCGATGACCTTCAGGTCGTAGAAGACCAGGTCAACCCAGGGCAAAATGCGATCCCGAAACGTGGCCCAGGCGAACCGTCCGCAGGTTTGGATGGCGGTGTGGATGCCGGCCGATCTGAGCCGCGTGCCGAGCGCTTGCAAGTACTCCGGAAAAAGTGTGCATTCTCCTCCCGACAAGGTGACGCCGCCGCCCGACTGTCGATAGAACGGCTCGTCTTGCATGAGCAAGGCGAACAATTCCTCCACTTCAACAAGACGGCCAATCTTTCGCACGGCACCCGTCGGGCAGCTCTCAGCGCATGCGCCGCAGCGGCGGCACTGCGATTGCTGTGAGAGGTCCCGGCGCAGCGATTCGATGGCGCTGGTTGGGCAGGCGGCCAGACACTTGCGGCAATCGATGCATTGCCGGATATTGAAGGCGATTTCCGGCTCCGCGTCCTGGGTCTCCGGATTGTGGCAAAACAGACAACGCAGCGGACAGCCCTTGAAGAATACGACGCTGCGCAGGCCCGGCCCGTCCACCTCGCTGCCGCGTCGGACGTCGACGATGTAGGGCAACCTCAAGCGGGGCTCGGCAACCATCGGGTCATCTCGATGGCCAGGAAACCAAAACGGTAGACGTAGTTCAGATTGCCCGTGGTTTCGACCGAATTGGTCAGCAGGGCGTCCACGATGTCGTGGTTGCGTGACATGAGGAACGCGAAGAGCGCGTTGGGATCGCTGAACGCAACCTTGACGTCAAACGAGCCGACCTCGTCGCGCAGTACCTTCATCTGCTGTCCATCGAACACGGCTGTCGCTTGAACCACCTCGCGCTTTTCGTCCGCCGGCGACTTCGCGGCGAACACGATGGTTCCTTTGAAGCCTTGAATTCGCTTGCGCCAATGCGGAACCAATCGAAGTCCCCACTCCATGGCGAAAAGCATGGCCTGCAGCGTGGCGTTGGTCGCCTTGCCGTCGATCTCGTCGAACAATCGTCCGTGCCACCAGCGGAAGATGGCGGCAGACCAACCGCCGGGCAAAACGCGCGACAGGGCGGCGATCAGAATGTTGCGCAGGTAGGTGAGCATGACGGTCCCTCCTACTGATCGAGCTGGAACGGCGGGTAGGTTACGGCAGTTCCCGTCGACAGCCTGTATTCGGTGCGATCGATGATCTCGGCTTTCATGCGTGGGGCAAGGTCCTTGAAGTAGGCCGTGTAACCCGATACCCGCACCAGAAGATCGCGATACGCCGGGTCCTCCGGATTCTTCGCGACCTCGACGAACTTTGCGTGGTCGGTCACGTTGAACTGGATCTCCATGTCGCCGTCGCGGTTCTGGCCGTCGAAGTAGCCCTTCACGTAGCCGCAGAGCCTGCGAACCATCGTGGGCTCTTCGCCGTCGTTTGGAATGAACTTCAGATTGAGGGCGATGCCGTTGGACAAGCACCTGGCGGGAAGACTGGCCACCGAGGTCAGCGCCGGCACCAGATTAGGGGTCTCGCCCGATACCGGTGTGATACCGGAGGCCAGGCTCTTCCCCCGCTTCCGCCCGCTGGGCAGGGCGCCGACGAACTGACCGAGCCCCGCATGGTTGGTCATGGTCCAGTAGCCGGCGCGATAGCAGCCGCCTCGGTAATTCTTTCGCGTGCGCACCAGATCGTGGACCGTCTCGACCAGCCAGCGCGCGTTGGCGTCCGCGGCGGCATTGCCGGTGCCGTACTTGGGCGTCTGGCTGGGATTGCTGAGCCTCTTCTGCAGAGCCTCGTCGGAGAAATCGCTCTGGAGCTCGGCGCGGAGGGCAGCGAACGAGATCTGGTTCGGGCCTTTGAAGACCACCTGCTCGATCGCCGACAGCGAATCCGCCACATCCGCGAGGCCGATGATGGTGGCACCCGAGGCGTTGAGCTTGGCTCCGCCTTGGCTCACGTCACGGCCGCTTTCCATCGGTCCCTTGAACAACGCCGACAAAATCGGGGTCGGGTAGTGGGTCTGGTGAGTCTGGCCCAAAGCCTCGTTGAGGCGGATGGCTCGGTCGATAAGCCAGGTCATCTGGCGCTTCAAAGCGTCTCGGAAATCGCTGTAGCTCGTGAAGGTCGCCACGTCGCCGGTGGCCTCCCCCACCCGGTCGCGCGGGTCGAGCCCGGTGTGCGGGTGACATCCGTCGTACAAGGCCATCTCGAGGGCCGCGGTGAGATTCACCAGAATAGCGCCCGAATGACCGTAGAAGGCGCCGTTCGCGCCCGGCTCCACGCAACCGATCACGGCGTAGTCGCGCGCCTCTAGCTCGGAGTGGCCGGTCGCGAGCAGAGCCTTGATCACGGCCGCATCGTTGTGAAGCGCCGGGGTGGCGCGGGTCACGATGTTGGCTTGGCACAGCCGCTCCAAATAGCGCTGGTCGCTGACCCCGGGGAAATAGCGAGCGTTGAGGTTCGGGTCACGCATCATCATCATCTCGGTGGCACGAAGCATGACGTAGGTCAGCTGGTTGACCGCGTCGCGGCCCTCTGCATCGACTCCGCCGATGGTGATCGCCTGATTGGAACCGGAGCCGCCAAAGAGCTGTTCGCCAGCCGCAGCGACGGTGGGTACGTGATCGCCGATCTTGAGCCAGAGGTGAGCGACCAAATTGACCGCCGCTGCCGGGGTCAGCGTGCCGGCCTTCACGTCGGCCTGGTACAGTGGATAGAGAATTTGATCCAGGCGGCCGAGGCTCATGCCCACGTTGGCGTTTTCAAGGTGAACCGCGATCCAACACAGCCAGATCGCTGTCAGCCCGTCGCGAAAGCTGCGCGACGGCTGCTCGGGAATGCGGTCGTGAATCTCGGCGATGTCGAGCAGCTCTTGCTTGGCGGCCGGATCCGACTCTTTCTCCGCCAGTCTGCGCGCCTCCTCGGCCAGCCTGTGTGAATACGCAATGATTCCCTCAAGCGCATGGACAATCGCCCGGTAGAAATCCTGCTGCTCCGTCGGCGCCTCGGTCGATCGCGCCTGGGCGTCGTTGATGATCGCGCGCAGTCCCTCGCCAAGAGCGCGCGAAAAGTCGGGCACGGTGTGGGAGATGCAGTTGGGCTTGCTTGCCATGAAGAAGACAAGCTTTTCCAGCAAGCCAAGTTGCTCCACTGCCTCCGGATGGGTGCGACGGCAGACTTCCATAAGCGAATCGTCTAGCCAGTATGGGAAGACGTTGCGGTCGAGGTCATCGGCCTGTTGGTCGCTGATTTGGTAGGGGTTGCACTTGCGCCGCGGCAGCATCCGCAGCTCGGGCCACAAGGTCAAAGCCAAGAATTCCGGGTACAGCACCACGCCCTTGTAGCAACTGGTCGTCGAACCGGCGAAAGGCGAGCGATCCTTCACCGCGAAGCTCGTCGGTGGTTCGCGATCGTTTTGATTGGCGCGGCCGGCCTCCCACGCCTGCCGGTGGCGAACGATGGGGGCCCGACTTTCGAGCACGCGGCGATAGATGCGCGCCTTGTCGAGAATGCCTATCCTGGCGACCGCGCACCCGAGCAGATTGGCCTGCCGATGCAGGTCGGTCACCAGATGGGCACGCTCCACGTCGACCTCCGGCATGGCGCGCAGGTAGTCGCGGCGCTGCTGTTGCAGGGTCTCGTCCAAAGAGCAATTGGCCAGCGTTGCAATCAGTTCTTCGGTGTTCACGATGTCCACCTCCCAGGTATCCTCCAACGAGGGCACCATCCCGAAGCGCCTCGAAGTGGAACCAGGTTCGTTCCCCACCGGGGGGATGTCAAGCTCGGCGTGCGCTTCGCGGCGCAAGCCCGCTGCGTTGCCGACCAGTCCCTACGTGTCATCCAGGTCGAAGCCGATCCGCAGTCGGATCTGATGCCAGGCCTCGTCCATCAGCGGGAAGTAGCCGAACATTCCGTATCGGTACTAGGACGAGGGTGTCTTGGGACTGTAGGGCTCTGTGACGTTCGTGGCGGACATCAATTGGCCAAGAAACAGTCCCTTGGCGATTTCGACCATCTCGTCTTTGCAAAGACAGTCCGGTGGTCTGGTCTTCAGCTTCGGCCAGCGGTAGTTGAATTGGAAGATGCGCTTTCCCCGTTTCATGGTTCGCAGGGCCTGCGTGTTGGCCCCCAGAAGGTGGGCACACTTCCAGTTTCGTAGCCATCACTGAGGGTGATCGCAAACGCACCGTCTTGATCCGTGACTGTCTTTCCGAGCAAGTCGTGGTGGATGAGATTGGCGTCGAACGCCTCGACCACAACATTGGCGACGCCCAATCCGGTCTCGATCACCTTCACGCGCCCAGAAACTGCGAGCTTCATCTGACTCCCCCGGCGGCATGCGGTTCGGTAAATTTGCCGAGGAACCAAGCTAGCAAAGGCACGAGAAATATCAACCGACCACCGCGCTGACCGGCGACCGACCAGCTCAGCCAGGTCGGGGACCGCATCCTCGACGCGTCAGTGCGAGATGGCCTTCACGAGCGGCGGCGTGATGCGGCCCGCGCGGTAGACGCCGATGTCTGGTCCCAGGTGAAGCTCCCACACCACCTTGCCGTCTTGCTTGGTGACCTCGAAGACGCGGCTCTCGGTTCCCGAACCGCGATTGCCGGCGGTGATGAGGACGTTGCCGTTGGCGAGCCGATCCGCATCCCCCCAGAAGGGTTGGTACCAATTGTTGGCGTACCAGGAATCCACCGTGAAGGTGCCCGGGAACTCCCAAACCAGGGTCGCGGTCTTCGCGGTCTCGTCGATTTTGTATTCGACTGCCCGAGAGTGGTGGGTGGTGGTCGGCCCACCGGGGAACCCAAACGAATCATAGCCGCCGTTGTCGAAGAAGAGAATCGTCCCGTCATCGTGGATTTCGGGATCGTGTGTGTCACTGAATTGGGAGCTCGCAGGTGAAAAGGTCATGGTCCCCGTGCCCTTGCCGTTGTAGCTGGCGGGCAGGTGCCACAGAAGGGCCGGGTTGGTGTAGGTGGTCTTGAGCAGGCCCATCCAGCGGCAGTTGGCGTACACAACGTTCTTGGCGATGTCGACTGTGATCGCGTTGCCATGGCACCAGTCGCCGCTCGTTCCCGACGGCATGGGAACGAATTGACTATAGTCGAGCGACCAGACTTTCTTGTTGTCGGGCGTGATCTCTTCGTAGACCGGGTTCTGATTGTTGCCCGAGGAGATCCAGCGCAGGATGATGTAGTCGCCGTTCGAGAGCTTGCTGGCGTGGTGGCTTAGGTATCCGTCCGGGCTCCCACAATTCGGGTCCGCGCACTGCCACAAGGTGTTGCCGGCGAAGTCCACCTCACGTGGGGGCTCGCCGGTGGCCATGCTGGCATTCATCACCGGGCCGATAAGCACACCCTTGTCGGTCAGATCCACCGAGATGGCGCCGCCATAGTCGTTGGTGGTTCCGTCGATGTAGTACCAAACCGGCTGGCCTCCGCTGTCGTACATCACGGCCATCGCCGGATAATTGGAGCTGGGGATGGAGTTGCCGTCGCCCTTTTGCACGTTCATCAGCGTCCAACCCGCCTGCGCTTTTGTCGTGTCGTTGATGGCCACGTTTCCGACGGGGATCTGCGCCGGCAGACTGCCCGCGGTGAAATTGCCGGTGGCGTTCACCGAGGCTCCGCCCGCCGACGATATCGCCTTGATCTGGTAGGCCTTGCTGGCGTGCATGCCGATGATCAGCACCTTGTGGCTGGTCACCAGCGCAGGGTCCGAGATCTCCCATTCGTATTCGCCCTCGCCGAACTGCACCACCGAGTCGGCGGGCGTGTCGGTCGTCCAGCTCGCGAATGCGGACAAGACGTTGTTGGGATTGGCATCGATCTTGAGCCCCGTGATGGCGGTCGGAGCACTGCCCGGATCGGTAGCGGTCTGACCGCCGGAGCCACCCGCGGTACCTCCGGCGCCGCCGTTCCTCATTCCGCCGATACCACCGGCGCTGATGCTGCCAGCACCGCCCTTTCCGCCGGAGCCACTGCCGCTTGCACCGGCCCTACCCCCTGAAGCACTGCCACCTGCCCCGGACCCGCCAGCGCCGGCTGAGCCACCCGAGCCGTTGCCACCGGAACCACCCGTAGCTCCGGCGCCAGCACCACCGCCAGAGCCGTTGCCTCCCGCGCCGCCGCGGCCGGTTCCGTTGCCGCCACCCGGGCCGTTCCCGCCAGAGCCGCCGGCAAGGTTGCCACCCGAGCCGATGGCGGAGCTCCCGCCAGCGCCGCCGCCGCTCACTTTTCCGCCAGTAGCGTTGGCGCTACTGCCGCCAGAGCCGGACGAAGCCTGTTTCTTGGCGGGCTGACATCCGCCGGCCGACCAGGGGCCTGCAAGGGCAACGATAGCGACCGCAAGAACGGGCGAGCAGTTCGAACCGTGTGGCATATGTTTCCTTCCGATGACGAGTCTTAGGTGTTTCTGTCGACTCGGAAAGGACCATCAATAATGGGTTCTTTCTTGCGGCCTAGGTGAATTCGCTGCTTGCTTTCCGTCTTGAGCTCACTGGGGCGTTATCTGTGACCGCGGGCTCACTTGCCACGTCCGCCGTGGTAGTCGGTGGCACGCGACGGCTCCAATGAGAAACGGCCGTGCGCCATCTGGCCACGGCCGTTTGCAAGCCCCGTGTGATCTTCAGCTAAAAATAGAACGCGAACCGGAGCCGGACGCTGTACATTTCGTCGTCGAAAAGCTGCGACGGATCGGTGTCGGCCCAGGCCCAATGCGCCCGCGAGTAGCCGGCGACCAGCTTGATGTAGAGCTGCTCAAGAGCGACGTATTGGATGGCGGCGTAGCTCTGGAACATCCAAATCCTGTCGACCACGTCCGTGGTGCTGATGCGGTTGTTCTGATCTTCGGTGTGGGTGTACATGGCGCCTACGCCGAAGAGGAGCGGATGCTTGGCACTTCCGTTCGATACGTTGGCGAACCCGCCGAAGGTCGTGCGGGTCAGGCTATTCTTGACGTCGAGCACTCCGTTCTTGTCGATGACCTTGACGGTTCCCTGCGCGGCATTGAGCCCGAACTCGATATGAGGCAAGAAGACGAACTGAATGGCGCCACCGACGCCCCTCTTGGTTGTCTCGTTCTTTATGGACGGATTTATCCCTGTCTCGCGATAGTATTCCGTGCCTGCCTTGAGCTTGAGCCACCCCAGGTCGAGAATGCCCACGGGACGCGTCGCTAGGGCGGGGCCACCGAAGCTCCCGGCCATGCCGAGCAGCTCGAACCGAAGAATAGGCAGGGGATAATAGTGCAAGGCCAGATTCCCGGCGGCGCCTTGCGGACGGTATTGGTTGTCGTCGAGCCCGTAGAAGGAGATCTTGTAGTCGCTACCCTCTTGACCGTATGCCCCCGCTCGCTCGAAGGTGTTCTGATCGAGCCCCATGCCGAGGTGGAACACCTCCCAGCCCTCGAAACGTCCGACCTGGAAGTCCCACTTCTTCCACTGCCCGACACGCAGCCAGAGATCGTCCGTGTCCGCACCTCCTACCACCCCACGTTCGATGGTCTGATTTCCGGTTCCGACCAGCTCGACCTGTCCCTGGACGAACCAATCGTTGTCGAGGGAGTAGGTCGGTGTCACGCGAAGCAACATGCGACTTTGCTGCTCCCAGTACGTTTGCTTGCTTGCTTCGAGATTCGGGTGGTCGCCCCAGGGACCGAACTTCACGTAGGCGGTGTCGACCCATCCCCAACCTGATACCCCGACGACGAAGCGCGGGCCCTTACCGGTGGCCGGCATATAGGGCCATTGCAGCCCGTGAAAGGTCAGCCAAAGCGAGCCAAACGGGAGTCCCCGGGTCGTTGGCCCGGGATAAGCGGTCGACGGCAAGCGCTGGATGCCGACCTCGAGGACCGATTGCGGGTCAGGCGCGGGCGCTGCCTCCTTCGGCGGCTCGGGCGCGGTCTCGGCGACCTCGGCGGCGGGTGCGGGCGAAGGTGTCGCCGCCTTGGAAGGCTCGGCGGCGGTCGCCGCCGGCGCCTGGGTTATCGGAGTGGAAGCCGCTCCCGGGGCGGACTCCTCCTTGCCGGTCTCGCCCTTCTCGGCAGAAACGAGCGCATCGGATTTCTGGCCCGAATCTGCCGAGCCGGCGGAATGCTGCGCGAGCCTCCTGGCTTTGCGGGCCTGGGACGCGGCGGAGGTCGTGGTCGACCAGCCCAGAAGGACCAGGACGGTCGTCACTGTGGACAGGAGCTTGATAGAGGATGCTGTTCTCATGGGACTTGTCCGAGAGGCGGTCATTTCAGGGATGATCCTTTGAGTTTTGGACCGTGTAGCCATTGACTGGCACCGTTCCAACCTTGTTGAGGGTCGCGTAGCTGCCGCCAACCCAGATATCGACGTTGCCGCTCTCCACCACCCACTGGCCCGTGCGAGCGTTGGCATCCAACACCTGGAAATAGTCCAGATCTTTGAGGCGGATCGGAATCGTAACCTGCTTTTGCTCGCCGGCCGCAAGGCTGACCCGGGCGAAGCCTTTCAGCTCTTTGGGACCACGGGTGACCGCAGAATTGGGGAAGGACGCGAAGACCATGACAGTCTCGTCCCCATCCATCCCGCCGGTGTTCTTCACACTGACGGTGACCGGCAATACTGAGCCCTTGCTCAGAGTGGTGCAGCCGAGCTGCGTGTCCCGGTACTCGAAGCTCGTGTAGCTGAGCCCATCCCCAAACTGGAAGATCGGGGTCTTGCTGTTCTGGTCGAACTCGCGATAGCCGAAGAGGAATTCATCGGTCGTGTCAACGCCCGCTCCCGCCAGATCGCCATATTGGGTGGGATATCCCCAGGTGAACGGCAGCTTGCCGGAGAAGCTGACGTCGCCCCACAAGAGCATGCCCATCGCGTCCCCGCCGACCATGCCCGGATACCAGGCCATGACCACGGCCTGAACCTGATCCAACCAAGACGACACGTCAATCACGCTGCCGCCTTCGAGCACCACCACCGTGGGTTTATTTAGCTGGGCGACCTTTTGTATGAGGGCGTTCTGCACCCCCTGGTGGTTGCCCTTGCCATCCAGCACGAAGTTGGTTCGGTCGCCCGCCCCGGTGTATTCCTCGCCCTCGTCCTCCGGGGTAAGACCGGCAACCACCACGTAGAAGTCCGCGTCAGTACCCACCTCGTCGAGGGTCGAGCCATGCACCACGTTGATGTCCTGGCTCGGCCTATGCTGGTTGATGCCGGCCCATGGGCCTACTTCCTTAGTCGGATCGGAAAACACCCGGCTCGACCCTTTGTCGCCAGTGACCAGGTCCGTGGCAAAGTTGATCGTGCCACCTTTATTGCCCTTGCCATCAGCCGCGACGTAGTTGACCGTAGCGCCCACCACTGCAACCTTTCGCACTGTCGAGCTAATGGGCAGCACGCTGTTTTGATTCTTGAGCAAGACCATGCTCTCCAGGGCGGCCCTGCGCGCAAGATTGATGTGGACCACGTCGCAGCCTCCGATCGCGCTCTTCTTGTAGGTCGTGATCGGAGTGCCCAGCCCGCACTTGTTGCCAACGGTGACGCAATTGAAGCGATTCTTCTGGAGCACGACGCGTGTGGCCGAGTTGACGAGATCCTGCTGCTTCACCAGTCCGTTGCTGTTGACGATACTCTCGAGCTGGCCGTAGTTCAGTGCCCACGGCAGCTCGACGTCCAACCCGGCTTGCACTGCGTTGATGGCGTCGTTCTTGAGCACGGTCGGGCCGGTCGCGGCGTCGTTCGGCATAGCCCACCAGTCGCTGAGCACAAAGCCGTTGAACCCGAAGTCGGTGCGTAGGACGTCGGTGAGGGTATGCGGGTTTTCCGCGGACTTGACCCCATTGACCTTGTTGTAGGACGCCATGACCGAAGCCACGCCGCCGTCTTGAACCACCATTCGGAAATGACGGCCGTAGATTTCCCGGAGCGCCCGTTCCTCAACGATCGAGTTGTTCGCCGCGCGGTTGTTCTCGATGTTGTAGGCCATGAAGTGCTTGGCATTCGCGGTGATGTGCTGCTGGATGCCGATCGTCATCGCCGTGGCGAGGCGACCGATGTGGAAGGAATCCTCGCCGTAGGTTTCCTGGGCGCGGCCCCACAATGGATGGCGAAGAATGTTCATGCAGGGGGCAAGCAGCAAGCTCTCGCCTGCGGCCTGCATCTCGTCGCCGATCGCTTCACCGATGGCGTATTCCAGATCGAGATCGAAAGCAGCGCCGCGAGCCATGCTGACCGGGAAGGTCGTCGCATAGCCGACCCCCGATGGCTTGCCCGTGGTCGGGTCGATGGCATTCGGCAGGGACCCTTTCATATCCTCACCAAAGTTCACTCCGCGCGAGGCATCGCGGTACCGGTAGCCGCGAACCGAAGAGGTGTCGAGGCTGCGCTGGGTGTCGTTGAACTGGGGTGAGCTCACCGAGATGAACGGCGTTCCGCGCATCTCGGTGGCCAACTCGGGCAGGGTCATGGTGGAGACGATCTGCTTCACAGCGCTGATATCGCCTGCGCTCGGGGTGTAGGGCTCGAGGTAGCTGAAAAGACTGAGCGCGGCTTGGCTGTTGTCTGCGCTACATGCTGCCGGAGTGAAGGTTGTGCCCTCGGCGCTGATGCCGCCGTCGACACTTTGGTGGACGGGATAGCCATCGGCATCGGCTTGGCACGTGGCCGCTGGTCCGCCGTCCGTCTGTTGCAACGGCGCCGGCGGGGGCAGGGTGCACGCCGGCCCGGCCAGCAAGGCGGCGGCGGACAAGAGCAAAAGGTTGTGCAACTTCGTATTCGACATGAAGACTCTCCTGTGGAATCGCAATCCTGACGTCGGACGCACGATTAGAACCTCATCCCGCCGCCCAAGGTGACGCGAACGAAGGTCGTGCTGTCGTCGCGGCCGGAGAACTTCTGGAAGCCCATCTCATAGCCTGCCCCGACATTGACAAACGCCCGCTCCGAGACATCCATGACAACGCCGGCCCCGAACGCGAGCACGAGCCCCAGGCCTCGGTCGTCGGATAGGATGATCGAGTATCCGGGCAGCACCTCGGCATAGGCCCGGATGCCATCCACGAAAACGTAGGTATACGCCAGGCGAAGCAAGAGGTCGGCTTGCTTTGCGGTCAGGCCTTCTCCGCTCTTCGCCTTGACGTTCAAGGCGAATTGGGGCGCGAAGCCGAGGCTCACCCCTGCAAAGATGGTGTAGTCGATGGACAATCCCAGGCCGTACGCGAAGGCGGCGTCGGATTGTTCGGGCTCGCCGGTGGGGGCAATCGTGACCTTGCCTGCCGCCATCGGGACGAAGGCGATGCCCACTTGCAGATTGCGTGGCTTCGCGGCGGAAGGCTCGGCCGCAGATGCTTCGGCGGCTGGCGCAGACTTGATGTCCGCCGAAGCGGACGCCGGCGCCGCGGCCGATTCCCCGGCAGGCGGAGCAGCCGCAGGAGCGCCGGAGGCCGCAGGAGCGGCCTCCTCGGCGCGGGCCATTCCAGCCAGCGCGAACAGGATCAGACCAACCAATGTGCTTACTTTGCGCATCTCTCTTCTCTCGTGGTTTTTGCGTCGTTTTTGGGTTGGGGTAGGTTGCGGAAAGGCGGCCAGTGTATCCGATGGGACCGCCAACGGTGAAGAAAACGAAGGGGCGCAACTGGCAATTCGTGCGGTGCCGTGCAGCGCAGCCCGGCCTTCGAGAACGAGACGAATCGCCCCGCGCATTCGGGCGCAACAGAGCCAAAATGATAACTGGTCAGCTTGTTACGAAAGCTTTCAGCCTGTCTATTGACAGGCCCACGCAACCAGCGGGCCGAGGATGGCGGTCATTGCCGAGCAGAGCGAATACGCGATGCCTCGACCCGAGGGGACGGCAATGGGAGTTCAGGCGGATGTCGCTATTGCTGGCCCGTCATAGTTATGTTGCCTGCAACCTCTCGCCTTCGGTACCAATGGGGCCGCCTCGCCCCAACCTCTCGGACGGCCTCGTCGGTGACACGCTGCTGGTCCAGCACGCTCCGGGCGGTTCGTGCAATAATCCTCTCGTGCTGGCCTTGCTGCTCGTGCCCTGGCTTCTCGCCGTGAACCCACCGGTCGCGGAGAAGAGCGTCTGGGTTCTTCAGGGCACCGGCTGGCAGCGTGAAGAGACTGCGTTGCTGTTTGCTTTGCGGATTTACACCCGCGATTTGAAGGTCCCCATCACCATCAGCGTGCTTCCCTCCCAGGGCGAGACGCATGAGGACCAGCGGAACGGTGCCGAAAGCCGCTGTGCCCTGGACGCGTCTTTGGTGGTCTGGTTTGCCGGCGAAGAGGCCGCCCCGCATCTCTGCGTTCTACGCTGTGCCTCGGGCGAGGAATATCAATTGCCTTTGCTGCCGCCGCAAGACCGCGAGCTCGCGGCCCAAACCCTGGCGCTCAAGATACGCGGCCTTCTGACAGACGTCGCTCCCGCCGAGGTCCCCATCGGGGATTTTACGGCTGCCTCAGGGCGGAATTCGCAGGCCGCGTCCGACCAGTCAGGAAGCAGCAGTGTATCGCCCGACTTGGGCCAGGGGCTGGGAGCGGCGGCATCGGTTGCCAATGCATCTCCCGGTGGAACCCCAACTGGTGCCGGAGATCACGCCTCGCGCCTGGATGGGGCGACCAAACAAAGACCGACGGTGGAGGGAGGGCTCGATTGGGTCTACGGGGTGACCAATTCCTTTGCCAAGGTCCGCCAGGGATTGCTGCTGCGGCTGGCGGTTGTTTCGAGACGCCTGCCGTTGGCTGCAGAGATGGACGGCGCTGTTGTCACGTCCATCACCAAAGGGACAGCCGGCTACCAAATGAGTGTCACGGAAAGCCCCATCACCGGCATCGCGCTGTCGGCGAGATTGACGCGCCGCTGGTGGACAGTTTCTGTCGGGCCGAGGGTCAGCCTGCACTATATTTCCGCGGAAGGCTATAGCCCGGACGGCCGCGCGGGCTCGCTCGCGACCTTTGCCGTGGGACTCGGGGCGCTGGAGCGCATCCTCTTCAATGCCTCCGACACGGTGAGCCTGGCCCTGTCGGTCAGCAACGAGGTTCTGGTCCCTCACAGGCGATTCACCCTGGATGGGCGGTCGGAATTCGATGTGGGGAACTTCCACTGGGCGGCATCGGCTGGCGTCGTGGTGCACCCATAGACGTGGAGCATCAATACGCGGCGAAAACGAAGTTCAACGCTTTGTCGCCCGGTGGTACTAACATTATTGTCATGGCCGCGAGTCATCCCCAGCCACGGGCGTCAAGTCCCGCCGAAAGGCCTCCGTGGGTGGCGGGCTGCTGCTCGCGCGAGCCCGCAGCGATTGCGACGATGTTCAGGGATCACTGCAACACGGTCGAACGGATGATCGGCCGGCTGGTCGGCCCCACGCCCGATCTGGAAGACCTGGTCCAGACCACCTTCGTGGAAGCCATGCGGACCATCGACCGCTATCGCGGCGAGGCCAGCTTCAAGACCTGGATCACGAGTATCGCGGTGCACGTTGCCCAGCACCACTTGCGCGCCGGACGGCTGCGGCGACACGCCCCGCTGGAAGTGGTTCCCGAGGATCGGCTTGCGTCACCGGCGCCGGACATCGAGGCGGAAATCGACGAGCGCCGGCTGTCCAAGCGGCTGTATTCCCTACTCGATCGAATACCGTCGCGCCAGCGAGTTGCTCTGGTGCTGTTCACCATCGACGGCCGTCCGGTAGAAGAGGTCGCCGCACTCACCGGTGCAAGTCAGGTCACCACGCGGTCGCGCGTGTTCCTCGGGCGACGCGCGCTGCGCGCCCTCATCAAAGCAGACCCGGATCTATCTCAGATGGCCGAGGCGATGCTTGGCGATCGAAGGGAAAATCGGGCATGAGATCCTGCGGCCGCATGCGGGGAATTATCATCGCGGTGGTGCGCCAAGAGGCCAGCGAGGCGGATCGTCTTTGCCTGGAAAAGCACCTTACCTCGTGCCGGTCGTGTCGGGCCGAGAGGGCCCAGTGGCTGCTCATGGAGCATTTGGAGCCGCCCGTGCCGCAGCGTCTTTCGGAAGATGCGGGCACGCGGATCCTGCGCCACCTTACCAATCTGCCCGAGCCCGAGACGGTGGACGTGCGCGTTGCCCGACACTGGGTGCCCATTCTCGGGGGCGGGGCCTTGGCGGTTGCGGCGACAGCCGTTCTGTTGGCGGTGCTGCCCGCCCGCGCCCCTCGCGCTGATCACCCCGCGGCCGGCGGCCACGCCAATCTCGCGCAGCAATCTTTCGCGGCAACCCGACGCCCCACCTCGGTTCGCGCGGAAGTCGCGGGCAGGATCGACGCGGGGCGAGCGCACATCGCCTACGCGGCCGGCGCCGAGTTCCGCGTTCTGCCGGGGGATCGCGAGATCGAGCTTCTGGACGGGGAGATGGATATCGAGGTGACGCCGGGCGGACCGGGACGATTCCGCGTCCTCACGCCTCGCTTTACCGTTCAGGTGATCGGCACGCGTTTCATCGTCAGCCTGAGCCACGTCGAGACCATCCACGGCGTGGTTCGGGTGTCCGAGCCAGATGCGGCCGGAGGAAGAGAGCTGGCGCTGGTGAGCGCAGGCCAGATCTGGCATTGCCCGAATCCTCCCGCCCGGAGCGCCCCCGGGTCGCTGGCTGTGCTCGCGCCTGGCCAGATTCCAGCCGCGCAAGCACCCTCCGCGCTTCCGCCATCTGCCGGCGTGCTCGCCGAGTCGGTGAAGGGCGAGGCGTCGTCGGCTGGCGGCACCGGTCAGGCCGGCCCCAGGCTACAGCCAAAATGGCCCGACGAATCGCGGCCCGACTCCGATGCCGAGCTCCCCACCGACGCGCACATCGTGGGCAGGGTCTTTGTCAGCAAGAGAGCGGAGATGGCGAGACTCCCCTCGCGTTCAGTCGATAGGCTCCTCTCCGATGCTCGGGCAGCCTTGGCCGCCGGGAATACGCGACGCGCCCGTGAATGCGTGGCTTCTGTCCTGCACACTAGAACCAAGGCGAGGCAGCGGGCCATCGCCGAGCTCCTTTCGGCCGATGCCATGCTGGTGGAAAGCCGTTACGATGCGGCCTTGACTGCCTATCGCAGGACCATGGATCACTTTGCCGAGCTCCCGGAGGGAGAAACCGCTTCGTTCGCTGTTGCGCAGCTTTTGTCCGAGCGGGGGCTGCAGGACCAGGCGCAACAGGCTTTGCGGAGCTACCTCGCGCGCTACCCCACTGGTCGGTTTGCCGAAGAAGTCGAAAAGAAGCTCGCCACCATTGCGGCCAACGCTTCGGGCAGCGCCTCGGATTGATGACACGCGCGATTCTCGTTCTGTGTCTCCTGACGGCCTGTACGGAATCGACGGAGCTTCTGGACCAACGCCGGGACGCGCACCCCGCAGGACCTGACGGACTCGAAGTCAGTGGCGAGGTCAGTAGAAATGACGGCTCTGTCAACCCAGACTCGGACATGGGCCACGCTGACACCTCCAGTGGCGACGCAGTCGAGGCGCCGCGGAGGAATTACTGTCCAACGCGAATTGACGTGTACGGCGGAATCAACATGCAATTGGCGGGCTGTGGCGGCGACAGGCCGACCAGCGCCTCCCTGGCGGATGGGTACTTCGCGCCGGGGACGCCCGGATACGACAGCACGGTCGCCGGCCGGCTGCTGGTGCGGCTGACCGACGACCCGGATCTGGTACCGCGGTTCGGATCGACCTGGACGGTGCGTTCGTGTGCGGGTCCCGGCGCGACCCTGGCGCAGATGGTGCCGCCCCTATCAGATGACGATTGTGGATCCGAATCGCCGGATACGGCGGCTTCGTGGCGGGAAGGTTGCATGAACGATCCGGCGCCCGTACTGTTGCTCGCAGCCGGAATGCTCGACGATGGCTGTCACGGCGGACGACCCGATTCCAGCCATCCGGACGATCCGGCTACCTACAGCCTTCACTACGGCCGCCGCCTGGATGCCTTCCTGGCAAGCCGCGATGCCAGGCTGGCGCTCGTCGGCCCAGCCACCGAGTGGACCCTTGCGCCGCCGCTTGCGAACGACGGCAGTTGGACCTGCGACTGGCAGCGGCCGCAATGGGACGAGATGGGCCTGCAGGGCTGGGCGGCCAGCAGCACAGATGCCCCGAACACCGTGATGGTCCCAGACCTGCACACCGAATTCTTCGACCACAGCAGGTGCTGCCAGGGTCAGGACAGCTCCTGTTCCACCAATTGGTTCGGCCATAGCACCCCGGAGATCGCCAACTGCGACGGGGCGCAGGCCATCGTGGACTTCTGGTACACACAACTCAAGACGGCGCTCTTGGCGCGCGACTTCCAGTGTCCCTGAAGCCATTCCGCGCGACATCCGAATAACACGGCACCGCGCCCTCAACATCCGAGCGGGTACCGGCACCAAAGGACAGTAGAAGGGAGGTCGAACTATGGGAACCCGAGCCATGACCCAGGAAAGCCCATCCGCAGAGGAATGCCCGGGCAAAAATTGCGCGGTCGACTCGGCAGTCCCCGACGCCGTACCGTCGGCAACCCAAACCACAGCCGATCAGGCGCCGCTCGGCCAAGACGACGACATTACCGTGGTCGTGTCGCGGGAAGGCCCTTGGTCTCTCCACAAGCCAACCCTCGGGCGGGTGATGGCGGCCCTAGCGATCGCAGCGGTCGGGTTCTTCGCGACCGGGCTGGCAAGGCGTGCAATGGCCCGACACCCGGCGCGCAACCAGGCCGCGAGCGCGGCCGATGCGACGTTTGTCACCGCCGAGAACAAGGCGGTCGTTGCAGCCCCGGCGCCGAGCTTGCCTGTATCCGCCGCTCCCGCCCAGGCGCCAGTGCCCCAAGCGCCCGCGGACGGCAATGCCAGCTCTGCCAGGTGCCGGGATGCACTGGCGAGCAGAGACCTGCCCGCGATCACGCAGAGCTGTGAGCGCGCTCTCGATCTCGACACAACCCTGGCGACGCCGATTCTCGAAATGGCCAGGCACGAGCTTGATCGCGGCAACATCAAAGCAGCAGCAACCTGGGCTCGTCGCGTGCTCGCGGCCGATGACCGTCTCGCGGATGCTTACCTCATCGTCGGGGTGGCCGAACAAGAGGCCAGCCACGCCTCCGCGGCAAAGACCGCCTACTGGCGCTACCTTGAGCTCGCCCCCAAGGGGCGGTATGCGCGCGACGTCCGTTCCAGCCTCGCCGCGTACTAGGGGGTGTCCCCAATTGCCGGACCGAGCTGGGGGCTGCGAGGAACCTCGGGCGCGACGAGCGACGAGGGCGCATGGCCAAAGCCATGTAACCGAGGAGCGAGGAAGCGCACGAGGTCCGCAGCAACCCCAGCGACGGGAGGGAATTGGGGACACCCCCTAGTGCCTCGATCTAGGACTTGGCGGCGGCCGGGGCCTTCTCGTCCTTCTTGCCTTTGGCGGTCTTGCCCTTGCCTTTGCTCTTGGCCTTGCCCTTGGCCTCTGACGAGCCTTCATCCCCCTGCCCTTGCTGCGCGCTGTCGGTGGCGTCGTCGGTATCCTCGTCCGCGGCGGCGGCGGCTTGTTCCTCGGCCTTGCGCTTCTCCGCAGCCTCTTCCTGCCGCTTCTTCTCTGCCGCCTGAGCCTTCTCCGTCTCGGCTTTGATCTCCTTGTCGAGCTCCTTTTGCCGCTTCTCCTCGCAGCCCTTGGGCTCGCACTCGCCCGGGCATCCGCACTTGCCCCGCTTGGTACAAATGCATTCCCCGGACAGGGTCTGATGGCAGCCACATGCGTTGGTCTTCGCTTCGTCGGCCCGTGCAATCGGAGACGTTCCGAGAAGACACGCCACGAATCCAAGAATCGTGATTGAACGTGACAGCTGGATTGGATTGCGCATCGAGTTAGGCTCCTTTTCAAAACATCGTTCTAGAGTGGTGGGGAAGATACGCCTGACAGACGGGCACTTGCTAGCCCTCTTCCGTTTGTGCCGCCAGCGGCTGGCACGTTGAACGAGAAATTAGCTGGCGGTTAGGTACAGCGTCCCTTCCGGAACCGTCTACCTGGGAGCCCTCTACGGCAGCGGTTAGAGAATGGTCGACGGCGGCGGGCCCTGGCACCCGAACAGCACCTGAACCGTGGTAGCCTGCCCGGACATAACCTTCGAGCAGGTGTCGCCGTTGAGGACGACGGTGTTGTTGCCGCTAAGGCTCCAGCCGTTGGTGCTGTCTTGCTGGACCAGATTCTTGTCCAGATAGACCGCGATGTTATTGGGATCGGGCGGCGTCGAGTCGAGCGTGAAGCTACAGGTCGCCACGAGCTGACTGATGGTCGAGAACGCATCCACCAGCTCTTGCGGCGACGACACCTTGTAGTAGTCGTTGGTGCCGCCGGCTTGCGCCACTGTGGTCAAGTCGCCCGGATTGGGACCGATGCCAATCACGTACACCGGGAATCCGGCGTCCTTGGCCGCCTGGGCCGCAGCCGACGCCCCTGGTACGTCGGGTCTGTTGATGCTGGGGGGATTTCCAGCACAGTTGGGCTCGCCGTCGGTGGCTAGGAGAATGAACCTCGGATTGCTGTCCGTGAGCGCCTGCAGTTGCGCGGTGGCGGCTTTGAGCGCTGCCGCGGTGGGCGTGCTAAGGCGCAGCTTGGCGGACTGGATCGCATTCATGATGGTGGCCTTGTCCGATCCGACGCTGGCGTCAAGGGTGGTCGACACCGTGCAGTCGGCCGAGGCAGTCGGGGTGGGGAAGAACTTGAGCCCCCAATTGACGTTCTGGGCGTTGGTCAATGTGTCCGTCACAGCAGGCACAAGCGACTGCCACCGGTTCGTGCAGTTGGAAGTGTTCGAGCACAGGCTACCGCCTCCGCCCATTGTCCCCACACCGGATGCGGTGGCGTCCGCCTGCGTGCAGAAGCAGTCCTGGGCTATGCTGTAGTCCATCGAAGACGAAACATCAAGCACCAGCAGCACGTCGGGAGGCTCTCGCTTGCTCCCTATAGTTTGGTTACCGCAGTTGGCATCGTCCGTCGGCGTCGTGCTCGATGAACCACCTGTGCCGCCCAGTCCAGCAGCGCTTGCGTCAAGGTTGATCACCGCCGTGCTCACGGCGAATCCGCCGCTTCCGTTGCCCGAGCTGTTTCCGTTGCCCGAGCTGTTTCCATTGCCCGAGCTGTTTCCGTTGCCCGAGCTGTTTCCGTTGCCCGAGCTGCTTCCGCCGCCCACTTGGGCCGGAGAGCTGCAGCCCAGCGAAATGACCGCGATCGCGGAAACGACGGTCGCAGCCGCGACCAGGCCCGAAAAGATTAGCTTCTTCATGACGACTCCTACTTGGTTGGATCGTTCGACAACCTTTGGAACCCCGCAGACCTGATGTCAGCAACCGACTGGCGCATATCAGTGTCCAGCACACGCAAATCTCCGGACACGCCAAGCAATGATGAACGCTGCAAAGCTTGGCACTCAGAACGCACACAAATCAAGGCTCGAATGCCGTCAACGTGAGAAATAGCGAGCTGCCTGGGCCGATCTTCCACCCGCCGCTCCAGGAAGCACATTCCCTCAGCCCGCGGGCACAAAACTATGTGATCTGACAAAGGTGCGCGCGATCGCTCGCCGCACTACCGACAATTGGGGTTGGGCCGCCGACAGTCGCAAAGACTACGGATGCTCAAGGACGCGTTCGACCGCTCGGGCAAGCGCCTCGACTGTGTACGGCTTGGGCAGCCAAATCAGACCTCTGTCGACCGCGAGCTCGGCGCGTTCGCTGGGAGCATGCCCGCTGGCCACGATGGCCTTCTGCTTGGGGAACAGTCGCTGGATAAGCTCGAAGATCTGCAGGCCATCGAGCGTCTCGCCCAGCACCATGTCCAGGACCACGAGGTCGTAAGGACTCTTACCGGTCGGGGCCGCCCGCCGGAACATCTGGTAGGCGCGCAATCCACTGTCCAGTGAATCGACCTGGTAGCCCAGCTCGGACAGGACCCGCCTGCAGGTCCGCCGCTGGATGGTTTCGTCGTCGACGATGAGTATCCTCGCCGGACCACGCAGGGCAATAGCCTCGGCTGGGAGCATTTCCTGCGTCACATGCGCGAGAGGGAAGTACAGCGAGAACGTCGTGCCCGCTCCCGCTGCGCTCGAGACATCGATGAAGCCCTCGTGCTCTTTGACGACCCCCGCCACGATGGCCAGGCCAAGCCCCGACCCGGAGCTTTCGCCAGTTTGCTTTTTGCTGAAGAATGGCTCGAAGATGCGCCCAAGGTCCAAGGATTCAATCCCGCATCCGTCGTCCGCGATTGTCACCACGGCGTAATGGCCGGCGGGGATTGTCTCGTAGCGGCTTACGGGCTCGGTGACGTGCTCGCGCCGAGTGCGCACGGTAATGTTGCCAGTTGACGCGATCGCTTCGATCGCGTTGCGCAAGAGGTTGCTGAGAGCGCGCGCCAACTGCGACTCTGATCCGCGCACGGCCAACGGTTCGGCACTGTAGTTGATTGCGACGCTGACCTGGCGGCTCTTGTCTTGGACCAGACGAAGCGTGCACTCGGCCACGCACGACTTCACCACGCGATTGAAGTCGAGGTTTTCCTTCATGGTCCGGCCCTGACGTCCGAGCGTGAGCAGGTCCTTGATGGTCTGGGCTGCGCGCAGAGCCGCGGTCTTGATCATCTCGACGTCAGCGCTCATCTTCGAGAGGGCGGTGGGGTCTGCCTGAAGCCTGCCCAGATCTCGGAGAATGAGATCGGGCAGCGCAACCAGCGGCCCGAGCGCATTGTTGAGATCGTGAGCCACGCCGCCGGCGAGAACGCTCAGGGCTTCCATACGTTTGGTGGCCGCCAGCCGCTCCTGCACGCTGCGCTCGTGCAGCATGCTCTTCTGCACGAGCTCCTGGTGCAGGTGAATGTTCTTGAGCACGGCGGTGATCTCGTTGCGGAAGACTGCGTAGCTTCGCGGCCCGTCCGCGTAGTCGAAGGCCGCAATGCCCAAGAGTTGGGTATCGACCGCCATCGGGAAAACCAGGAAGGTGCGACGCGGTTCCAGCGCGAGCGCGGCGGACGGCACCAGTTGGCTGGCTGGAAAGCTGGTTTCGGGCACCGCAGTGAGCTGGCCGCCTACCATGCAGACCACGGGCGCGAGCTCGGTGGCCGTGGTGTCGAATGCACACGACAAAAACACCGTGCGAACGCCCGCGGTGGGGAATCCCCTGACCAACGCCTGCTTGAGCGACGAAAGATCAAACGCCACCGACGCCTGCCCGCTGACCTGGCGCAAGACTGCGTAGGTATCCTCGAGAATCAGCCCCTTGCGCACCTGCATGGTCGTGCTGGCTGTGGCGACCATGCTAAGACCTTCGTAGAAGGCGCGTTCGAGAGCCACCTCGGCCAAGTCGCCAAGCTCGTCGCGCAGCCAGCCGATGGCGTCCTGGAGCATCCCGTGGTGCAGCGTATCGTCGCCGATGTCCTCCAGCAGGTCGCCCACCCCTTTGGGAAACGCGCTGCGCTGCCCTGAGAGCTCGCTGTGTAACGCCTCGATCAGGCGATGGCTCACCAGCGCCGCATGCTCGGAATGCCCGCCCAGGGCCTTGGCGAGCTGGGGTTCCAAGTCGCGGACACGCTCGAGGCGCTCGGACGGCGCCGCGGGCTTGATCGAGACATGCGTGCTGCGTGGATGTTCTTCGAAGGCGCATCCACAGGACCGGCGGCAGACGAACTCGGACGAGAGGACCGAGCATTCGGGAACTTCTTGACCGGCAATTTGGGCGAGGACGGTATCGACCGCCAGATCGGCCATGCGGGCCAGGGGCTGCGCCACGGTGGTCAGTGGTGGATTGCCCGCTCCGGCCAAAGGCAAGTCGTCGAAGCCGGTGACGGGAATATCGCGCGGCACGCGACGCCCCCACTTGCGCAGGGCCTCGATAGCCCCCAAGGCCATGTTGTCGTTGGCGGCCACCACCGCGTCGAACGCGAGGCCCTTGGCAAGGAGGCTGTCCATTGCTCCGCGCCCCTGATCGGGCATGAAGTGCCCGCACGCCATCAGCGACGGATCGAAGGGAATACCATTTCGGGCAAGAACGTTCTGAAATGCTTCGAGTCGCGCTTGCGCCTCGGGGTTCTTTGGCGTTCCGGCCAGGAAGGCAGGGCGGCGGACCCCATGCTCGCGAATCAGGTGCTCCACCGCCACCTCCATGCCGGCGCGATTGTCGAGCACCAGACTCGGAACGCCGGGCAAGGCGAGGCCGATACTGCACATACAGGCTGGACGGTAGCTTTCGACCAAACGCGCAAGTGGCCCCGGACCACAGAACGCCGCCAGCATGCTTGAGACCACGATGATGCCGTCGAAGCTGCCTGCCTGCAGAGTCCGGAAAATCGTGTTGTCTGCGGCGCCGGTCGGGCTGGGATCGTCAAGCGGGCCGCCGTACAGCAAGAACAGGTTGTGGCCTTCCCGCTGACACTTGGCATCGAGCGCCTCGCGCAGGCTGGCCTCGTAACAGCCGTCGAAGAAGTTGGCGTTGTCGACCAGGACCGCGATGCTCAAACGCTTCGACCCGGACCTCGCCACCGGCCGTGGAGCTTCGCTCTCCCTCTTGCGCAGGGCAGGTATATCGCTAGATGCGGTCATCGGTTCTCCGCTGCGCGCTGCGGGCAAGCGGCCCACGCCCCACCAGCATCCCATATCTTGCTTTGCATCCTACGGGATTCACCTTCTCTTACGATACCACAAACAAAATGCGCGATCATCAGCAGGTTTCTGCTGGCGGAGCAAATCCAGTACGCGATCCGAGATGTTTCTGCTACAGAACGCTCGCGCAGAACGCCTTCGACTGTAACCCGTTGCCGCCACCCCAGATCTCGAATCCAGCGAAAACAATGCTTAGGTACATGCTGCTGGTGAGTCCGTACCGATTGCTCACCGAATCTTGGATGAAGTTGTTGAGGTCGAAGTCAAGCTTGTCGAGCACCGAGGTGCTGACGTACGAGATGCACAGCGGGTCGGTGTTGTCGATCCACACATCCCAGGTTCCGGCCATGCCAGCCACCGCGTGCCGCGAGTAGGCCAGCCTTCCGCGCGGCTGGCGGTCCGACGGATCGAATAGCCACACCATGAGGTAGGCGCCGCCAACCCCCGGGTCGTATTGAGTCGATGGCAACGGCGCCGAGGTTGCCGTGAACCACACGTCATAGGCCGCATTGTAATTCGACGTTCCCATACTGCTGGCATTGGTGGAGAAGACGGTGTTGACCTTGGTCAAGGCGGCTACCTGCTTCGGCAAGTTGCTGCCCTTGGTGGTCCGGCCCGCGTACGATCCGATGAACATGGATGGATAGCCCATCGGATTGTTGTCCGGAGAAACGGCGGCGGTCGGATTGCCAATGGCAAACGACAGCCCATCTACGGCCATGGTCTGTTGCTTGTAGAGATTCCACCAATTCGATTGCGCCGCATACTGTTTGTCCGACCCGGCCACCACAACGTATGACGACCCGGCCTGCTGATTGAGATTGAGACTGACCGATGAAACGTCCGTGCAATTGGGGGAGGCCGGTGGAACGGTGACAGCGGACCCACCGGCGCCGGGAGCT
>CAZBIU010000043.1:0-27715 GCA_964491625.1 uncultured Myxococcales bacterium
GTGTAGGTTGTCGCGGCGCAAGTCGCGACGTTCGAAAGGCAGGTAAAGTCCGAGCTGGTGGTGTCGGTATTCGGCTTGCTGTTGGAAGCCGTGGAAATGCCTACGCTGATTGATCCGCTCGGCCCGGCGCTGCCGGCAACGGTAAACGAGATCCCATGGTACGCACTGAAATCCATGACCGGGCAACTGGTGCCGAACCAAAGCCCCATCCCGGCCCATTGCCCGCCCGCAATGGTTCCAGTGATGTGCCAGTTGCCGCCGGCGAAGCTCTGGGCCAAGGGATACTGCGGCGGAGCGGTCACCGTCGCGCAAGGATCGACGGACGCGTCGGCTGACGGAACAACAGCCACAGGAGCGACCCAGGTTCCTCCAAATAGATAATTCCAGTCGTCGACGCCGCCGGTGTGAAAGATGCCGCCAGAGTCGAGGTTGCTCGAGAAGTCGGTCAAGGTCGTGAGACCGGTGGGCACGACCGTGGGCGTGCACGCTGTCACCTCGGTGCACTTCGGGCCGCAGGCGTTTCCGCCCGCCGCGCCCGGCCCGTATCCTGCCGCGACGATGTTCGCCTGGACCGCGTCGTCGGTCGCATCCGAGGAATAGCCGGAAGTCATGCACCCCTCGAAGAAGATGCCGACGGCGCCATTACTGTTGTCACCGCCGATGCCCAGGATGATGGCCCCCTGCTTGTGCGCGGGATCGTATCCGTTCGCCGGGCGCGCTCCGTCGTACATGGTCTGCAGAGCGTCGGCCTGCGCGTTGCCTCCTTTGACGACAAACCCGCCTGCTCGGCCTTTGACCATTGCGGTCACGTAGTCGCTGTTGAGCGACAGGTTGGCTGGATTGAGGGCGAAGGATTGTCCGCCAAACAAACCGTTCTCGAGGTCGGCCATGACCCACGGGCCGCTGCCTGCACCCCTGCCCCACAGCGAGCAGTTCCCGACGTAGATCGCCTCCATGGTGCCGTTGCCGTCGTCGTTGTTGCTCGTCTCTGCGTTTCCATAGTCAAAACAGCACTGATCGTTGTAGTGCACGCCGCTTGCCACCATGTACATGGACTGCGGCTGGTCCCCGGTTGCAATACCCGTCGTTTGGTCGTTGCGATAACCCATCCCCTTGTCGAAGTAGGCTCCGTAGACCGTGTGGCCACCGACGGTCAGCTTATAGCGGTCCGCAACAACCTCTCTGTCGGGTGTCTTGACGTAGCCGCCCGCGGGTGCTGCGGTCAGGTGGTTGCTCTGCGGGGATTGATCGTAGATGACCGATATGGTGCAGGTCGTGCCCGCGCAGAATGCGTCTTGCGCTGCCGAATCGGCGAATCCCCCGGGGGAGACGACACCGATGTCCTTGGTCGTCTGATCCGATACGCGCCTGACCTGGTAGAGGTTTCCGCTGTACGCTCCGAAAAGAGCGCGAACCGTGCTGTGCGCCGCTACACAGGGGGTGCTCCCCGACGCATAGATGTCGCAGGGCGCGGCGGCCGGCGGGCCCGCCGCGCCGTCCCTTGCCGGGGTAGTGATGGAACCCTTTGAGCAATCTGACAAGCAAGCAAGGCCACAAACCAAGGCGGCGGCGAGAGTGGACCGGCGTAGTCTTTCGTGTTCCACGGGATGCCTTTCGTCTGCACAAAATACGTCAGGCAAACCGAGAGCGGAACAGGATTTTGGAAGCCTAGTAAGCGCTGCGGTCGAGGCAATTGGACTTGGCCAGCACGCTGCATTGGCCCGGGCTGCGATTGCGACGCGGTATCGGAGCCTGCCAAGACCACACTTTGAGAGACGGAATGGGACCGAACGGGTGCCCAATCGGGTGGCGGTAGAATGCCTGATGCGAATGCACCTAGCTCTGAGTTGAGGCACCATCCACGGTCTATTTGTGAGGAGGCAAAACCATGATGGCAGCAAACCCATTCTCCCGATCACTGCTCACCGTCATCGTGGCGCTTGGGGCGTGCGGTGGCACCTCGAAGGGCGGCGCTGGTGGTGCGGCGACCTCGGCCGGCGGCAGTGGCGGTACCAGCGCGACCAGCACCGGTACTAGCGCCGGTGGCGGCGCGGTAGCTTCCGGTGGAAACGTCGGCTCGGGCGGTACCGCGAATGGACGATCGGAGGCCGCGGGTTCGGTTGGGACGGGGGGCGTCGCAGCCGGGGGCCGGATGTCCTCGGGCGGCTCTGCTGCCGGAGGCAACGCAACGGGCGGAGGTAAGGCGGGCAGCGCAGGCACTGGCGGTGCAACGGCGCCCTCGTCGGGCCAGGACGCCGCAATGACCGGGGGCGCCAGTGGAGGCTGCACAGTGGGCACGTGGCCGACGGCTGATCCTTCCAAAGCTGGACCGTTTGCAACGACGACAGAAAACAACGTGGGGCCGCAAGCGGGCGTTGTCCTCGACAGTGGGGTGCCGCCGCAATTCACGATGTTCCGTCCCAAGGACCTGACCCAGGGTGGGCTCTGCTTTCCCGTGATCACGTGGGGCAACGGCCACGGCTGTACGCCAAGCTACTGCTACAGCGCTCTGCTTACACGTCTCGCATCTCACGGGTTCGTGGTGATTGCGTCCGACAGTCCCGACGTGTCCCAGGGTAGCCCGCTACCCATGTTGACCGGGGTGACTTGGGTGTTACAAGAGAACGCAGATCCGACGAGCGAGCTTTACCAGCGTATCGACACCACCCACATTGGGGCGGCGGGACACTCCGAGGGCGCCTTTGCGACCACCAGCGCGGCGTCCGATAGCCACATCATCACGATTGCGCCGATTTGTGGGGCATCGGCACAAAGAAATCTCCACGGGCCGGCACTGTTCCTGTGCGGTGGCCAGGATACCGTCGTCGGTTGCGGCGGTAGCCAGTCCGCTCTTGCCGCCGCCACGACCCAGCCCGCGATGGTCGCGGAGTACATCAGCGCCGATCACCAAAATTGGGTGACTTATGGCAATGCCGCTTTCAGTCCGATGGAGGTGGCGGTGGTGGCGTGGATGCGCGTGCAGCTCATGGGCGATACCGCTCTGCGCCCGAGGTTCTATGGCGCAAGCTGCACCCTATGCCAGGACTCAACCTGGCAGATCACACAGAACAGTCTGATGTCTCAGTAGGAGCCGGCCGTCATAACCTGTGACCGAGCCCGGCCGAGCGAGAAGGGCCGGCCGGCTCTAAGGCCAAGGTGGCCGTCTCGCTACCGGGTGCGCGCGGCTTGCGCGGCCCGAAACATCATGATGCCACCGGCGACGAACGCGACGCCGATCGGGATCGCGAGATAGCTTACCAGCTTGGCGAAGAATGCGACCACATCGAGCAGACGATCCAGGTGGATCGGGAATATCTTGATGGGCGAGGTCGCCCGAAGCAGTGGGATGGCCAGGGCGAGAAGATCGAGCCCCGTGAGCAGGGCGAGCACGGCGGCCACCCGGTACATGCGAAGTAAGGCAAGCAGCCCGAGTAGGAAAGCTGGTATCGAAACGCCGAGGACCAACGTCAACACGTGCGCGATGGGCCGGTTGAAGCGACCGCTGGGCCAACCTTGATCGGCGACGCCCACCGCGATGGTGAGGAGAAGCGGAACCAAGAACATGGCCAAAAGGGCGAAGACGACGCGCCAGACGAGCAGCGTCCGGTTCCGTTGGCGACCGAGGAGCCAGAAACCTGCCACCGCCGACACCCAGAAGGCGGCAGCGCCTAGCAGGCTGCGCCGAAACGGCGCCGCGGGAAGGCGCGATCGAACCGCGACGACTATGGGCACGTAGCTCAGCGCCCACAGAGCAAAGAGGCTCCGTCGCAGGAGGCGGCGTGGGGCAGGATCGCATGTCTTCGGCATTCGTGTCCTCGGGTTGAGACGGACATCCTATGCAAGTGCATCGATTCTAGCAATCGCGCAGGAGCCTCGCGCGATTGCCGCTGGCACTACGCTACTGGCTTTCAATGGCGCCGATGTCGGGCGCCGCGCCCTGGTATCCGTCGTTGATGCCGGGGATGTAAAGGCCGCGGTCGACAAGGGGGCTCGCTGCCCCGAGGGTGAAGTCAGCCGTGTCCGGGGAGATGAAGCCTGGCGCCGCGCTGATGCCGTGGGCTTCTTGGCGCGTGGCTGCGGTGTAGTCCGCGAGCGTGGCCGGGCGCGGGTTGGCGAGGCCGTCCCACCGTACGAGATAGTCGCTGCCGCTGCGCCAGAGACCGTCGTAGTCCATGTCCACCGGCTGCGACGGATTGGCATTTTCCAGCGCGTGCAATGTTCCCGCGAACACGTTGTTGCGGGCGAAGAGCTGGGTCCACGTGCCCGGGCCGAGGATGCGAAAGCCGTCGTTGCCTGCGCGTTGCGCGTCGACGGTATTGTGGAACAGAAAGATGGCGCCCGAATCACCGTCGCTGCTGTTGAATTTGAATGGCAGGCCCGTGTAGCCGGCCTGGCTTACCCCCGCGCCCGTGAGGTAGATGCGGTTGCGCAGGCAGTACACCGGGCCGCCCATGACGGGCGCCAGTGAAATGCCCGACAGGCTGTCGTGGAACAGGTTGCCCCACAGTCGGACATTCACGCACTGACCATCGGTTTCCACGCCATCATCGCCGAGCTCGTAGCTTTCGTTGTCGTAGAAATCGGTCTCGTTGCTCTGCGCCGCGGAGTCGCCGGGACAAATGCCAAGGCCATCGAAGAAATTGTGGAACTTGTTGCCGCGGATGACGGTGCCGCGGCCATCGGTGGGGCTGTAGAAGCGGACGCCCCCAGTTTCCAGGTTGCCCTCGGCTTTCACGTCCTCCCAGGTCCAGCCGGCAATGGTGTCCGAGAAGTCACTCTGCTCGATGACATTGCGGCCGGCGTTGCCCTTGATCCCGATACCGAGGTCGTTCGTGATGAAGCGGCAACCGCGCACCAGGTTGTCGTTGCCGTCGCGGATGTAGATGGCCTTGGCGTAATCACCCAGGCCGTAGTTTCGGAACGTGAGATTGACGATGTAGACGAAACTGCCGGTGATGGTGAAGGCTGAATTGAAGCGGGACACTGTCATGGCGACGCCGGAAGGGTTGGCACCACCTGCCAGATGGACGCTGACCGACGTGCCGTTGGCGTAGAAGCCGGGGGTGCTGCTGGCCGACAGAGCGGACAGCGAGGCCGCGTCCGAGTAGGGATAGAGGCGCTGGCCATCGGCCGCCAGCAAATGCGGACTAGCGCGATTCACCGTGGTGCCGTAGACGCCACCACCTTGGCTGGTCCAGGTGAACGTAGCCGGATCGGCGCCGTCGAGAATCGCGTTAGCACCAGATGCGCCCCTCATGACAATGGGAGCGGCCTGCGTGCCCGATTTTGAAAGAGTGAGCTCGCCCTGGCTGTAGACGCCGTCGGAAAGCACGACTTCATCGCCGGCCTGCGCGGCGCCAAGCGCCTGGGAGAGCGCGCACGGCGCGGCCGTCGAGCATGTGCTGCCTCCACCGGTTGGGCTTACCACCAGCGAGCGGCTGGGCGAGGGAATGGTGATTTCGGCGCGGGTGCTGGCGGTCGCGCTGGCCCAGGCTTCGTCAAGCGACCCGCCGTCGGGATCAGAGTAACGGACACGCACGTCGTAGCCCGTGCCGGGCGCAAGCCAGAATAGACTGCCGATGAAGGTCGTCGCGTCCACGCGGGTAAGAGGAAAACCGGCCATGTAGTCGGCGCTTCCACCGGTTCGATAGTCGACGTTGGCGACGGCGTTCAAGTTGCCGTCCATGCCCGCTGGCAGGCTTGCGATGACACCCATGGCGTGAAATGTGCCGTAGAGTGCAAGCGTGCCGACCGATGCGCCCAGAGATCCCGCGTCCACCGCCGGGCCGGTGGCTGCGGTAACCCCGCCGGTGGCGGGCACGCCAACCGATCCGTCGCTGTCGCTGCCGCCTCCACCCGCGATTCCCCCGCTTGCGCCCCCAGCGCCAGCTACCAGTCCCGCATCGCGGAGATCCTTCTTCGCGCTGCCGCCGCAGCTTGTTGCCGCGAGGATCCCCACCAAGACGAGGAACAACCCTTGGAACGAATTCATCATCGCTGCGCCCTCCGAGACCGCATCATTATAGACGATGCGAGGACGCGTCGCTCAAACTAGCCGTGGTAGTTCAGTGGTCTTCCGTCGGCGGCCAGCGCGGCTTCGTGGGTGGTTTCCGCGAGTGACGGGTGGGCGTGCACGGTTCGCTGCAGATCCTCGGCGCTGGCACCGAACTCCATGGCCAGAACCGCCTCGGCGATCAGCTCCGAGGCCATCGGCGCCATGATGTGCACACCCAGGATTCTGTCGCTGCGCCGGTCGACGAGGATCTTGGTCAGGCCGACGGTGTGCCCCATGGCGCGTGCGCGGCCGTTGGCGGACAGCGGAAATACACCCACTTTGTACTCGCGGGCTTGCGAGCGTAGCTGGCGTTCGGTCTTTCCGGCCCACGCGATTTCCGGTGCCGTGTAGATGACCCAGGGGATGGTGTCGTAATTGACTCGCGATTCCTGGCCCGCGATGCGTTCGACCACCATCACACCTTCTTCCGATGCCTTGTGCGCGAGCATGGGGCCGCGCACGACGTCGCCCACCGCGAAGATATTGGGCAGGTTGGTCCTGCAATACTCGTCCACGTGAATGTAGCCGCGCTCGTCGAGCAACAGACCGACGTTGCCGGCGTCCAGTCCCTGGGTATTCGGCTTGCGGCCCACGGCGACCACCAGCTTCGAGACTTCCACGTCCTGCTTCCCGGCGCCGCTTTCGTAGCTGACCTTGACGCCGCCTTTGCCGGCTTTGGCCGACAGGACGCGTGCGCCGAGGCGGATGTCGAGCCCCTGCCTGGTCATTTCCTTGAAGGCGAGCTCGGCGATTTGCTCGTCTGCGCCGGGCAGGAAGGTTTCCATCGCTTCGAGCAGGACGACGTTGCTTCCGAGGCGGCGCCAGACCGATCCCAGCTCGAGCCCGATCACGCCCGCGCCGATGACCACCAGCTTTTCAGGAACCGCCTCGAAGTCGAGCGCGCCGGTGGAGTCGACGATAACCTTCCCGTCGGTGGGAACCGCGTCGATGTCGCGTGGCGAGGAACCGGTGGCGATGAGGATGTGCTTGCCTTCTATCGTTTCGCCGCTGCCGCCTCCGACCGACGTCACCTCGACGCGCAGACCGCCCGCCAGCCGCCCGGTGCCCAGCATGGACACCACCTTGTTCTTGGCGAACAAGGTCCCCACGCCGGTTGCCAGGCCGTGCACGATCTTGTCCTTGCGGTCGATCATGGCGGGAACGTCCATGCGGGTCTCACCGGTGGTGATGCCGTGCTCTTTCAGCTCGACTTTGCAGCGTGCGAAGTGCTCGGACGATTCGAGCAGGGCTTTGGACGGGATGCAGCCGACGTTGAGGCAGGTTCCGCCCAGCGCCGCTTTGCCGCTCTTGTCGACGTTGTTGTCGATGCAGACGACGCTCATGCCCAGTTGGGCGGCGCGAATCGCAGCCACGTAGCCGGCCGGGCCGGCACCCAGCACGACCAGATCGAATGTTTGTGCCATGGTCAGACTTTCAGGATGAAACGGGTCGGATCTTCAATCAGCTCTTTGACGGCCACCAGGAACAGCACGGCTTCGCGACCGTCGACGATTCGGTGATCGTACGACAGGGCCAGGTACATCATCGGCCGTATCACGACCTTGTCACCCTCGGCGACGGGCCGCGGCTCGACGCGATGCAGGCCCAGAATCGCACTTTGTGGCGGATTCAGGATTGGCGTCGACAGCATCGAGCCGAACACGCCGCCGTTCGAGATGGTGAAGGTGCCGCCGGTGATTTCGTGGATGCCCAGCTTGCCTTCTTCGCCCCGGGTGGCGAATCCGGCGATGGCGCGTTCGGCTTCCGCTAGCCCCATCTTGTCGGCGTCACGCAGGACCGGAACCACCAGGCCGCGCGAGGTGCTGACCGCCACGCCGACGTCGAAGTAGCCGTGATAGACGATGTCATCGCCGTCCACCGAGGCGTTGAGGATGGGATAGCGGCGCAGCGCCTCGACGCACGCACGCACGAAGAAGCCCAAGATGCCAAGCTTGATGCCGTGCTGGGTTTGGAAGGCGTCCTTGTAATTGCGGCGCAGGTCCATGAGCGCCTGCATATTCACTTCATTGAAGGTGGTCAGAATCGCGGCGCTGCGCTGGGCTTCCAGCATGCGCTCGGCGATGCGCGCGCGCAGGCGGCTCATCTTCACGCGTGTGGTCGGGCGGTCGGCGCCGACCCCGCCGTCCGTCACCGGGGCTGGCGTCGACGAAAGCGCCACCTCAATGGGCGCCTCACCGATGTTGGCCGCAAGCTGCGGGGAGTGCTCGAGGTGCCGTATCACGTCTTCCTTGGTGATCCGCCCGCGTGGGCCACTGCCCGCGATGTCCGACGGGGCGAGCTTGTGCTCCTGCAAGAGCCGCCGGACCGAGGGCGAAAGGCCGTCATAGGACTCGGTGTCGGATTCGGCGGCGGTAGCCGGGGTCGGGGGCGCTGGCCTAGGCGGCGCTGCTGTCGGTGCTGCGGGCCTCGGCGCGGCTGGGCTGGCGGGCGATGCGATCTTAGCGATCGGCGCGGCCGGGCTGGCGGGCGATGCGATCTTAGCGATCGGCGCGGCCTTCTTTGCAGCGTCTGGCTGGGCGTTGCCGGCGGCGGGGTCGATGGTGGCGATGACGTCGCCACGCTTGACCGCCTCGCCTTTCTTGCGAAGCTGCTGGCGAAGCGTCCCCGAGCTGGGCGCGGCGATCTCCAATACGACTTTATCGGTCTCGATTTCCGCCAAGGGCTCGTCGGACTTGACCGCGTCGCCCGGCTGCTTGTGCCAAAGCACCAAGGTGCCCTCGGCGACTGATTCGGGTAGCTCGTTGACCTTAACCTCGACCATCATTGGGGATGCCCTCCGGAGCTCATCATTGGCAGTCCACATCCTACGACGCCTTCGGCTGGCGTACAGCAACTATGGCCGGGGGTCATTTCCCCGAGGCTCCGAGCGCCGATCGACGTTGTTCCCCCACGTCGAGCGCGCTGTCGACGATCCATCGCTGCCGCTCCAGGTGTCGGTGGTAATCCCCCCCGGAAGGCGCGGCCATGTCGCGCCGGCCGACATAGGTCAGCGTCTGCCCGGGCGCGAGCACGGCTTGCAGCCTGTCGCGGAGGAAATACCAGGCGCCCTGATTCTCGGGCTCTTCCTGCGCCCACACGACCGTCTTCAGTCGCGGGTAACGGGCCAACTCGGCGCGGATCGCCTCGTCGGGGTAGGGATAGAGCTGTTCGATTCGGGCCAGCGCGACCCCGCGGATGTCCTTCTCACGCCGTGCCTCCAAGATGTCGAAGCAGACCTTGCCCGAGCAGAAGACCAGACGGTCGACGCTGTTGGGATCCTTGATGTCGCTTTCGCCAATCACGACACGGAAGCCGCCCTCGGCCAGCTCGGTCAGGGGCGAAAACGAGGTCTTGCGGCGCAGGGTGCTCTTCGGGGTGAAGATGACAAGCGGCTTGCGATAGGGCCGCAGCACCTGCCGGCGCAAAAGATGGAACATCTGTGCCGGGGTCGATGGATAACAAATCTGAATGTTGTCCTGTGCGGCCATCTGCAGGAAACGTTCGATACGTGCCGAGGTGTGCTCGGGACCCTGTCCCTCATAGCCGTGCGGCAACATCAAGGTCAGGCCGCAAAGCAGGCTCCACTTCTGCTCCGCCGACACGATGAACTGGTCGATCACGACCTGCGCGCCGTTGGCGAAGTCGCCGAACTGGGCTTCCCAGATCACCAGGGTTTCCGGGCTGGCGGCGGAGAATCCGTACTCGAATCCCAGCGCAGCTTCCTCGGAGAGGATGGAATTGATGATGGTGAAACGCGCCTGATCCTCGGACACGTGCGCAAGGGGAATGTATTCATCGCCGTTGCGTTGGTTGAGCAGCACGGCGTGCCGGTGAAAGAACGTGCCGCGGCCGGAATCCTGCCCGGACAGCCGCACCGGGTGGCCCTGCTCGACCAGGCTCGCGTAGGCCATGGTCTCGGCGAAGCCCCAGTCCACCGGCATCGCGCCGACCGCCATCATCCGGCGATCCTCGACGATTTTCGCCACGCGCGGGTGTAGCTCGAAGTCTTCGGGCAGGGCATCCAGGCGCGCGCCCAGCCGTTTGATGTCGGCCAAGGGCAGGGCGGTGTCGGCCGGAACCGTCCAGTGGTTCTTTCGGATTTCGGCAAAGATGCGCGGCTTGCGATCGACGAGCGGGCACACGATGCTGGCTGCCACCTGATGCCCCTGCTTTAGGGCCTCGCGGTATTCGGTGGTCAGCGCCGCCGCCTCGCCGGGCTTGATGGCGCCCTGCTTTTCCAGCGTGTCGGCGTAGCTCTGCGCCACCGTCGGTTGCGATCGGATCTTCTTGTACATCATGGGCTGGGTCGCCGCCGGCTCGTCCGCCTCGTTGTGGCCGTAGCGCCGGTAGCAGGTGAGGTCGATGATGACGTCCCGCTTGAACGCCATCCGGAAGTCGACCGCCATCTGCGCCACGTAGGCCACCGCCTCGGGATTCTCGCCATTGACGTGAAAGATGGGCGCCTGCACCACCTTGCCCACGTCGGTCGAATACAGCGTCGAGCGAACGTCGAGCGGGTGGCTGGTGGTGAAGCCGATACGATTGTTGACCACAATGTGAATGGTGCCGCCTGTGGTGTAGCCGCGCGTCTGCGACAGGTTGAGCGTCTCGTACACCACGCCCTGCCCCGCGAACGATGCGTCGCCGTGCAGAAGCACCGCCATGGCCGTGCGGCGGTCGTCGTCGTCGCGCCGTTCCTGGCGCGCCCGCACCGAACCCTCAGTGACCGGGTCGATGATCTCCAGGTGCGATGGGTTGTAACCGAGCGCCACGTGCATGGTGCCGCCGCGGGTGGCGATGTCGACGGAATAGCCCTGATGGTATTTGACGTCGCCGGAAATGCCCTTCCAGTCGTGCAGCCCTTCGAATTCCTGGAACAGCTCCTTGGGCGATTTGCCCATGATGTTGACCAGGACGTTGAGCCGGCCTCGGTGGGCCATACCGACCACCATCTCTTGCACGCTCTGCGCGCCGGCGGCTTGGATGATGGTGTCGAGCGCGGTAATGGTGGTCTCGCCGCCCTCCAGCGAAAAGCGCTTCTGTCCCGCGTACGCGGTGTGCAGGTAGTGCTCCAGTCCTTCGGCCGCGATCAAGCGAGACAGAAACTGTACCCGTTCGTCGGCGGTGAAGTCGGGCCGCGCTTGCGTGGCCTCGAGGCGCGTCTGCAGCCAGCGTTTTTGCTCAACCTCGGAAATGTGCAGGAACTCGGTGCCGATGGAACCGGTGTAGGTCTCCCGCAGCATGTCCACGATTTCGCGCAGGGCCATTTCCGACCGGCCGCCCAGGTTGCCGGTGTGAAATACCGTGTTCATGTCGGCGTCGGTCAGCCCGTGGAAACTGGGCTCAAGGTCCGGGATGTTGGGCCGGGCGCGCAAGCGGATGGGGTCGACGCGCGCCCGGAAGTGCCCCAAGCCGCGGTGCGCCTGGATGAGCCGCATGACTGCGATTTGCTTGGCTACCGGCGTCTGGCCCGCGACCTGGCCCGCTTTGCCGTTGTTCAGATCCCGCTCTCGATCCGCGAAAAGATGACGGATTTGGTCCGCTATGACCGCGCGCATGGGCGAGTCCGCGCCCTTGAAGCTGGCGAAGAGCTGGCGCCATTCCTCGGAAACCGAGGCGGGCTGGGTCAAATAGCGCTCGTAGAGATCTTCGATGAATTCGGCGTTGCCTGCATAGACGGGTGAAGTTGGCAGCATGGGGTTGGTCATCAGGGTTTCTGGTCCACGGTTTGCGTGCAGCGGATAGCGTCAATAAGATGCGCGATCCGGCCCGCCCGTCGCGTGTAAATGGCAGGTTTCTTACTAGCAGGACGAAGTCGGACACTGCTGGCAGGCGCCCGAATTGCAGGTTTGGTGCTGTGGACATGTCGTGACGGGAGGGCACTTGATCACCGCGCTAAACAGCAGGTCGTTGGCGGTGGCAAATTCACTCACCGGCCCCGTGACCGACGACTGCCCCGACGACTGGTCTGTGCTCAGGGAAGAACCCTGGATCGGGATCCATTGCTGGTCGGCCGGCGAGACGGTGGGGTCGATCGTGCCCAAGACCAGGCTTGGCTGGTTTGCGCCGATGTTGGGCACAGCGATGGTCAGGATGGCGTCCTGGCGAAACAGCCCAGCCGACTGCACCGAGATCTCGACCATGGGATCGTAGCCACCCAAATGCTGCGCGCTGTGAACAATCCGCATGGTAACCGGGGTCGGACCGCGGAAGGTTCCGGGGCCGATGCTCAGGTGAGCCTGAGGCTGAGCCGGAGGCAGATCTATCTCGGCTCCATTGACATCGACGACCACGGTGATTTCCTCACCGGTGGGCTCACTGCTGGCGTCGGGTCTCGCATCGGTCACCAAGTCCGGGCTTGCGTCGGCGCCCGCAACCGGCACGTCATCGGCGGCTGCGTCGGGGCCTCTGTCGGCGCTCACGTCCGGGCCCACGTCGGCGACCCCGTCCGCTCGGGCGTCTGGCCCGGCGGTCACATCGGGGCCCGCGGGCTCGACTGCGTCGATGGAAGGGGTAGCGGCGTCCGTCGGATCCGCGCGGGTGTGAAGGCCTTGTCCGCATCCACAGATCATTGCCGCCATGACCCCAAAGAGGGCGAAGCTTGGACTGGACGGAGGGCGCGGGCGGAGGCAGGACATTGGCGGCTAGTTTACGACGTTCTGGGTAAAGGTCTGCAAGCCCATCGTTGTGCAGCTCACACATTAGAGGGGCGACGACGGGGAACTTGGTGAATATAGGTTTGCGCTGGCGCAGCGCTGCATCGACCCGGGGACGCTTGACCTGTAGGTGTTGCCATGGTCCGATCAGCCGTCCATCGTGAAGCTCGACAACACCGTCGAAGTCGAAACCCCAGAGCACGTGCGCTTCCGCTTTCACGTGGCCGGTCCCACCCGTCGTGCGTGGGCGTACTTGGTCGACTTGCTGGTTCGCGCCGGCATCTTCCTGATCCTCGAAATCATCATGGTTCTCGCCACCGGCGAGCACCTGGGCTTTACCAAGTCGATCACCATCGGCGGGACGCTGCTGTCGCTTTTCCTCATCGAATGGGGCTATTTCGTCGCCTTCGAGGCGGGCTGGAACGGCACCACGCCGGGCAAACGCGCGCTCAAGCTGCGCGTGGTCAAGGTGGGCGGGTATCCGCTGTCGCTGACCGATGCCGTCTTGCGAAACCTCTTGCGCACGGCAGATTTCTTGCCGGTGGGCTACCTGCTCGGCCTCTTGGTGATGAGCTGGGACGGTCGGTTTACCCGCCTCGGCGACCGAGCGGCCGGAACCATGGTGGTGATCGAGGATCCGGTTCGCGTGGCACCGTCCATCACGCTCGATCCCCCTGTGACCCCGGCGGAGCTGGAAAGCTTTCCCCACCACGTCGTTCTCAGTCTTTCCGAACGCGAGGCCATCGAGCTTCTGTTGCGCCGTCGCGACCTCTCGCCCGCACGACGAAACGAGCTGGCCGACACCCTCGCGCCGCTCTTCGCCCGCCGGCTTAACCTGAGGGCGGGGGATCCGGTTCGCTTCCTGGCGCTGCTTCACTTCGTCGCGGTGGGTGGGCGAGTCGCCGGCGTCGGCGCGCGGACCGGAGCCGCAACGTGAGCCGCACGCAGGACGAATTCGTGGCCGCGCGCAAGCCGGCCTGGGACGAGCTCGACGCCCTGCTTGCGAGAAAGCCGCTCTTGCACAAGCTGCCGCCCGTGTCGATTTCGCGGGCCACCGGCCTTTACCGTGAGATCTGTTCAGACCTCATGCGAGCACGCTCGGCGGGCTATTCGTCGGACGTGATTGAGGTGCTTGATTCTCTCGCGGCGCGGGCCTGTGCCGCGATGTACAGTGCGCCGCCTTATCGCCTGGCCGGATTGCGCGAGCTCGTCACGGCCGGATTTCCCCGCAGCGTTCGCCGCCACGCTCGCTTCGTCGCCCTTGCCACCCTGCTGTTCGTGCTGCCCGGCGTCTTGGGCTTTGCCGGCGCGTTGAGGTCGCGCGGCTTTGCCATCCAGATCATGTCCGAGTCGATGGTGGCGCAGATGGAGAAGTCGTACAGCGACCTCGGCCAAGGCCGCGACGAGGGAACCAACGGCATGATGGCCAGCTTCTACGTCTACAACAACGTGGGCATCGCCTTCCGCTGCTTCGCCACCGGCATTCTGTTCGGTCTCGGCAGCGTGTTCTTTCTGGTCTACAACGGGCTTCTGGTCGGTGTCGTGGCGGGTACCGTGACCGCGGCCGGGAACGGGCGCAATCTGTTCACTTTCATCGCCGGCCACGGTGCCTTCGAGCTAACCGCCATCGTGATCTCGGGCGCGGCCGGCATGGTGATGGGCTACGCGCTGGTCGACACCGGTCGGCGGACCCGCTGGGCTTCCTTGCGCGCGAAATCCCGCGACCTGTTTCGCATGATCATGGGCGCGGCGCTGATGTTGCTGGTGGCTGCCGGCATCGAGGGCTTCTGGTCGCCGTCGGGGATCATCGCGCCGGTGAAATGGGGCGTGGCTGGGCTCTTTTACGCGTTGGTCTTCTCGTATCTGATTTTCGCCGGCCGGAAGGCGCGGGAGGATTCGTGAATCTTCTCGAAGCGCGGGTGGCGTTGCGGCCCCGTTCCATGTCCGATGTGCTCGACTTGGCGGGACCGTTCTGCCTTGCCAATCGCCGCTTGCTGTTGCCGCTGGCGTTCGCGACAACCTCGGCCGGCGGCGGCTTGGCGCTCGTGTGCCGGCTCGCGCTCAAATGGTCCTGGTGGCAAGTTTGGTCCCTGGTCGCCGTCTGCTTGCTTTTGTCGAGCGGGCTCTTTACCCAGGCCGCGGGTGAGCTTCTGTTTCGCGAACCGCGACAGATTCGCGCCCGCGTGATCTTCGGCCGGTACCTTCGTCGCTTCCTTCCCTTTCTGGCCGCCCGAATTCTGCAGTGGCTCGCGCTGGGACTATGCGCGGCCCTCTTGGTTCCACTGCCCATCTTCGCATCGAGGCTGCTCTTCGTCAGTGAGGCGGTGTTGCTGGAATCGTCAGCGCCAGCAGCGAGCCTGGTACGTAGCTCGCGCCTGGTTCTCTTTCGCAGTCTTCCCTGCTTGGGCCTAGCCCTGGCCTGCACGCTTGCCCCATTCCTCTTCGCCGTCGCCGCCGACGTGGTCGGCGACGCCATCGTGAACCTGGTCTTCGAGATGGGCCAGCCTCTCGGGTCGCTGTGGTCGGACGGCGGTTCTGCCTTCGCGGTCGCGGGCGCGCTGCTGTCGGCCCCGTTCGTTGCCGCCGCCGGCTTCCTCGGCTACATCGACGCGCGCACCCGAAAGGAAGGCTGGGACATTCAACTTCGCTTCATGGCGCTCGTCGACGGCGACGCCCAATCCCGGAGGATCGCGTCGTGAGGATGGTCGCGATTGCGGCCCTGCTGGTGGCCGCGCTGACCGGGCTGCCGGCACGCGCCGGCGAACCCCTGCCGCCGGACGCGGGCGTCCAGAGCGGACAAGCGATGGTCCCGGCGGCACAGGCGATCCACGACGTGTTTGCCTCCCGTCAGTTTGGATTCTGTCACGAGCCCGACTATCCGGTGACGCCAGCCGAGAAAGAGTGGTGCGATCTCGGCGCCGGCGACAACAAGCGGGCGTGCCCTTCGTTTCAGAAGGTTTGCAGCAACGATGCCACGGCCAAGGAGCTCCAGCTGCGTGAACCGATTTCCATCAGCCTGCCGGACTTGGGACTTCCGCTCCGCATGCTGCTTTGGGTGCTCTTGGGGCTTGGCCTGGCGATGCTGATCTTCGCGCTGGTTCGCCATTTCCTCGATCACAGGCCGAAACAAGACGTGGTGACCACCAAAGCGGCGAACCCCGCCGAGGACGAAGCCGCGGCGGCGTTGGCCCGCCAGGTCGAGACCGACGTGCAGCGTTTGCTTGAACGTGCGCGCGCAGAAGCCGCCGGCGGCGATTTCCGGGCCGCCATCAGCGACCTGTACGCCGCGCTTCTGCGACGCCTGGAAGGCGCGGGGCTTGTGCGCGTCGAGGCGGATCAAACCAACGGCGACTACCTGCGCACGTTGAAGGGTCAGCGGCCGGCCCTCGTCGGCCGGATGGGCGAAGTGGTCGACGCGGTGGAGCTTGCACAGTTCGGCGAGACCGTCCCGACCCGCGAAGGATTCGACGGGGTTTGGTCGCGTGTGACCGGTCTTCTTGGCGAGCGAATGGGGCCGCTGGCCGTTCTGTTGACACTCGTGCTCGGCGGATCGTGCGGGCAACCGCGCGCCGACTGGGAACATTCGCCCTCGGGCCGCGCGGGCGTCATCGACTACCTTGGCAAGCGCGGCTTCGAGGTGCACGAGCGGCTGCTCTCGGTCGCGAAGATCGGCGACAGCAAGGCCCACCAGTTGGTCCTACTGCCCGACGCGCACATGGACGACGAAGACTGGAAGGCATTGCTCAAGTGGATTGGCGAGGGGCCCAATTCGCTGGTGCTGGCGGGTGGCACGCGGAAGCTTCCCGCCTGGATAGGCGCAAAGATCGTCGAGGCAGCCGTCAGCAAGAGCGAGCCCGTGGCGCCGACCGGGGCCGCCGCGAAGGTCTGGGGCGAGCTCAAGATTCGTGTGCCGGGCGGCAATCACCTGGAAGTGAAGAACGGCGAGGTATTTCTGGGCCGCAAGCTGGGGCCCTACGCCGCCGAGCGATGGTCAGGCAAGAAAGGTGGCGACGAAGATGACGGTGACGAGGTCGAGGGCGCGCGCATCGTCGTGCTCGCGGACGACCTCCTGTTTCGCAATGCCAGTCTGCTTGTGGCCGACAACGCCACCGCGCTCGAACACTTGCTGCGCGACGGCGGAAGCAGCGTGGAGCTGGCGGGCGATTTAACCGGGTTGGTTGCATCGAACCCGGTCCAGTCGGTGAAGCGCGGGCGATTGGGGCCGGCGCTCTTGCAACTGGCCGCGCTTCTGCTGGTGTTCTTCGTCTGCAAGGGCGCTCGCTTTGGAGGGCCCGTGGAAGGCAGACACGCCCAGAGACGGGAATTCGCAGAGCACGTGCGCGCGGTCGGGCTTCTGTATGCAAGGGCGCGGGCCGAGCGGCATGCGCTGGCATGCTTCGGCGGCTACGCCACCGAACGACTGCGCGAGCGCTGCGGCTTGCGGGTCGATCGCAGTCTTTCGGGTCTGGCCGAGGCGGTCGCCACCCGAACCGGGCGTCCGGTGGGCGAGGTGATGCGTATGTTGCTGGAAGCGCGCGACGCAAAGGCTGGCGTCTCGGCGGAAGAAGGCGCGCGCGACTTGGAAACCGTCGCCCTATTGTGCAAGCTGCTCGAAGAAACAGGAGGAACCGGTGGACACAAACGCATTCAAAGCCACGTTTGACAGAATCCGCGCCGAGGTCGAGCGGGCCCTAGTGGGGCAGACGGCGCTGGTCGAACATGCGCTGATTGCGCTCTTGGCGCGCGGTCATGTCCTTTTGGAAGGCGCGCCCGGCCTGGGCAAGACGCTGCTGGTCCGCGTGCTCGGGCGCGTGCTCTCCTGCGACAGCCGCCGCATTCAATTCACGCCAGATCTGATGCCGTCCGACGTGATTGGCGGCAACGTGTGGAGCCAACCCCAGGGCGCGTTCGAGTTCCTCAAAGGCCCCGTGTTCGCGCAGTTGTTGCTCGCAGACGAGATCAATCGCGCGCCCGCCAAGACACAGTCGGCGTTGCTCGAAGCGATGCAGGAGCGCCAGGTGACCGTGGACGGGGTGTCGCGTCCGCTGCCGGAGCCGTTCCTGGTGATGGCCACACAAAACCCCATCGAATCGCAGGGGACGTACCCCTTGCCGGAGGCGCAGCTGGACCGTTTCATGTTCAAGCTGAGCGTGCTGTCGCCGTCGCACGAGGTGGAAACCGCGATCTTGCGCAATCACTTGGCCGGATTCGACGCACAGACTATCGAACGGCTGAACCTGGAACGCGTGATCACGCCCGCCATTTTGTCGGAAATGCAAAGCCATGCGCGCGGCCTGCGCGTCGACGAGGGCATCGTGAACTACATCGCCGACATCGTGTGTCGGACGCGCGGTCACCGCTCGCTTTATTACGGCGCCTCGCCGCGCGCTTCGATTGCGCTTCTGCATGGGGCGCAGGCGTGCGCCGCCAGCCTTGGGCGCGACTTCGTGATTCCCGACGACGTCAAGGCGCTGGCGCCGGCGGTATTGCGCCACCGGGTGGGCCTGCAACCGGACGCCGAGATCGAGGGCATGTCCACCGACGACTGCGTGGCGGAAATCCTGCGTGACGTGCGGGTGCCCCAGACCGTCGCCGCCTGACCATCCATGCCCTTCGTCCCATCGTCCAGACTGGCGCTCTTTGCCGCGGTGCCGTTCCTGTTCGGGGCGGTGACCGCGCTTGAACCGGGGCTGGTTTGGCCGATGCTGGTGGCGGACCTGGCGCTGGTCGTGCTCGCCGGCGGCGACGCGTGGCTGGGCCGCCGTGTGATCGCGCGGGTCGTGCGCGAGCCGCCACGCATCTTTTCCGTCGGGCGCGCCAATCTGGTCCGCCTGCATGTCACGACCACGGCCAAGCGCCCCATCATGGTGGAAGTGACCGACGATGTTGGTGCGGGGCTTGCGGTCGAGGGCCTGCCGGTAACGGTGGCGGTTCCAGCAACGGGACATGCGCCGGTCACCTATCACGTGCGGCCGAGCCGCCGCGGCCTTTACGAGCTGGGCGATCACCACCTGCGCTGGTCGACGCCGCTCGGGCTGTGGCGCCGACAGATCCGCATCCCCGCCCGCGATCCGGTTCGCGTGTATCCCGACGTTCAGGCAGTACGTACCTACGAGATGCTGGCGCGACGAAGCCTGGAGAATCGCATGGTGCGCACCGTGCGCCTGCGCGGCGGCGAGAACGAATTTGAAGCCTTGCGCGACTATCAACGCGACGATGAATACCGTGCCATCGACTGGAAAGCGACCGCGCGCAGGCAGAAGCTGATCGCGCGTGAGTACCAACAAGAACGCAATCAGTCCGTCCTGTGCATGCTCGACTGTGGAAGGCTGATGACCGCCGAGACGCAGGGATTGTCGCAGCTCGACCACGCGCTCAATGCGGTGCTGATGCTCGCCCACGTGGCGACCCGGGCTGGTGACCAAGTGGGACTGCTGGCGTTCGACAGTCGAGTGCGCGCGTTCTTGCCGCCACAGGCCGGGCGGCGCGCTGCCCAACGGGTGGTGGCTGCCTCGTACGACATTCACGCCGAGGTGGTCGAGACCGACTTTGAGGCGGCGTACGGTTATCTTTCGCAGCGTTTGCGGAAGCGTTCGTTGGTGGTGCTGTTCACCGAGGTCATCGACGAGATCTCGGCGCGCGGCGTGGTGCGCACCGTGCGCGGACTCGGGCCACGTCACCTGGGCCTTTGCGTCCTCTTTCGCGACGAGACACTCGACACCATGGCTGACTCAGGCGGCGACACGCCCAAGCCGGCAGAGCTCTACCAGCGCGCGGCTGCTGCGGAAGCCATCTCTTGGCGCGACCGCTTGGTGCGCGACCTGCAGGAAGCTGGTGCTCTTGTACTGCACGTGACGCCGAAAAAACTGACGCCGACGCTGATCAACCGGTACCTCCGGATCAAGGCAGAGCGCTTACTGTAGAGAAGGTGAGATGCATGACATCCGCGGGAGCAATTGAACGATGTATGGAAACAATGGCCAATCACGCGAAGAGCTTTCACTTTGCTTCGCGGATGCTTCCGCGCGGGTGTCGAGCCCAGGCCGCCGTGCTGTACGCGTGGTGTCGATTCGCCGATGACGCCATCGATCTGGCGCCGCGCGAGGCGGGTCCCGAAAACCTTGCCCGACTCGAGCGCGAATTGGATGACGTCTACGCGGGACGGCCGCAATCGAACCTGGTGTTGGCCGCGTTCCAAGAAGTGGTCCAAGCCCGCGCAATACCGCGGGCCTACCCGGCCGAATTGTTAGCCGGCATGGGGATGGATATCGTGAAAGACCGCTACGCCACAATGGACGAGCTCTTGCAGTACGCCTTTCGCGTGGCTGGGACGGTTGGATTGATGATGTGCCACGTGCTGGAGGTTTCCGACCAGGCCGCCCTCCGGCACGCGGCCCATCTGGGCATCGCGATGCAACTGACCAACATCTGCCGGGATGTTCGCGAGGACTGGGAGCGCGGGCGGCTCTATTTGCCGCTCGATTGGTTGGCCAACGCCGGTGCCCCTGGCCTTGATGGACACCTCGGCGGAGGATTGCCGACCACGGCTCGGGGCCCAGTTGCGGTCGTAGTCCGGCAATTGCTAGAAGAGGCGGACCGATACTATCGGTCTGGCGACCGCAGCATCGCGATGTTTTCCTCACGCTGTGCACTGGGGGTGCGCACAGCCAGACTCGTCTACTCGGCGATCGGCGACCGTATCGCCGCGCGCGAGTATGATGCCTTGACTGGACGAGCGTTTGTTCCTCTTCCTCGCAAGCTCGGCTTGCTGGCCAAGGCGGCCGCCCTCTCGGCTGCCGCGGCGCCCAGTCGTCTCGGCAGCCGCTTTCGCGCAGCCAAGATTAACACTCAGCTGAGGTACCCGGATGACATCGTACCTCTCTAAGTGTCTTCGCCGCGCTCGCGCGATTGGGCACACCGCCAACCGCGCCGTCGGCAGAAAAGGCCACGGCCGATAAATCGGCGAAATGTCGGTCCAGGCGAGCGAGCTATTTTAGCGACGCCGCGAACTTGAGCGCCTCGGCGACGCCCTTCTCGCGGGCCATCTTCTTCACGCGAGCGCGCGGGCCGGGCTGCAGACCGCGCAGCAGGCCGAGGTACTGACCCTGAAGTTTGCGAGCCGCCAAGCCCTTGGCACTGAGCCGGAGCTTCCGCTTCGCTGGTGCAGCGGCGACCTTGGCCGGCTTGACCGACGAGGCGGGCGCAACGGTGGCCTGTCCTGACAGGGCAGCCGATACTGCCGAGAGGACGCGCTCGTTGGCCTGCGCCTTGGCGGCGGCCACTACACGGGCTGTGAATTCACGGACGATGGTTTCGATTTCTGTCGAGATGGAGGACATAGCGGGGGCAATTATATGATCGTGCAATCGATTTGTGCAATAATTCCTTCAAATCATTCATTGTCGGCTCGGTCCGCTCGGCCGGCTCTTGGTGTTCATGTCTATTTGAGGGCTGTACAGTCCGCGTCTGGTTCTGGGCGGCCGGGTCGATTGTAGAGCACCTCCCAGCGATGGCCCTGCGTCGACGTAGCGGCTTTAAGATTTCTGCTATCGTCTGGCTTGGTTGCGCGCGCTGGCGTCGTCGCTCGCCGGTTGAATACGTCGAATAATGTCGAGTATTCGTACTCTCGTGCCCAGCCAGTGTGAGATGTTGCCAATTCCTGGAACGTCGTTGCATTCCACGCGAATTGCACCGAATGCCGCATTTGGCGAAGGTGAGTGAACTGGCGGTCGGCGACACCATCGCTGTCGACGTCAGCAATTTGCACCAGCAGGTGATAATGCCTTCAGGCACCACGATTAACGCTCGTCGGCGCGCGATACTGAAGGCCTGGGACATAGAGGGCGTCCATGCGTCGCGGACGCAATTGCGGAGCTATTCCTTGTGGCCGGGCTGTTGCACGACATTGGCAGTCTAGTGCTTTACCTAGCACAACCCGCCCTGGCACAGTCCATGATTGAACGACATCGATCGAGCGATTTGTCACTTGGGGCGGCGGAGCGTTCTGTGATCGGCTGTCCACCATGTCGACGGATCGATGCCGAGGATGTGGGCAGTCTTTGTCCCGTTGCCTTCCTAGTCTCCGCCCACCCGCTTTACGTAGTCGGCCATGATCCGTTCACACTCGTCCAGGATGATGTCGTCGGCGGGGGTGTGGCCGGCTCCATCGCCGCTCAGATCGTCAACATTGTCGGCGTCGGGCGGGCTCGGCGGCTTGGCCTTCTTTTCGGTCGGCGACGGTTTAGGCAAGCCGGGGTGGCTGGCGTTGGCCAAGGTTATGTCGTAAACGAACGGCTGCTCGGCGTGCAGCTTGTGGCCTTCCTGTTTGAGCTGCTCTTCCAGCACCTTATTCTTGTCCATGTCCTCGCGTCGTTCCTTTTCGTTGAGCGAGACCGACTTGTTGGCGATTGTCTTCTTGACCCGGGCGATGGCCTCGACCAACAAGGCGAATCCCCGGTTGGAATGCACGCGCCTGGCGGACGCTTCTCGCAGCCCTGCCAGGTAGGGCTCGGCCCGCCCCAGTCGCTGGTAGCGTGCGGCCGGCACCGTGTCCCAGGGCAACGGGTCCTGCAGCGAGGATTCGCTCACGTCGGACAAGTCGCTCAGTGATGGCAAAACGATGTCGGCAGCCACGCCCCGCAATTGCGTCGAGGCGCCGCTGGGACGGTAGAACTTGCGGATGGTGAGGAGCAAGGCGCCCGGATCGTAGCTGTGGCGCAGACGATTGTCGTCCATGACGCCGCCCAGTTGTACGATGCTTTGCACGGTGCCCTTGCCGAAGGTGGACGTGTCGCCGACCACGACGGCACGGCCATAGTCCTGCAGCGCACCCGCGAGAATCTCGGACGCGGAGGCGCTGAAGCGGCTGGTGAGGAGGATCATGGGTCCGTCGTACACAATCCGCGGATCCTCGTCCGATTCGACGTCCACCTTGCCCTGCAGATCGCGGGTCTGCACGACCGGGCCTTTGCGAATGAAAAGCCCGGTGAGGCTGATGGCTTCTTCTAGTGATCCGCCGCCGTTACGGCGTAGATCGACGATGAGGCCGCGCACGTGCTCGGCGTTCAGCTTGGCGAGCAAACGCTCGACGTCGACGGTGGCGCTGCGCTCGTTACCTCTAGCACCGCCGATGTTGGCGTAAAACGACGGCAAATCGAGAACGCCCAGGCGCAAACTACTGCCGCTGCCGCTCGGCAGGTCGACGATGCTGGCCTTGGCCGCCTGGTCCTCCAGCTTGATTTGATCCCGAATCAACGTGATGGTCTCGGTGGCGCCGCCCTCGCCGGCGCCGGCGGGCAAGACGGTCAGGGTCACTACCGTGCCCTTGGGTCCGCGGATCATCTGCACCGTACGCGTCAGCGGAATGTTGACCACGTCGACGGGGTCGCCCTTGCTCTGCGCGACAGCGACGATGCGGTCGCCCGGCTTGAGCTGACCGCTGCGCGCGCCCGGACCGCCCGGAATCAGCTCGTGGATGGTGCAATAGCCGTCCACGCTTTGCAGACTGGCCCCGATGCCGAAAAGCGACAGGTTCATCGAGATGGACATGTTCTCCATCTCTTCGTGACTGAGGTAGTTCGAGTGCGGGTCGTATACGTGCGCGAGGGCGTTGAGGTACACCTCGATCACCTCATCGCTGTGCAGCTCCTTCATGGTCTTGAGCTGCAAGGCGTGCCGGCGCAGTAGCACCTTGACGATGTCCGCCGGTTTCTTGCCACCGAGCTTTTCCTGCAAGTACTCTGCGCGAAGCTGCTGTCGCCAAATCGCGCGCGCCGCCGCCAGGTCACGCGGATAGGGCGCGTGCTCCCAGTCCAGGTTGTAAGTGTCGCGGCCGACGAAGTCGAAAGGCGAGGTCTTGAGCGTTGTGGTCATCGCGCTCGTGTACTGCTCTAGGCGTTCGAGAAAGCGGGCAAAGATTCTCTGAGCCGCACTGATCTCCTCTTCGCCGCGGGTGTCCTCGGACAGCGAGCCGGTGAGCGCCGCGAATTCGTCAACGTCGGAGGCGAGGAAAAGCGAGTGCCGGCTGTCGAGCCCGTCGAGGTAGTGGTCGAGCCACTTCTTCGCCAGCTCGCGGTCGAGCGGATGGTGCGAAAACTGCGAATGCTCCAAGAGCCCGGCGGTGACGCGAACCAGGTTCACGTCGGTGATGTGCCGGGCGGCCGCCGACCCGGCCGACGGCGCACCCGAGGAATGCGATGCCCAAGCCAGGGCGAGGGCAAGCAGGGCCGCGAAAGCGAACGAGGAAGAACGTTTCATTTTGGACATCATGGTAATGCGGCGCAGAGCTTGCCATCAGGCGGGGACTTCGCCAAGCCGCTCCATGCTTGGCATCCCGCTGGGGCCGCCCTACCATGGGCGGCATGATGAAATTCCACGACCTTGTCTGGTGGCAATGGGCGGCGTTGCCCGCCCTGGTGCTTGGCGCTTGGCTCGGCGGCCTCATCCTTGGTCGGGTGACCCGCGCCGTGCTCGGATGGTTGGCCAAACGCACCTCCACGACCTGGGACGATGCCCTGATCCACCGGTCGGCCGGGCCGCTGACCCTCGCGTGGACGCTGGCTATCATTTCGACTGGCCTGCCGTGGCTAGCGCTTTCGCCTCAGGCACGCGCGCTTGCCGGTCGCTTGGTGAGCACCGCTTTCTTGATGGCCTTGTTCTGGATGCTCTGGCGAGCCATCGACGTCACCGCGCAGGCGCTCGGCAGCGTGCGGTGGGCGAAGGATCATCCGGGGTCGCGGGCGCTGCTTCCGCTCGGTCGGCGCGTCGGCAAAGTCGCGGTGGTGATCGCAACCTTCGTGGCCCTGCTCTCGGAAATGGGCTACTCGGTCACCAGCCTGGTCGCGGGGCTCGGTATCGGCGGCCTGGCGGTCGCGCTCGCCGCGCGCAGCACGCTGGAGAATTTGTTCGGTGCGTTTTCCATCGGCGCGGACCAGCCGTTCCGCGAGGGCGACAAGGTGAAGATCGACGACTTTATCGGTACGGTCGAGTCCATCGGCTTGCGCTCGACCAAGATCCGCACCCTGGACCGCACGATCATCACCTATCCGAACGGGAAGTTGGCCGACATGCGAATCGAGTCGCTGGCGTCGCGCGACATGTTCCGTCTGGCCTGTGACCTTGGTCTGGTTTACGACACGACGGCCGCTCAGATGCGCCAGATCGTGGCCGGTCTCGATCGCGTCTTGGAAAAGCATCCCAAGATCTCTCCTGGCGAGCGCACGGTTCGCTTCAAGGATCTCGGCGCCTCCTCGCTCAACATCCAAGTCGAGGCCTGGTTTTTGACCCGCGACCGCTTGGAGTTTCGGGCCATTCGCGAGGAAGTCTTGCTTCAGTTCATGGCCGTGGTCGAGGCCTGCGGTTCGTCGTTCGCGTTCCCGACCCAGACCGTTCACCTGGCCTCGGCCGATTCCGCCAGGGCCTCGTCCGGCTGGGAAAAAGTGGCTGCGAAGTGACCCGCAAAACCAAAACCAGAGTCCTCGCGGCCACAGTCGCGGTTTTTCTGGTCGCCCACGGTTGGATAGGCTTCGGCTTTCAGCCCAAGATGAGCGACACCAGGCTCTACGCCATGTACGCCTTCCTGTTCGAAAGCGCCGCGCGGACTGGGCAGTCACCCTACGATGCGTACGAAAGCTCGCGTCGGGACAGCAACCGCGCCTACAACCGCCCGGCCCCGCAGTTTGATGAGATCACCATCGAATATCCCCCACTTGCGTTGGAGCTGCTTCGAGCAGCGTTCGCCTTCGTGGCGGATTCCTCGGGAACTCGCGTCTTGCACCAGAACGACATTGATGAATGGACGCAGGGGTTCCGTCATCTCTACTTCTTCATGCATGCAGTGGTTCTCATCCTCGCCACGCTCTGGCTGCGACGGCACGGCTTTGCTTGTACCTGGGGTTTGGCAGTTGGTACCGTCGCTGGGGTCGTGTTGCTCTATGTGCTCTACGATCGGCTCGACCTGTGCTTGGGCTTTCTGTTGCTGGCAGCACTCGCCGCGCTGGTCACGGGACACCGCTACCTTGCCATGATGGCGTTGGCCGCAGCGGTGAACCTGAAGCTCGTGCCGGTCTTGCTCGTGCCGCTGTTCCTGCTCGGGGCACTTCCGGAGTCGGTCCTCACAAACGGTCGGTTGGGGCGAGCCTCGCTTCGGGCGATGGCACGAGCCTTGATGGCATTCGCCGCCAGCGGCCTTGCGATAGTGTTGCCGTTCCGCTTGGCGTGGGGACCGAGGGTGTGGGATTTCCTCGCGTATCACGGAAAGCGCGGTCTTCAGATCGAATCCACCTGGAGCTCGCTCCTGTTGCTTGCGGCCAAGCTCGGGTATCCCGCCAAGATCGAGCACGTGTTCGGGGCGGACGAAGTCGTGGGACCAGGCACGCCGACCTTGGCGAAGGCATCGGTCGTCGTCATGTTGGGGGTGCTCTTCATGATCTACGCAATTGTCTGGCGGAGCATCAGGAGAGCATCGCCTGAAGACTCCGTTCAGAACCCTGCGACGTCGCGGCTCACCCTGGCCGAGCAACGGCCGCAACTCTTCGTGTGGGGCAGCTTCGCGGTGCTGAGCGCGGCGATGGCGACATCGAAGGTGTTCTCGCCGCAGTATCTCTGTTGGTTTCTCCCGGCTCTGCTTCTCGTCGAGCCTGCCCGTCGGATTCGCGAGAGCATTCCCTTGGTGGTATTTCTCGTTGCCTGTGGATTGACCACTTTGGTCTATCCCGTCCTGTGGTCCGAGATGGTTCGGGCGAGCATGAAGGAAGGACAAGTGGTCATCTTCCTACCTACCCTGCGGGCGACCCTCCTCGTGCTCGGCAGAAACTCTATCTGGGTCGCCTTCTGCGTGCTCGCGCTCATCCAACTTCGCTCGGCCAACGTCGTCGCCCAGGCCGTGTCTGCGCCGGGCGCGACCACGATCCGCAAGAGTCGACGTCACCGGCGGTGACCCATTTTGCGGCCGGCACTGCCTATCTTGGCCGAAGGACCGCGGCAATCGCGCGCGCTCAGGGCTTGAGGACATGCACGCTGCCGGCCTCGTCGATGTCGATGCGGCCCGCCTTCAGCAGGGTTCCGAGGGCGCGCTTGAAGGCCTTCTTGCTCAGGCCGAACACGCGCCGAATCTGGTCGGGATCCGAACGGTCGCCCACCTGCGGCGCCTCTGCGCTCCCGAGCACCTTCAAGATGGTGGCGGCGTCGCGATCGAGCTCTTCGTGAGCCTTCCCGCGCAGGGACAGCTCGATCTTGCCGTCGGGGTGAACGTGGGCGACCCGAAATCGGGCCGCGTCGCCACGCCGAAGCGTGTGGGGCTCGTGCTTTGGAACCAGCCCGATGAAGAGCCGCTCGACGATGACGAAGAGCCCGATGTCGCGCTCCTCACGCCAGGCCTCACCCTCCACCCACTCGTCGCGTTGAAATTTACCGTCGGTGGCAAGCATCTCACGCACGCGCATGGTGCCGGCCAGCCGGCCGCTGCTGTCGAGGTAGAGTCCCACGGCGTAACGCTGGCCCGCGCGCACCTCGGTGGTCTGTTCGGCAAACGGCACCAGCAGGTCTTTGGCAAGCCCCCAATCCATGAAGGCGCCGAATTCGGTGCACGCGGTTGCGGTTAGGAATGCGACCTCGCCCAGCGCCAAGTGCGGCGTTTGCGTGGTGGCCAGCGGGCGACCCTCGGAGTCGAGCGCGACGAACACGTCCACGTGGTCGCCTGCGCGGGCGTCGCGCGGTGTCTCGGGACCCAAGAGCAAGATGGCCGGCGCGTCGGACGCGGCGCCAACCTCGACCAGAAACGCCCCGGGGCTGCCGAAGCGCTGAATTTCAAGCGTGGCAAAGCGCCCGAGCAAGTGGCGAAAGGGGGCCACGGCGGCCCTGGATTCAGGAGGCATCGGCAGCAGTGTGCCACGCTTTCGCCGGAGCGCACCAGGGCACGATTTCAAGGGCGGCAGGCGGCTATAGTGCCTGGACCGCGACGTTCTGCAACCAACTGGCTTGGTCTTTCGCGCGCTGGCGTCGTTGC
>CAZBIU010000044.1:0-27354 GCA_964491625.1 uncultured Myxococcales bacterium
GTGCGCATAGCTACTTGATCTCGATTGAGCCGACCTGGGTTCTCTCCGCGCCATCGTTCGGACCGGAGGTTATCTTGAGTCGCTTGCCTTCGCCACCCGGCCAGAACCCAATCAGCAGGGTGTATCGCCCGGCCGGCGTGGTCATGAGCGGCACCTCGACATCATAGGTGTCGCGGATGTACTCGCCCGGCAGCCAGTAATCGGTCGGGAAGGTTCCGTTGAGCAATGCGTGGTCGCCCAGCAAACGCGGCTCGCTCGGCGAGTCGAAGTGGACGAACACTCGGAAACCTGGCTTAGGCTTCTTGTGCACGCGGAAATACAGGGTCAGTGGGATGCTTCCGGGCCGGCGAATGGTCGGCGGGTAGTCGGCGCCTACCAGCTCGATAGAATCGTCGAACAGGGTGTGCATCGGAATGCGCCAATGCCACGGCGCGGGCTGGTCAGACCATACCGACTTCTGCACTGGCTCGGCACCCGGCGCGCTTGGTTCGGTGGCTACCATGTTAGGCAGTTGGGGCGCCATCCAGACGTCTTTGTTCAGTGGATTTTCGTCCTTCTCACCGGAATCCAGCCGGTTCGAGAAGAGCAGGAAACGCGAGGACGACGCGTCGACGACGTAGTAGTTGACGTGAGCGGACTTGAGGGCTGCGTCGAGCTGGCCCTTTTCAGACGCGGCGACCAGCACGAAGACCCGGTCCGGGCTGCGCAGGAATTGGGTGACTCGTTCGACGCTCGGCAGGTCGGTCATCTCGCTGTGGCTGTAAAAGCCGGCGCCCTGGGCTTCCACCTTGTAGCGTCCGATCTTCTCACCGTGCTGCGCGAAGCGGGTGTACGACTCAAGCAGCGGCTTGAACGACATGTGCTGTGACAAGGTCGGCACCAGGTGCAGCCCGACCACCAGCGCAAAGACCACCGCCGCAGCCACCGCTGCCTGGATACCCCAGCGTCCAACCTCGACGACAGCGCGTTCGGCGCGGAGCCGCCAACTGCCGGCTTTCCCCATCTCGCGCAGCGCCACCTTGCCAAGCGCGCGGCCGCGGGTTGCAAGGCCGGCGTAGATGCCAGCCGCGAACAGCACCCCGAAGGCAAGGAAGGCGTGCTCCATCTTGACCACCGACGGCCAGGTCACCTTGGCCAGGGTGTGAACCGACACCAGCTCAGACGGTTCGAGCACGAAGTCGCGCGCAACCACCATGGTACCGGTTGCCACCAGCAGCCCCAGCACCGGTTCGGCACGCTCGCCCTCCAGGGCCTCGTCGAGAAGCGCGCCCACGGCGAGCGCGACAGGAGCCAGCGCTACGAAGCGGGCCTCGCCGGTCAGGATCACGAACAGGTTCGATAGCGCGAAGCCAAAAGAGGCGAATATGAGCAGGTAGAGTTGCGAGAACGCAAGCCGATCGCCATCCGCCTCGCTCCCGCCGCCCAGCCGAATCAGGGGACGCCCCAGCGCAAAGACCGCGAGCGCGCTCCAGGGGAAAAGGCCGAAGCCGAGCTGCTTGATGAGGAACTCGAAGGTGGTGGTCGGGGTGCCCGAACGGGGTATGCCACCCAAGAGCAGCGAAAACTTGCCGGCCACGTTGCCGGACGCAAACGTCCAGACGAAGATCGCCACGCCAAGCACGGCAGCCGCAATCAGAATCGCCCGGCCACGGGCACCCTTGACGAACAAGCCCTGCCCGAACGGCAAGTCGCCCGGGACGTCGGGCCCGATGCCCGCTTCGCAGAGCGCGGCGGCCTTGGAGCCGTTGGCGGCGCGAGGCCGCAGCCCGTAGCCAACCAGCAAGGTTGCGCCCATCGCCAGCGTGGGAAGAGCGACACCCCGCATGGCGCCACCTGATAGGAGACCAAGCAGGAGCCCCACGGACGCAATCAGAAGATCGCGAACGCGCCGGTTTCCGTCGGGCGGCCAGGCGTACCTACCCAGGCCACCCAACGCCAGCGCCAACCCCGCCACCAGCGGCATGTCGGAAGTGAGCTGGCGCGCCTCGAGCACGAAGAGCGGAAAGGAGCCAAGGGCCAGCACCGAGAGCACGGCCGCGCGTCGGCGAAGCAGCCCAAGTCCCGCCCAGTACACGGCCAGCAACGCGAGAATCGCGCACAGGGCATTGCCGATGCGTCCGCCAAATTCACCCACCGAGAAGATGCGCATGCCAATGGCGCTCAAAACAATGTCGAAAGGCGGCTGCGCTGCGTAGCGCTTGCCCACGGTGACGTCGAAGAGCGAGTCGGACGACGCCATGTCGCGGGCGTGTTCGGCGATCTTCAGCTCCCACGGATCCCAAAAACCGAACGAGCCGAGCCTTGGCAAAACCAAGACCGCTGCGAAGAGAACCATCCACCAGATCGCTGGAATTCGCCGTAGTTTCTCGAAAGGACTCATGCGTGCTCTTTGCCTGACGGTTGCCGGCCCGGCACTCTAGCAGTGTGCCCGGGCAAAGGGAAACGAAGAGCGGCGGCGGCGTTAGCCGCGGCCGTGCACTTGACAAGTTTCGCCCGGCTTTAGCACCACCAATCGATCGGAGAGGCCGCGCTCGCGACAAAGCTGGCAAAGCCAGATCAGCGGTTCGTCGTCGGGCTCGTAGCCCATGGGGAATGCCCCGTAGCCGACCGGGACCAGCAGCTTCGCCCCCAGATCCTCGAACGCGTGGACCACGTCGAGCGGTGACATGTGATCGCTGCGCTGCCGGGGTGGCTGGTAGCCCGCGATGGGCAGCAAAGCGACGTTCGGATGCAGGCGTCGGCCGATTTCCGCGAACCCCGAAAAGTAGGCGGTGTCGCCCGCATAGTAGACCGACGCATCGGCGGACTTGACGATATAGCCGCAGCTGGATCGCCACGCGCGATTCAGAAGCCCGCGTCTGCCGTCATGTCGGGCCGCGACCGCGGTAACCTCGACGTCGGCGTGCTCGATGCTTCGCCCCGGCACCAGCTCAATCACGTCGGCGAATCCCAGGCTCGCCACCAGCGATGCGCAGCGAGGCGGCACCACCAGCACGGCCCGGCGGGGGAGCCGGCGCAGGCTCGCCAGGTCGAGGCGATCATGATGAGCGTGCGAAACCAGGACCAGGCTGACCACTTCGGCATCCGCGTCAGCTAAACACGCGGACTCGCGGCGCCGGATGCCGGTCAAAAAATCGCCGAAATACGGGTCGATGAGCAGCCTGGCTCGGCTGGTGGTCAGCATCACCGATGCATGCCCGACGAAGGTCACCGCGATGTGACCGGGTGCAGGCGATGCGACCGGGCGCGGCGTCGACCGCTTCGGCCGAGATACCAGCCTTCGCAAGGCCGTGCGCAACAGCTGCAGGGAAAGCACGCGCAGAAATCCGCTTTCGCCCGCGCCGCCCGCACGCCGACGGTGTTGGTGATCGATCTCCTTGGCGCGTTCGATCACCTGCCGCTTGGGATCCTGTTCGCCGGGCAAAGCCATCCAAGCCAAGAGTAACGGGTTGGTCGACTCGGGTCGAGTTCCGGTACTGGACGGCCCCCCGATCCTTCGATATATGCTCGGGGCATGCGCACCATCGCCATCCTTTCGGTTGCCACGTGTCTCGTGCTTGCCTCTGGTTGCAAGAAGCAAGCTGAAGCCAAATCGCTTCCCGCGCCGGCCCAGAAGCCGTCCGTCGACAAGCCGGCCACGCTCACGGAAAAGGCCAGCGACGTCTACCGCGCGCGGTTCGCCACGTCGAGGGGCGACTTCGTGATCGAAGTGCACCGCGATTGGGCGCCGCTCGGCGCCGACCGCTTCTTCAACCTGGTGAAAAACGGGTTCTACAACGAAACCCGCTTTTTCCGCGTCGTGCGCGGTTTCATGGCCCAAATCGGAATCAGCGGCAAACCGGAGCTGAACGCCGTGTGGCGCGACAGCCACATCCAGGACGATTCGGTGATGAAGTCGAATCTGCGCGGTTTCGTTTCTTTTGCCACCGCAGGGCCGGGTACGCGCACGACCCAGTTCTTCATCAACTACGCGGACGCCAACAGCCGCCTTGACACGATGGGATTCGCGCCGTTCGGCCAGGTGGTCAGCGGTATGGACGTAGTCGATTCCCTGTACGCGGAATACGGCGAAGGTGCCCCGCAAGGTCGCGGCCCGAACCAGGGTCGAATCCAGAGCGAGGGCAACGCCTACCTTCTGCGCGATTTCCCGCAACTTGACTACGTGAAGGAAGCCACGATTCTGCCGCAGTAACCGCAGCGATCGAAGCGACATCGCGGCTTTTCCGTGCTGTGCCCTTGCGGCGCCAAGGCTGGCTTGGTACCGTCGAGGCCATGTTGGTTCGGCAGAAGCTTGCTCTTGGCGTCGCGACCTTCGCGATGGCCCTGGCGGTCGCCGGCTGCTCGTCGAACCATCCACGCGATATCAACTACGGCAACGATACCGGCGTGGGCTTCACCCCGCCTGACGTTGCGCCGGTCGACGGGCAGGCTATCGACGCGCAGGCTGTCGACGGACAGGTTGAGGAAACCGACAATTCGGCCGATGCTGGCGAGAACGATGTTTCCTTGGGTGGATCGCCGGACGCTGCCGTACCGAGCCCCGATGCATCCACCGACGGCGGGACGTAGGAGGACAACGATAGAGAAGCATGGTCGGACCATCCGCTGACCTGACGACCGAATGGGAAGGCGGCTCGCTGGGCGAGCTGGTCGCTGTGCTGCAAGCCGCTGCCCAGCCGGTGCGAATCGAGGTGATCGCGCCCGGAACGACTGACAGCAATGCCGGCGAAGTCCACCTGCTCGCAGGCGGCCTGTCCGATGCCTTTGCGGGAAGCTTGCGACGCGATGATGCGATGGCGGCGTTGCAACGCCTGGAAGGCGCGCGTTTCATCGTCGAGGCCAGGTTGCCCGATCCGGAGACCGGTTCGCTCAGCTCGCCAGGCCCGCAGCAAGGAACCTTGAAGAACCGGCCGGTGGCGGCGCTCATGCGCTACTGCGAGGACTACGTTCTCACCTGTCGCCTCGAAGTGTGGCGCGGGCAGGAACGCGCGGTGATCGGCTACCGGCGCGGTGAGATCGTCAGTACCTCGGTGGGTGGTGCGGAAGGCTCCGACCGTCTGCCCGAGGTGATGGCGTGGAGCGACGGCTCCTACGACATCGTGCTGCCGCCGCCGCTGTTGCCCCCTACGCGTAAAGGCGCTGCTCGCTCGGTTGAACCGCTTGCGAAGATGGAGCGCAAGCGCCACGCGACGTTGCCCATGTCGCCTTCGTCTGGCAGCGCAAGCGATGCGGGGCCGGCAGCGACCGCCGCCTCGGTGACTGTCCCACCTGCGGCAGCGGCTCGGCCCGCCGGTACGACCCCTCCACCGGTACCTGCGTCGGCGGCGCTCAAGCTTGCGCCAGCGGCGGCGCAGACCCCGCAGCAGACAGCGCCTCAACCGGCCCAGCCAGCGCCTCGCGAGACCGCGGCCCTGCATCCCATCGCGCCCGTGCCTCCCGCGCGCCAGTCGAGTCCCGCCGGGCAGCCGGTGTCGCGCCCAGCCGGTCCGGCGGCGCAGCAGCAGCCGATCGTGCGCCAGCCCGTGGCCGCGCCGTCCGCACCGCCGGCCCAGCAGACCCCTGCGGCTCAAAGACCGCTCCAGGCCGCCGCGCCGCCGGTGCAGCCTGGCGCCCGCGTGCCGGCACCGGCACCCGCGGCTGGGCAGCCTGCGCCGCAACCAACACGTCCCGTCGGGCCAGCCCCGCCCCCTGCGCAAGGAGCAGCTCGTGCAGCGGGGCCAGTCCAGACCGGCGTCCCCGCCACCGCAGGCCAGAAGCCGCCCACTACCACCGCGGGCAAGACGCCCATCCGAGCTCCGACCCCCGCGCTGGGCAGCCGGACCGCGACAGCGCCGAAGGAGCAGGTGATTCCAGAGCTGACCACGCGGGGCACGCCACCTGTACCGGCGGTCCCGCTCATTCCCGCGCCAGCGCCTCGGCCGGCCCATCAGCCGACGCCACCCCCACTGACCGCGGCGAGAATGCCGGCGGCCGCCAAGCCCGCTGGGGCCTCCACAGAGACGCCGCCTGCGAAGAAATCGCAGCCGGCCGAGAGCCCGGCGGCGTCCGCTCTGCCGGTCACTCCGCCGCCGTTCCAGCTTGCCGAGCCGGTTCCGGTCCGATCCCACAAGCCGGGCCAGGCGTCGAACGACCTCTTGCCCGCCTCGGGCACCATCGAGGCCAAGAGCCGGCACCCCAACCACCTGCCGCCCGCGGCCGCACCCATCGAGATTGCCAACGCACCCGATCTCACGCCCGATCCGCAGGCGTCGGCGACCGAACCTGCAGATCAGCTGGTATCATCCGCGCGGCCGTCCGGGGCGCGCCGGGCTCGCGTCGCCCGAAAGGGCATCGGCGAGCAGTCGGTCAAGGTCTACATCCTGATCGGCCTGGCGCTCGGCGCGGGCGTGGTGGTCGCCTACTGGGCCTACTGGTACCTGCCCTTCTGGCATCACTAACCGCGACACACAGCCAGCCCGGCGCTCATGAGTTTCTTTTCCCAAGTCGCAGAGGTCTACCGCGAGACGAAGAAGCCGCGGGACATCCTGTGGAACCGATTCGTCGCGCGGCCGCTCGCCGCCGTGTTGCTGGTGCCGCTGGCGAAGACACGAATCTCGCCCAACCAGGTGACCTTCCTTTCGCTTCTGACTTTCGTCGGGGCGATGGTTTGGCTGGCTTTGGGGCACGGCCGGCAGACGCTTGTCTACGCCGTTCTCATTCTGGAGCTGTCCTACGTGCTCGACTGCACCGACGGACAGCTCGCGCGACTTACCCATCGCTCATCGCCGGTGGGCGCGCATCTCGACTTCCTGATGGACGAGCTCAAAGCGTTCTTGCTGGTCGCGGCCACCGGGATCCGACTGTGGCAGTCCGACGGGCACGAGCTGTGGCTGGTGGAGGCGCTCTTGGGTCTGGCGGTGGTTGCCAGCGCCATCAGCTTGACCACCTTCGTGCGCCGGCCGGAGTACCTGGCTGCCACGGGCTCGGCGCGACCGCAATCGGCGGGCGACTACGGCGACGGGTTCGCGCAACAGAAGGCGGCGCGGCCCGCGTCGGTCATCGGCCTGGTGGAGGACCTCGGGCGCTTCCTCATCCACTATCCAAGCTACCTCGTGCTGGTTGCCATCGTCGATCAGCTCGACCTGTTCCTGCACGTGTACCTCGCCATGAATGCGGCCTACGCCGCGCGATCGCTCTTGGGTATCACCCTGAAGCTCGGTAGGAAGTAACTCGTGATCTCTTCGGGAACGAAAGCTATCATCGTCGCGGCCGGCCGCGGGCGCCGTCTCGGGCCGGGCACAGCCGACATCCCAAAGTGCATGGTCAAGGTGGGCGGCCGTCCCATTCTGCACTGGCAACTCGACGCCCTGGCCGCGGCCGGCGTGCGCGACGTGGTCATGGTTCGCGGCTACCTGGGCGACCGCATCGATTCCGGACCTTTCCCGGTGCGCTTTGTCGACAACCCCGCGTGGGCCGACAACAACATCCTTGCGTCGCTGATGTACGCCGAGGCCGAGCTCGACGGCGGCTTCTACTTCTCCTATTGCGACATCGTGTATGCCAAAGCCGCGACGCTGCGACTGGCCGCGAGGGTCGGCAGCGGCGGCGCGGGGTCGCTCATCATCGATCGCCGCTGGGCGGACGCCTACGCGGGCCGCACGCTGCATCCGGTGTCCGAGGCCGAGCTCACCAGCGTCGATCCGGCCCATGATCGGATCCTGCAGGTGGGCAAGGGCGCCGTGCCCCCGGAGAGCGCCGTGGGTGAATTTATCGGGCTCGCCTACTTTTCCGCCCAAGGTGCAAAGGCCCTGGCGGCTACCTGGCACAACGCCCTCGGCGCAGGTGGCTTGGAAGCGCCATTTGGCCGGGCCAAGGTCCTGCGGCAGGCGTACCTGACCGACGCGCTAAACGCGATGGCCGACGCGGGCGAGCACTTGGCGCCGGTCTACATCGACGGCGAATGGCGCGAGATCGACACGCTACAGGACTTGGCTGCCGCGGAGAAGGCGCTCGCTCTCTGGGCGCGCTAGCAGCAGCACTGCTATCATAAAAGATCGTGGCAGCAGAGGTTCCCAGCGAAGCCGTCGTGCGTGCCTCGCCCGATCGCAACCAGGCCGAAAGTTGGACTTTCGTCCTGGAAGCGATGGCGATTCCGCATCGGGTGGTGCCCACCGAGGCCGGTTACGCGGTGATGGTGCCGCCCCAGATGGTGGCCCCAGCCATCGCCGCGCTTGATGCGCAGGACAAGGAAGCCACCGAGCCGCCGCTTTCGTCCGAGGTGGCGGCCCCCGATCACGGGCCGTCCTACGTCGGGGTCGCCATGAGCATTACGCTGCTGGCATTCTTCGTGGTCGCGGGCCCGCGGGCGGGCGGCGATGCCCTTGGCTGGTTTCGTCGCGGCAGCGCGGTGGCGGAGGCCATCGTGCGCAACCACGAGATCTGGCGGGCGATCACCGCGCTGACCCTGCACGCGGATATCGTGCACGTGGCGGGCAATGTGGTCGCAACGCTGGTGTTCGTCACCGCGCTCGGGCGCTGGCTGGGGGGCGGGATGGCCCTGGCGGCCACACTGTTTTGCGGAGCCGCGGGCAATTTACTGACCGCCTACGTTTACCGTTCAGCACACAGCGTGGTGGGCGCGTCCACGGCTACTTTTGCGGCCCTTGGCGTGCTGGGCGGGCTGCAATTCGTGCGCCGATTCCGCATGCCCTCGGTCGGGCGCATGCGCCGGGCCCTACTGGGTATCGCGGGCGCGCTGGGGCTGCTCGCCATGCTAGGCATCGGGTCCGACATGGTTGCGGATGCGGTGAGAGTGGTCGACGTGGTGGGCCCGGCCCGGCAACCCATCAGCGGGCGCACGGATGTGGTCGGGCACGCGATGGGGCTCACTTTCGGCATCTTGGCCGGCGTGCTGTCGGGTTTCGCGATCAAGCGACCGGTGCGCATGCTGGGGCAGGGCATCGCCCTGGCCGTAACGGTAGCGGCGCTGGTGGGCGCGTGGCTCCTGGCGTTCCAGGTTTCGTGATGGGGCTGCGACTGCCGCCCCAAACCCACCTGGCCCCTTGGCGGATGATAGAATCCTCCGGCCGTGACATCGAAGACCAAATCCCGTCCTGAAGACACCCGCCTCGACTCTGACATAGCGAACCTGCGCCCGGAGTTCGCCGACAAGCTCGGCGCTTTGGTCAGTATTCCGTCGGTGAGCATGCAGCCCGAACGCCACGAGGACGTCCGCCGATGCGCGATGCTCGCGTGCGATTACCTGCGCGAGGCGGGCGCGGATGCCGAGGTGGTCGCGACCAAGGGCTTGCCGCTGGTGCTGGGCAGGCTGGTGAAAGATCCCAAGTTTCCGACGGTGACCGTGTACAACCACCTGGACGTGCAGCCCGCCGACGGCGAAGGCTGGACGACCTCGCCGTTCAAGCTTGAGGCGGTGGGAGATCGTTACCACGGGCGCGGCGCCACCGACGACAAGGGACCGGCGTTGGTCGCGCTGCTGGCGGCGCGCCTCGCGGTTGCGGCGGGCGTGCGGCTGAACTTCCAGTTTCTCTGGGAATGCGAGGAGGAGGTCGGCAGCCCAAGCTTTGCGGGCGCGCTGTCCGCCCTGGTCAAATCGCGAAGCCTCTGCACGGATTCCATCGTCGTCTCCGATACCATCTGGCCCGCGGCCGGCCAGCCCGCGATTCCCTACGGCCTGCGCGGCCTGCTCGCCTTCCTGGTGCGCCTTGAGACAGGGGACAAGGCCGTGCATTCGGGAACCACGGGCGGCGCAGCTCGCAATCCCATCGGCGAGCTGGCCCAGCTGATTGCGAAATGCTACGACGCCGGGACCGGAAAGGTCCGAATTCCCGGCTTCTACGCGGGCGTTCGTCCCGCCAGCGCGGCCGAACGCCGCGAGCTAGCCCGCTCGGGCCTGACCCGGACCAAGTTCAAGAAAGCCCACGGTCTGCACTCGTTGCGTTCGCGGGATGATGCCCGGCTGCGCGAGGCGATCATGACCCAGCCTACCTTCGAGGTACATGGCATCGTCGGCGGCTACCGCGGTCCGGGGGTCAAGACCATCGTGCCCCACCAAGCCGAAGCCAAGCTCTCGTGCCGCCTGGTGCCGGACCAAAAGCCGCGCGAGATCTTCCGCCTTATCCAGCGCTTCGTCGCCAAGGAGTGCCCGGACGCCGAGGTTATCTTCGACGCCGCGCTGGAGCCCTACCTTGCAGACCGCGAGGGTCCGTTTTTGCAAGCCGCCACCCAGGCCGCGGTGGAGACCTTCGGCAGAAAGCCCGCGCTCACCCGGGAAGGCGGGTCGATTGGCGCGGTGGTCACCATGGCAAAGACGCTCTGCAAAGACGTGGTCCTGCTTGGCCTCTCCCTGCCGGAGGACGGCTATCACGCTATCAACGAGAGCTTCGCCTGGCCCCAGGCCAAGGGCGGCATCGCCATGTTCTACCGGTACTTCCATCACCTGCAGGGGGTCGGCGGCGGGCGGTCCTGAAGCCCGCTCCCGAGGCGTGCGCGACGATGCGGTTGCGCCCACGCCGGCGCCGGGTATCTTTTTAGTATGAGCGCCACCGCCGCAAACCGCCCCGCCGCCAGGGTCAGCCGACGAACCGCCTGGAAGATCCTCGTCACAGTCGTGGTTTCCGCATGCGCTGTTTCGGGCCTCTTGTGGGCGTCGATGGGCGAGGGCGCGGAATACTATAAGCACGTGGACGAGGCGCTGGCAGACAAATCGCGGCTGGTTGGCAAGCGGCTGCGCGTGCACGGCACGGTCATGGAAGGTTCGCTCGTCCACCAAGCTGGAACCCTGGACTATCACTTCATGATGGAAAGCAAGGTGCCGCGCGAGCACGCGGAGATGACCGTGGATTTTCACGGCATCCCGCCCGATCTGTTCAAGCCGGGCGCCGAGGTGATCGCTGCCGGCGTTCTGAGCGACGCCGGGCAGTTGAGATCGGATCGCATCGAGACTAAGTGCCCGTCCAAGTACGAAACGCAAGCCAGTAAATAGTCCGGCACCTAGCTGCGCGGTGGCAGGCTTCGCCAGCGCGCCGCAAGCGATTCTTCGTCGACTGTCCCCGGCAGAGTCGATACACTACGTCCCGTGACTGCGAAAGAAGAGCACGAGACCCAGGAAACTGACAGGGCCGAGGTCCAGGCGCGCGAACGCTTGGCCGGCACGGGCCGCAACGATCCCTGCCCGTGTGGTTCGGGCAAGAAGTACAAGAAGTGTCACCTGGCCGCGGACGAGGGCGCGGTCGTGACGCCGCCCGCGGCGCCGGATCCAGAGGTCATGCTGGCCAACGGCTGGCGGCTGTTCGAGCAACGGCGGCCCGGCGCCGCGGAGAAGGAATTCCGCGCCGCCCTTGGTCTGCGTCCGGATTGGCCAGACGCCTTGGCGGGCATCGGTCTCGCACGCCTGCAGTCGGGCGACAACGATGCCGCCCGCAGCGAGTTTCGAGAGGTGCAGAAGGTCTCGGAGAAGGTCGCGGCCGACCTGCGCAGCTCGGGTGCCAAGGATGCCTTCACGCGCAAGGAGGCGCAGGCCTACGTGCGCTCGTGCCATGCGCTCGGGTGCCTGGCCTTCGACGACAAGAAGTACGATGAGGCGCTGGTCGAGCTGGAGCGGGTCTACGCCATCGACGAGGGCGCGGTGGGAACCGAGGCGCGTCTCATCGCCGGCGTCGCGCTGGTGAAGCTGGGCCGCGCGCCGGAGGCGGTTTCCGTGCTGGAGGTGGCGGCCAAGGCCGAAACCGGGGTTGGGCGCGGGCCCATGAGCTTGGCATTGGCGCAGTTCCTGGCTGGCAACAACAAGGCGGCGGAAGAGTCCCTCGAGACGGCGCTCGCGGCCAACCCGAGCTTCGGCAAGGCCCTCTTGGCCAAGATCCCGAAGCGCCCGACCAACCTTGGCGGCGCGGCGCCCGGCAGCAAGGAGGAGGCCCTAGGCTACGTGCAAACTTACGGCGACGCGTGGGAAGCGCCAGCCAAGAAGTTCCTTGAGGAATTTATGGAACGCCGGGCGGCAACCCACGAGGCGGCCGACGGCGAGGGTGCGCCGGCGAGCTAGGCCAAGCTTGAGGGTGTGGCGAGGCAGCGAGGATGACTCAAGACCCGGTTCCGAAATCACCGCAGGAGCGACGCAGCTCGCGCCGCAATCCGGTCCACGTGCGGGTGAATCTTTCCGACACGCAGGGAAGCTTCATGGGCCGCAGCGTGGACGTGAGCCGCGGCGGCCTGTTCGTGCTTTCCAACGAAACCCGGCGGGTGGGCACGCTGTTGCGAATTCGGGTGCTCGGCACCCAGGGTGAATCGGTGTTCGCGGTGGGCGTGGTGGTGCGCTGCTTCGCCGACTTGGAAGGCAGCGTCGAGGGCAGTCTGTCGCCGGCGATGGCGATCGCGCTCACCTCCACCAGCGAGGCGTGGGATCGCTTCTGGGACGACGTGAATGCTACCGACGAGGGCGACGAGGAAGATTCCAGCGACGACGGGGGCGAAAGCGGAGATCTCGGGTGACCGGCGGCCTGCCATTTCCGGTCTCGCAGGAAAAGCTTGCGGCGCTGTGCGAACGCCTGCGCGCCCTCGGCATCCGCGAGGATGACCTGGAAGAAAGCTTCGTCACCTCGCAGGGCAAGGGTGGGCAGAACGTGAACAAGGTTGCCACCTGCGTGGTGCTGTTTCATCGGCCAAGCGGCGTGCGCATCAAGTGCCAGCAAGAGCGATCGCAAGGGCTCAATCGCTACCTCGCACGCAAGCAGCTCGCCGACAAGATCGAGACAGCGATCCTTGGCGCGAAAAGCGAGCGCCAGCAGGAGATGGAACGTATCCGCCGACAGAAGCGTCGCCGCTCGCGCCGCGCGAAGAACCGCATGTTGGCCAACAAGCACGCCCGCGCCGCGGTCAAATCCCTGCGCGGCCCGGTCGGTCGCGACGATTCATAAAGACCGTGGCCGCAAAGCACGTCAGATTCACGGTTGCCCCGCACGACGCGGGGTTGCGCCTCGATCAGTTGCTGGCCAAGCGTGTGCCTGGGCTTTCGCGGCGTGCCGCGCGCAAGGTGCTGGATATCGGCGGCGTCTTCGTGGACCGCGCGCGGGTGAAGATGGCGTCGAAGTTCTTGCGGCCGGGGTGCACGGTGGACATGCACGTGGGCGCCGCGCTCGAAAGGGTGGCTGCCGCCGAGAAGGGCGCCGCACCCGAGCTGGAGATTGTGTTCGAGGACGACGACTTCTTGGTAGTGAACAAGCCGGCCGGGCTCGCCACCGCGGCCACACGCGAGAGCGACCGACACAATTTGCTGTACTACTTGGCTGAACGCCCGTCGTCGACCCACCTGCACCTCGTGCACCGGCTCGACCTCGAAACCAGCGGGCTTCTGGTGGTGGCCAAAAACGCCGAGGCTGCCCATCGACTGTCCGAGCCCTTCCGCGCCCACGATCTCGAGCGAATTTACCGCCTGGCCGTGATCGGAGATATGCGGGAGGCGAGCACAGTGGACGAGCCCATCGCCGGCCGGCCGGCGCGCACGATCTTCACACCGGTCGAGCGCAAGGCGGGCGCGACCTTGGCCGAGGCACGCCTCGAAACCGGTCGCACCCACCAGATCCGCCTGCACGCCCTGCACATCGGCCACGCCGTGCTGGGCGATCGACGCTACGGGCGCGCGACAAAGCACGATCCGCCCAGGCTGGCGCTGCACGCGCGCGTGCTGGGATTTCGCCACCCGACCACCGCTCAGCCCCTGCGCTTCGAGCGCGAGTGGCCTGCGGATCTTGGCGATTGGTGGTCGGGGCTGTCTTGAAGACGACTACGCCTGGCCCGCGGGGCGGATCATGCGAACCGCCGCGTAGGCGGGGTGGCCTGGACAGGCCGGCGGATTCAGCTTGCGCAGCTCCATGCGGAAGCTCGCGCTGGGAAATCTGGCGGCAAGCCTGTCAAGCATGCGGCCGGCCAGCGATTCGAGCAGGTGGTGCGTCTCGGACGTGCCCAGGTCGACGATGATCTGGGCGACCTCGCGATAGTCGACCGTGTCGTCGAGCTTGTCACTGGCACGGGCCTGGTCGAGCGACGCCTCGATTTCCACGTCGGCCTCGAAGGTACGAAGACTCCGGCGCTCGACCTCGGTGGCGCCGTGCCGGCCCTCGAAGGCGATCTTGGAGAGAACCAGGGTGGACATGAGGCGGGCCAGGTTAGGACGCTTCCGCCTCGTTTTCCTTGCGCATCTTTCGCTTGATGATCTGCCGCTTGACCGGCCCAACCATGTCGATGAGCAGCCTTCCCGTCAGGTGGTCGGTTTCATGCTGCAGCGCCCGCGCGAGCAGTCCCTGGCCTTCGATCTCGAAGGTCTTTCCGTGCACGTCCTGAGCGCGCACCTTGGCGCGCATGCCGCGCTTGACCGGAACAAAGATGCCGGGAAAAGAGAGGCAGCCCTCGTCGCCGGTCTGCTCCTCCTCGGAAATCTCGACCAGCACGGGATTGGCCAGCACGACCGGCGGCTCCTCGGGGCCGTGGCCCGCCACTTCCGGGTCGATGATGAAGAGCCGCAGGGGCTCACCCACTTGGATGGCAGCCAGCCCGGCACCTTCCGCGATGTACATGGTATCCTTCATGTCGGCCACCAGCGCGCGCAGGCTGTCATCGAAATTCACCACGGGTTCTGAGACTTTGCGCAAGCGCGCGTCGGGGTAACGAAGGATCGGACGGGTCGGCATGGATGGTACAGGATGACATCCGACGAGAAACCAAGCAAGCACGCCGGTCGTTGCGCGCGCAGCCCACGCGTTGACAACGCGGGATACGGCCCGTACGTTTAGCCGCAAGAAGCCCAACCGACTTATGCGACTTACGCGCTATTCCGAGGCAGATCTTCCCACGGTGCACGGCCCGTTCCGGCTGATCGTGTATCGCGAGCACGGCGCCGAATGCGATGCCGCTGCGTGCGAGCGTGAGCACATGGCAGTGGTGCGCGGGGACATACGCGGCAAGGCGAACGTGCTGTGTCGCGTGCACTCGGAGTGCTGGACCTCGGAGGTGATGGGGTCGATGAAGTGCGACTGCCGCGAGCAGCTTCACACCGCGATGGATCGCATTGCCGCGGAAGGGGCGGGCGTGGTGGTGTATCTGCGCCAGGAAGGGCGCGGGATTGGCCTCGGCAATAAAATTCGTGCTTACGCTTTGCAAAACAGTGGCGCCGACACCGTGGAGGCGAACTTGGCGCTCGGCTTCGAGGCGGACGCGCGCAGCTACGATATCGCGGGCGCCATTTTGTGCGACCTGGGCGTGGGATCGGTCCGCCTGCTCACCAACAATCCGCTCAAGGTCAAGGGTCTTGAAGATGCCGGCGTGGTGGTGGCGTCCCGGGTGGCGCACTGGGTGGGCGAAAACCAGCACAACGCAGGCTACTTGGCGGTCAAGCGCCGCAAGATGGGGCACCACGCTGACACAGACGCAGGCTTGCCGGCAATTTTGAAAGCCGCGAGCAAGCGCTAGCACAAGACCGGCCACTCAAGAAGGATATGGCGATGTCTACCGTCGATGAGCTTCGCAAGGCAATGTCGCAGGTGAAGGATCCCGGTCTCGGTCGCGACCTGGTGTCCGCCGAGATGCTGCGGGATGTGTCGGCCGAAAACGGCAAAGCCAAGCTGACCATTCAACTGACCACGCCGCTGTGCCCGTCGCGCGACGCCATCCGCAGCGCAGCCGAAAACGCAGCAAGGACCGTGGCCGGCGTGAAGGAGGTCGAGGTCACTTTCACCGCCGAGGTGGCGCGCAAGTTCGGGCCCCTGCCCGAGCGCCTGCCCAAGGTGAAGAACCTGATCGCGGTGGCGGCGGGAAAGGGCGGCGTCGGTAAGTCGACCGTCGCGACCAATCTGGCCGCCGCATTTTCTCTGGGCGGCGCGCGCGTGGGCATCCTGGACGCGGACGTCTTCGGGCCGTCGATTCCGCAGATGATGGGTGAGCCCGAGGTTCCGGCGGGCATGGCCACTGAGAGAGCGATGACGCCGGCGGTTCACCACGGCATCAAGGTGCTGTCGGTGGGATTTTTCGTCGAGCGCGGCGCCGCGGTCATGTGGCGCGGTCCGATGATCCACAAATTGCTCACCCAATTCATAGAGGACGTGGAGTGGGGCGAGCTCGACTACCTTGTGATCGACCTGCCGCCGGGCACCGGCGACACGCAGCTTTCCCTGGCGCAGCTGGTTCCAGTGACCGGCGCGGTCATGGTGACCACGCCGCAGGAGGTGTCGATCATCGACGTCGAGAAGGCGCTGGCCATGTGGAAGAAGGTCGAAATTCCGGTGCTTGGCATCGTCGAAAACATGAGCTACTTCGCCTGTCCCAAGTGCGGACACCACGAGGAGATCTTCGCCCGCGGCGGCGGCCGCAAGTTGGCCGAGCGCGAAGGGCTACCGTTCCTGGGAGAGATTCCCATGCTCTCGTCCGTGCGCAGCCGTGGCGACGCCGGCAAGCCCATCGTGCTGGCCGAACCGGAATCCGCGGTGGCGCAAACCTTCGTCGGTATCGCCCGGCAAATCGCCTGCGCCATGTCAGTGCGCAATCTCCCTGATCCGGGTACCGCGAAGCGCAGCAGCAAGCTGTCGGTCTTGAAGTAGTCCACTTTACGGACAACACCGTGACCGCGGTGATGGGCCCGCCGCGCATGGTCGCGTGTCTGTTCGCCGCGGCAGCATGCCTCGGGTGGCGGAATACCACGTGCCTGGATCACGGTGACGGCGCTTTTGCGCGGAGAATGCGGCCCGCTGCTGGCACTGCAAATGCAGCACTGGATTTTCTTGGATTCACAGCCAAGGGGACAATCATGGCAATCAATGCACCAGGGCCGCACCTGTTTCGCTCGATCGCGCGTGTACGTGCGCACCGTCAAGACTCTGACGTATCTTGCAAAAAGCTGGGTTCCTGACAATGGGGTGCTATACGAGCGCCGTTCATGTCGTCCTTTGCCTCGCTGCCCATTCCGATCCCGCTCGCCAATGCCATCGCCGCACGCGGATACCAGACCGCCACTCCGGTCCAGATCGCAGTGTTGGAAGAACGGTGCCAGGACCACGACCTGTTGGTCTCGTCGCAGACCGGTTCGGGTAAGACCCTGGCGTTCGGCGTCCTCATCGCGCAGACGCTGCTCGGCCCCGACGGCGCCCCACCGGCCGCTCGGGCAAAGAAGGGCCGCAAGCCAGCCGCTCTGGTTATCGCGCCCACCCGCGAGCTGGCCAACCAGGTTCGTTCCGAGCTTGCGTGGCTGCTAGCAGAGACGCCGATTGAGGTCGCGGCTTTCACCGGCGGCAGCGACGTCCGCCGCGATCTGAAGCAGCTTTCCCGTGGAACGGACGTGGTGGTGGGTACTCCAGGGCGCCTGGTCGATCTGCTTCGGCGCGGAGCCTTGGCGCTGGACGGGGTCCAGGTGGTCGTGCTTGACGAGGCTGACGAGATGCTCGACATGGGCTTCCGTGAGGATCTGGAAGCGATGCTCGACGTGGCCGTGGCCCGCACGCGCACGCACATGTTTTCCGCAACGCTGCCGCGCCCGATCGCAGAGCTGGCTAAACGCTACCAGCGCGAGGCCGTGCGGGTGGACGCGCGCGATGAGGCTGCCGGCGGGTCGCACACCGACATCGAGTATCTCGCGCACGTGGTGAGCTTCGACGACCGACTGGCGGCGGTGGTCAATGTCTTGCGCATGCACTCGGGCGACAAGGCTATCGTTTTCGGCACCACGCGCGAGGGGGTGGCGAACCTGCACCAAGCCCTCCTGCGCCACGGATTTCCCGCGGTCGTGCTGTCGGGTGATCGCGCGCAGGGCGAGCGTGACCGGGCTATCGAGGCGCTCAAGGACGGGCGGTCGCAGGTGCTGGTGGCGACCAACGTGGCGGCGCGGGGCCTGGACTTACCCGAAGTCGATTTGGTGGTCCACGCCGATTTGCCGCTCAATGCCGAGTCGCTCACCCACCGCAGCGGCCGCACCGGGCGCGCCGGGCGCAAGGGTCGCAGTGTGATTATCGCGGATCCGGCGGAACGTCGCAAAGCCGAGCGCCTGCTCGCCGTGGCCAAGGCCAGGTTCGCCTGGACGCCTGCGCCCACCGCCGAGGCTATCGCCGACGCCGGCCGGCGACGCCTGGAGGAGGAGCTTCTGGCAGCGACGGTGCCGGCCGAGGCCGACGAGGCACGCGGTCTTGCGCATCGACTGCTCAAGGACCGCAGTAAGGAAGACGTGATCGAGGCCTTGATTGCCCGCGAGCTTGCCCGCTGTCCGCGCGGGGAGCCTCTGAAACCCATCGACCCGAAGCTGCTCGCCCGCGCCCCGCGCGAGTTGCCCGACCTGCCGCCACGGCGCAAACGCGCCGACTTCGAGCGCGATGCAGTGGTCTTCCGGGTGAACCTGGGCGCGGCCGACAAGGCGGAACCGGGCTGGCTGCTGCCGCTCATCTGCCGCCGCGGTGGCGTTACCCGAAACGAGGTGGGCGCGATTCGGGTGGGTCCGACCGCAAGCGAATTCCAGATCGCCGGCGACGCAGCCCATGACTTCGCCTTGGCGGCGTCGCGCGCCGATCCGCGCGCGCCTCACGTCGTGATTGAGAGAGCGGGCGCCATGCCGGTCCGGCCCGAGCGATCGTATCGACGGAACTCGGGCGATTCCAGGGCGTTCCCGGCCGAATCGCCGCACCGTCGCGACCAGCAAGATCTTCGACCAGCGCGCCACGAAGCTCCGCAGCGCGAGCACAAGCATTTCAAGAACGAATTCGGGCGCAAACCGCGACCGCACGAGGGCTCACCTCAGCCGGGCGGGTGGAAGAAGTCGCGGTAGGCACAATCAAACGCCGTCGAAGAAGCTGACCCGCCCGGTCTCAAGCTCGTAATCGGCTGCCACGACGGCAATCCGACCCGCAAGCACCAGCTCTTCGAGGATTCGACTGCCGTGCCGCAGATGGTTTACCGAGGACCGAACATTGTCCCGCATCAGGCGCCGAAATAGCTCCGCGTCGTCGCCGGATGGACTGGTTCGCACGGTCGACTCGATATGGGGAGCGATGCGGTCGGTGATCGATCGAATGTTCTTCGATTCCGGACCGTTGCCGGTCCGAATGGCGCTCACCGTCGCTGCGATGGCGCCACAGCGGGTGTGGCCGAGCACGACCACCAGACGCGTACCGAACTGCGAGGCGGCGAATTCAATGGATCCGACGACGGACGGAGCCACCACGTTGCCGGCAATTCTGACCACGAACAAGTCCCCGAAGCCCTGATCGAAGAGAACTTCCACCGGTGTGCGCGAGTCCGAGCAACCCAGCACGATGGCAAAGGGGCGCTGCGGTCTCGCGGCAAGATCGTGGGAAAAGGCGCGGGCCTCGTGAACGGGCTGCCCCTCACAAAAGCGCCGGTTGCCTTCTCTGAGACGGCTTATCGACTCTGGCGGTGAAAGTGAATCAGCATCCCAAGTGTGTGGCACGGTCGTCTCTTGAAGGGATATAGCAAGCGCGTAGGCTCTGGCCACCCATTTCTCGGATTCGGTTGCGCCGGCGATCCACACGCGAAACATCGCCGGAACAACGGCCGCGACATTCCTTCTGGCCGAGCATCGTCGCCGTTTATATGCTTGTCCTCATGACATCCTACCGCGAGCCCGAACGCGCTTTTGACGAGCACGTTGCGACTCGCTATCGCCTGTATTCCGGCCTGCTTCTAGGTCTGCCCTATGATCTTCTGCAAAGGGTGGGGCGCCTCTTGCCGGTGTTTGCCGAGCACTGCCGCAGGGCTCTGCAGCAAGGCGAGTCGCCCAGCTCCATCGTCCAGCGCTTCTTTGCCGAAAACCCGCTGCTCACCGACGTGGGCAAAGACGAGGCCCTGTTCCTGTTCCTTCAGCTCATCGAGCGCCAAATCGTTCTCTTCGATGCTCTGGAAGACGCCTCGTTTACGTTCATGCACGACTTGGCCGGCCCCGGCAGCGCCTCTGAGCTGATTGCGACGGTTCGCCGAGACAATCGACGGGAAGATCTGGCTGGCCTGCTCGAACAAGCCGCGACCCGGATTGTCCTCACTGCCCATCCGACCCAGTTCTATCCCGATACGGTTCAGCACATCATCCAGGACCTTCGCGCGGCATTGACTCGAAACGATCCGGCCGAGGCCGAACGACTGCTGCTGCAGCTCGGAAAGACCCGCTTCACCAACCGCGAACGTCCGAGCCCAGTGGACGAAGCACGCGGCGTCTTGCGGGCATTGGAAGACGTGTTCTACGACGTGTTGCCCGAGATTGCCGGGCGCATGATCGTCGCAGCACACGGCCGAGAGCGCCTGCCCAAGCATCTGCCGGCGCGCCCGAATTTGCTGGTGGGGTTCTGGCCCGGTGGCGATCGCGATGGTAACCCGTCGGTTACCGCGAGCGTAACCCTTGAGGTGGCACGGCTGCTGAAGGAACGCGTGCTCGAACGGCACTGCTCGGCAGCCGGATCGCTTGCCAGGCGATTGACCTTTGCCGGCGTGTACGAGCGGATTCTTACCGTTCGCGATCGGCTGCGCGCCACCTGGCTTGGCGCTGCCGACCGCCGCGGCCCCTCCGCATCCGAGGATGTGAGCGGCCAGCCGAGCTACGCGAATGCGCAGGAGTTGCTCGATGAGCTGCTCAGGCTTCGCGAGATCATCATCCGCGATCACCAGCGCCTGTTTCTCGACGAGCTCGACGACTTCATTCTCAAGGTTCACACCTTCGGTTTCTACTTCGCATCGCTCGACCTTCGTCAGAGCAGCGACGTCTTCTTCTCGAGCCTGCGTGAGCTCGTCTTGCGCAGCCAAAGCTCGCTATCGTCGTCGGAACGCGAGATCTTTGAACGAGCCGAATCCGCGCAACAGGTTCCGTTCGGATTGCTTGAGCAGTTGCTCGACCGTGTGCCGGCGTTCCCTGCGGAGCTCGAGCCGGGCCTCGCGTCCACCACCCGGGACACCGTCGAGGTTCTTCGCCTGGTGCCGCACATCCAGGAACGCAATGGCGAGATCGGACTCCATCGCATCATCATCAGCCACACGCGCGGTCCCGAGGATGGAATGGTCGTGCTCATCCTGGCCCGTCTGGCCGGTCTTACCCCCGAGCAAACCCGACTGGATGTGGTGCCGCTCTTCGAGTCCATCGGAGACCTCGAACATTCTCGCGAGATTCTCGCCCGGCTGTTTGCATCGCCCGCCTACCGCGCCCTGCTCGACCGCCGCCAGCAACGCCAAGTCGTCATGCTCGGCTTTTCGGACGGCACCAAGGACGGCGGCTATTTGACTGCCAACTGGAGCATCAGGCAGGCGCGCTGCAATCTGACGGAGCTTGGGCGAAGCCAGGGCATCCGCATGATCTTCTTCGACGGCCGCGGGGGCCCGCCCGCCCGGGGCGGTGGCAACACGCACCGGTTCTATCGATCGCGCGACTCCAAGATTGAACAGTGGGAAACCCAGCTCACGATTCAGGGACAAACCATCAGCAGCAACTTCGGAAGTCCTGAGATGGCGCACTACCACGTGGAGCAGCTCTTCACGGCGAATCTGGAAAACCTGCTGTCGCCTGATCGCCCCGACGATCCGCCGCAAGAGTTCCTGCCCCTGCTGGCCGATCTTTCCGCCGCTTCGTTTCGGGCCTACCGAGAGCTTCGTGACGACCCGGCGCTGCTCGCGCTGCTTGGGGAAAAGAGTCCCCTGCCCCTGTTCGGTCACTTGACCATCGGAAGCCGCCCGGCGAGCCGTCGGGCCAGCGCAGGGATCGACCTCGAGAACCTGCGCGCGATTCCCTTTGTCGCAACCTGGAGCATTCTGAAGATTCAGATCCCGGGCTTCTTCGGATTGGGAACCGCTCTACAAGGGATGCTGGATGCCGGTCGCGACAAGGATCTGCAACACCTGTATCGCGGCTCGCGCTTCTTCCGGGCGCTCTTGGACAATGCGGCCATGAGCCTGCTTAAGTCGCGTTTCGACATTACGGCGCACCTCGGTCGCGACGAGCAAGTGGGACGGGTTTGGCAGAAGATTCGCGACGAAGCCCGCCGGGTGGAGTATTGCATCCTGCGCGTCGCCGAGCAGCCGCGATTGTTGGCAAACGATCCCATGATCAGGGCCAGCATTCGATTCCGCGAAGATGTCGTGCTGCCACTGCTCGTGATCGTCCACGACGCCTTCGCGCGCTTCAATTCGCTGTCGCAAGAGGGTCGCGCCGACTGCGACGAGGGCGTGCGAGCCCGCAAAATGGCCCTCAAAGGAATGGCCGCCGTCATCAACGCCACCCGGAACGCGGCATAACGTCGTCGGGCGGCGGGTTCGCGTCGCGCCTCGGTGCCGGTTGTCGGTCGAGCGCGGGCGCTTGACCCGAGAGAGGTTCCCTGCTTCGATTTCAATAGGGATAAACAGGAGCTGGCAATGCGTTCCACACTCTCCGCGCTCGTTCTTTGCATGGTTGCGTGTAGCTCGGGAAAGCAATCCTCTGCCGCCGGCGGTGGCGCCGATGCGCAAGTCGCGCCGGATGCCAGCAGCGACCACGCGGGCCACGCCGACGACACGCCGGTCGGATGGGACGGCCACGATGCCCCCGTGACCGGCCCTGAGGGCGGCCGTGATACCCAAGCGGGTCCGGATACCAGCGACGCGCCCGCGGGCAGCCCGGACACAGCGTCGCCCTCTGGACCACCCTGGCGCGGAATCATCGACCCGTCACGCGCCATCGATTGGTCGCACGCCGGGGTCACGGGCGGGATCCCGGCGCGCACAACCATTTGCAGCACGCTCAACCCGGGCGCCAGCGCAGCCCAGATCAACGCGACCGTCAAGGCTTGCCCGACCGGACAAGTGGTCATGCTGAGCGCGGGAACCTACAACATCTCCGACGACGGCATCGTGATGAAGAGCGGCGTCACCCTGCGCGGCGCGGGCGCCGACCAAACCCTGCTGATCTTCACCGCGGTCAACTACTGCAACAACCAAAACGCGTGCATTTGTTTTGCCGGATCGAACGAGTGGGGAGGCGACACGCGCGCCTTGCCCGGCGGCACCAACGCGGCCGACTGGACCGGCGGCTACGCCCAGGGCTCGACCCAAATCACGCTCGCCAACGTGGGCAGCGCGGGCGTCCAGGTGGGCCAATACCTGCACCTCGACCAGGCCAACGACCAGACCGTCGGATCCAACTTCTTCGTCTGCGACACCACCCAGGCGTCGTGCTCGCTCGAAGGCGGGAATGGCGGCCGAACCATCAGCGACGTCCTGCGCAGCCAGGTGCAAATCGTCCAGATCACAGCCACGAATGGCAGTACGTACACCATCGATCCACCGCTCTATTCGCCCAACTGGCGTGCGAGCCAGTCGCCGGGCGCCTGGTGGCCGTCCGTGCTGCTGCAAAACGCGGGCGTCGAGGATCTGTCGGTCGATGCGACCAACTCGGGCGGCAGCGCGAACATCGCCATCGTCAACGCCGCCAACGATTGGGTCAAGGGCGTGCGCGTGGTGCGATCCTGTCAATGCCAGCGCGATCTGATCGAGCTGGAGGACGCCAACCACTGCACCATCGAAAGCAACTACCTTTACGGAACCGAAGGCCAGTCGGTCAACTACGGCATCGAATCGTACGTCGCGACCGACAACCTGATCCAGAACAACATCTTCCAGCACGTGGTCGCGCCCATGATGGTTCAGCCCGCGCTCGGCTCGGTGCTTGCCTACAACTTCGCCGTCAACAACACCTACCGCGACAGCTACACCTCGAATCCGTTCCATTGGATGGAGTGCGCCCTTGCCCAACACAACGGCGGGGTGGAATACAACTTGTACGAGGGCAACGTCGTGTCGGGCTTTTCGGCTGATCTGTTCCACGGCACCCAACTCGCCAATACCCTGTTCCGCAACTACCTGCTCGGCACCGATCCCGGTCGCACCGACGCCACCACGGCGATCACGATTCTTTCATACAATCGCTACCACAACGTCGTGGGCAACGTTCTGGGCACGCCTGGCTACACCACCACCTACGAAGCCAACGCCGGGCCCGGCCAGACCGCGACGGTGTACAACCTCGGCAGCGGCAACACCGAGGGCTCGGTCACCATCCCCGCCGACCCCCTGGTCAAGACGACCCTTCTGCGCTGGGGCAACTGGGACGTCGCCAGCGGATCGACGCACTTCGATCCCGCTGAAGTGCCAAGCACGATCAGCCCGCTCGGCAACGCGGTTCCCGGCACGCAAAGCCTGCCGCCTTCCTTCTTTCTCGCGGCCAAGCCGGACTTCTGGCCATCCACGGTGCCCTGGCCACCCGTCGGTCCTGAGCTGACCGGCGGCAACCTGGCCGGCCTCGGTGGCCATGCCAACCGGATCCCCGCGCAAGAGTGCTTCAGCAAGATGGGCGGCCCCGCCGACGGCAGCGGCAGCGTGCTCGCGTTCAGCAGAACCGCCTGCTACCCGTGAGCAGGCCCGAGCCGGTGCCCGGCGCCGCTATGGTCTCGTCTTTCGGCTTCGACCGTTGAAATGATTCGGCTTTTGCTCTCGGCTTGACCGGTGCAAATCCGCCGACTACAACCGCACACAGCATGTCTGACCAAGCCACGTTCAAGCGCGAAACCATCTTTTCAGGAATCCAACCCTCGGGCGAGCTGCACCTCGGAAACTACTTGGGCGCGATTCGCAACTGGGTGGCGCTGCAGGATTCCTACCGCTGCTTCTACTGCATCGTCGACTACCACTCGATCACGCAGCCATTCGACGCGCCCACCATGCAGAAACGGACACGCGACATGGCCGCGGATCTCATCGCCTGCGGTATCGATCCCAAGCGGTCGACGCTGTTCGTACAGTCCGCCGTGCGCGAGCACACCGAGCTCGCCTGGGTGCTGGCCTCGGTGACCGGCCACGGCGAGCTTGAGCGCATGACCCAGTTCAAGGACAAGGCAGCGAAGAATCCCGACAACATCAACGCGGGGCTTTTCACCTACCCGGTGTTGCAGGCTGCTGACATCCTAGTCTACCGCGCAACCAAGGTTCCCGTCGGTGAAGACCAGCGCCAGCATCTGGAGCTGGCGCGAGAGATCGTGCGCCGGTGGAACGCCCGCTTCGGCGAAACCTTCCCCGAGCCCGAGGCGCTGTATTCGTCGACCCCGAAAATCCTGGGCCTCGACGGCCAGGCCAAGATGTCGAAGAGTGTGGGCAACACCATTTCCCTACGCGAGGACGACGCCGCGGTTTGGGAAAAGCTGCGCACCGCCGCCACCGATCCGGCGCGCGTGCGGCGCACCGACGCAGGCGACCCCGACAAGTGCAACGTCTTCACTCTGCACAAGTTCTTCTCGTCGGACGACCGCCAAGCCGAAATTCGCACGGGCTGCACCACCGCCGGCATCGGCTGCATCGATTGCAAGAAGTGGCTGCTGGAAGGCGTGAAGGCCGACCTCGAAAAAATCCGCGCCCGCCGCGCGGAGCTGCTCGCTTCTCCCAATGCCATCGACGACATCCTGGCCGACGGCGCCCGTCGCGCTCGCGAGGTGGCCGGGGCCACCATGACCGACGTGCGTCGGCGCCTCGGCATCGAGCCGGCCTAGCCATGCGCCGCTTTGTTCTGGTTGTCGCGCTCCTGTTTGCTGGTTGCTCCAGCCGCGAGCGAGCCGACAATCCCGAGGGTGCGGTCCACCTATTTATCGCCGCCGCCCGCAGCGGCGACCGCGCCGGCGTGTACCAGCGCCTGGGCCCGGCGACCCGCGAGCGCATCGAGAGCCTGCTCAATTCAAGCCAATACCAAGGTGGCCGCAGCATCGCCCGGCCCGAGGACTTCTTCTCGGTCGGTTGGGCGCCGCCCGCCTGGGAGCCCGCCGGCACCCGAATCGTCCACCGCGATCTCGACCATGCCGAAGTCGAGGTCTATTCGGCGGCCGGCGATCGACATTCCCTCACCCTCGTGCGCGAGGGCAAAGAGTGGAAGATCGAATTGCCGTGGGGATGACCTCTTCGGCTACTTCGTGACCCGCGGCCGTTCGCGCACCAGGGTCTGTTCCACCACCTCGATGTCCGAGTCCTGAATTTCGATCACGATGTCTTCGAAGTCGGGCATCACGAATCCGGGGTTGGTGTCGCTGGCGGAGCTGGCGCGCGGTGGTCCGCGGCGGTCACCCACGCGGCGCTCGCGGGGGAAGATTCGCCGTTCGAAGCCGTCACCGCGACGGTCGATCGCGCGACGGTCGCGCAGAAGCTTTCGGCGTAAGCCATCGATGGAATTCGGGACCGTCCCCAGCCTGAGGGTGCGAGCAGCGCAGATGTGGCAAAGCACGACAGAGCGACGGTGCAGCTCGGCCATGCGCAGGTTGTCGCGCCGCCGCTCGTCGCACACAGCGCACGCAGCGCCGCGCGGAACCGGCCGCATCTCGGCCCATTTGCTGTAGCAGCCCCAACAGCGGCCGCGACGAAGCTCGGTGACTAGGGCCCCGCAGGTGCCGCAAGGGATGGTTGCGCGTTCGACCTCGATGCTCATGACATGTAGGTAACCCGCCTACGTCACTGGCGCAAATTTTCTACTTATTTCTTCTGGCCTACCGCGACAACCTTCGGCAGGGGCATGCCGTTGAAGTTGGTGGCGCTGGCGACGGTATAGGCGCCGATGTTCTCGCTGTAGAGCAGGTCGCCGAGCTGCAGGCCGGTCGGCAGGTCTTCCGTTTGCGACACCACGTCGAGCGCGTCGCAGGTAGGGCCGAACACCGAGGCAATTTCCGTTGGCCCCTTCTTGAACGCGTGGAAGTGGTACTGGCAGTGGTCGAACAGCACGCCGGAAAACGTGCCGTACACCCCGTCGTTGACGTAGTAGCACTGCTTGGCGTTGCGCACGGCCTTGCCGATGATCGACACGACCAAGGTGGCTGCGGTGGCCACCATGAAGCGGCCGGGCTCGGCAATGATCTCGATCTCCGGACTGAACAGGCGTTCGAATTCCGCGTTCAAGGTTTTGGCCAATTCCTCGAAGGGCCGTACGTGCGGATCGTACGGTGCGGGAAAGCCGCCGCCGATGTCGAGGATCTTCACCTGCTGGTAGCCGCGGCTCCAAGCTTCCTTGAAAAGCCCCTCGGCGATGCCCAGGGCCTGCACGTAGTTTTGGAAGTTGGTGCACTGGCTGCCCACGTGGAACGACAGGCCTTCCAACACCAGCCCGGCCGCGAACGCCGCTTCAATCAAGTCCACCGCCTCGCCCGAGAACGCGCCGAACTTCGACGACAGCTCGACCATGGACCCGGTGTTGGGTACGTTCACGCGCAGGACCAGCCCGGCGTGCGGCGCGAACCTCTTGATCTTCTCGACCTCGGCCAGGTTGTCGTAGGTGACGAGCGGCTTGTATGGATCCAGGTCGGCCAGGGTGCGATTGTCCTTCACCGGATTGGC
>CAZBIU010000045.1:0-27318 GCA_964491625.1 uncultured Myxococcales bacterium
CGATAGCAAGGGCCCGTAGCGAGCGTGGAGCCCTACTGGATCGTGCAGTAGTACTGGTCGGTGTCCAAGCGGCCGGAACCGGACGTCACCTCGGTTCCCGACTGGATGCTGCTCAGGTACTTGCTCTTTGCGAAGCCCCGGTTTCCGGTCAGGTCATCGAGGAAGTCCGAAATAATCAGCGTCGCTCCGGTGTCGGCATTGCTGTCGCGCACGTAAGAGTGCACCGGCCACCGGTTGTTGTTGCCCTCGAAAAGCTGCCAACTGGAGCCACCGATGGTGACCGTGGCCTTGGCGCTGCCGATGGCAGCCGCCCCCGCGTTCTTGTAGAGCCAGATCATGATTTCGTCGCTGGGGTCGTCGTTGGTGCCGGGGTTCGACTGGGTGTGCGTAAATATGTCGTACGCAACGTCGATGGTCTGCCCAGGCTGGACCCGGTAGGTCCAACCGCAGGTAATCTTCTTGCCGGCCGAGAGTTGGACCGGCAGTCCAGTGTTGTTGTTCTGCCAGCCCCACTGCCAACCTAGGACGGCGCTGGCGTACGACTTGACACCAGATCCGCCGCTCCAGTTCCACTCGGTACCCCAGCCGATGGTGTTGCCCGAGGAGCAGGTGTCCCAGATGCTCTGGGTCCCGCTGCCACCGCTCGCGCCCCACTCGTTGTTGTTGATCCAATACTTGCCAAGCGGAATTGAGGCCCCGGAGGTGCTGGTCTTGTCTTTCTGGGACATGTTGGCGGTGCAGTCGCTCGCCTGGCATGACTCACCCGAGCACTGGCCCGTGCACGAGGTGCCGCACTTGCCGCAGTTCTGCGCATCCACTTGCAGGTCCACGCACTGCCCGCTGCAGTCCGTGTAGCCGGTCGGGCAGATGCACTTACCGCTCGAACAAGTGCGCTCGGTCGGGCACGCGTTGTCGCAGGTGCCGCAGTTTTGAGCGTCGGTGGTGGTGTCGGTACAGCCGGTGCCACACAGTCTCAGGCTCCCTTCGCAGGGCGTGCTTCCGATGAACTCGATGTCGTCCACTTCAAGGTCGTAGGACGCGGGAACGCCAACGTAGGCGGCATCGCCGCCCGATGACGTGAACTTGAGGCCCACGCTCCAGCTCAGGCCGGTGATGTCTCCACCGGTGGTGGTGACGGTGCTCCCATTGGCGGTCCCGGCCGTGAAGGCATCCCAGTTCACGAGCACCTGGGACCAGGACGTGGTCACCGGGAATTGGATGCTGGGCCCGGCGCACGTTCCCGAGGTGCAGGTGCCGCCCGCGGCCGAATCAGTCGCGTCCGGCGGGGAGGTAGCTTCCGTCGCGAGCGTCATGGTCGCATTCCCGGTCGGCGCCGTGCCCTTCACCCAGAACGAGACGCCCTGGTAGGCAGACGCGTCCACACACGACATCCAAACCCCAAGCGCTCCACCCCATTTTGAGGCCTGTCCGCCCGCGGCGACCTTCGCGGCATACTTGCTACTGTTGTTACCGGGGCCCGCAATGCTCAAGGCTGGCGATCCCGTCCCGTCGTCGTACTCGTAAAGACCCGCGTACACCGCCTTGTCGCTTCCCGACGGCGCATTGAAAGCCCATCCCCAATCGGCCGGCGACGTGGTGCCATCGTAGCCCTCGAAATCAGCCACCAGGGGATCGGTGACCACAGTCTTCACATAGCAGTCCTTGACCTTCTTACACACGCCCGCGTTGCACGAGCCACTGGCGCATACGGTGCCGCATTTGCCGCAGTTCTTTGTGTCGGTCTGCAGATCCACGCACGCACCATAACAGGCGGACTGACTACCGGTGCATTGCACGGTTGAGCCACCTGTTCCGCTCGAGCTGCCACCCGAGCCGACGGCGCCGCCGCCCGCACCGCCCGAGCCGGCCACGCCGCCCGCGTTCGCGCTTCCACCCGCATTGCCCCCCGAGCCCGAGACGCCACCCGCGCTGCTCGCCGCGCCGCCACCCGCGTTGCCACCACTGCCTGCCTTGCCCCCCGAGCCCGAGGCACCACCCGCGTTGCCGCCGGCGCCACCGCCCTGAGAGCCCATCGAATTGCCGCCGGCATCGCCGTTGCCGCCCAAGCTCTGCGTTCCGCCGTTAGCCTTGGAAGCGCCGCCCGCGCCCGAGGTGCCACCGGCGGAGGATGATCCGCCGCCCGCACCGCCCTGTGAACGTCCCCCAGATCCGTCCGAGCCTGGATTGCTGGACGCGGGTTTACACCCCAACAAGAAGACCGCGGCCGCCAACAGACTGAAGGCCCAGGATGTGGTTTTCGCCAGTTTTCGCATGACCTGCTGCTTTGCCATTGGTGCACCAACAATTACTGTCAATAGTGGCGCTCGCGACCATTTCGGCTCACCAAATCACACCAAGAGCTGAGCTTCCTTGCGCTTCACGTTGTCCGGCCCGAAATGCACTTGTGCGGCGCGAAGGAACGCACTGTGGACATCCGCGCGCACAGGCCGATATTCGGTTGGGCCCGCAGCAATTGGTGCCATTCTGTCGGCGAAATGGCGCATCCGAATTCTCGCGCAAAAACGTCCCTGGCCGTATCCGCGCTGGTCGCCTTATTGGGTGGCAGCTACTGCGGCCATCCCCCGGCTCGCTGCTACGAATCCGCCGCCGGGCTTGCGGGGAGGCCGGACCCAGCCCGGACGGAGATCGCCCCGCCGCGTCCGCTGGAGGATCTGCAGCGCGAATTCGTCGAATTGCGATTCGGCATGTTCATCCATTTCGGGATCCTCACCTACACCGGCAAGTGGGGCGATGGAAACCTGGACATCACGCGGTTCAATCCGGCGAAGCTCGACGCCAGCCAATGGGCCGACGCCGCGGTGGCTGCCAAAATGAAATACGGCGTGCTCACCACCCGGCATCACGACGGCTTCGCCTTGTGGCCGAGCAAGGCCAGCGACTACAACGTGGGCCACATTCCCTGGCGCGATGGCAAGGGCGACGTGGTCGCCGAATACGTCGAGGCCTTTCGCCATCGCGGCCTTTTGCCGGGGCTTTACTACTCCATCTGGGACATCACCCAAGGCGTTGCATCCGGTCTGATTACCAGTGAGAAGCTGGAGTACATCAAGACTCAAATCACGGAATTGCTGACCAACTACGGACCGATTCCGATTCTTGTGATGGACGGCTGGTCCTGGCAGATGGGCCACCATTCGGTTGCGTACGAGGAGATCCGCAATCTCGTGAAGTCGTTGCAACCGAATTGCCTGCTGACCGACCACACGCACTTGGCGGATCCGTGGGAGGTTGACGTCGTCAGCTTCGAAGAGCCCAAGGGCGCGTGGTCGCCGGCCAGCAACACCTACCCGGGAGAGCAGGGCCAGAAGGTCAATGCCAGCGGCGGCAACGACTGGTTTTGGGGGCCGGGCGTGAAAGACCTGATGACTGTCGACGACATCGTCGATCGGCATCTTCGCGACCTGGAACCAAAGTGGACTAATTTCCTCCTCAATTGTCCGCCCAACCGCGACGGCCTGCTGGACAGTGCCATTGTGAAGCGGTTGCACGAGGTGGGCGCGGCCTGGCGCCCGAACTACACGCGCCCGCTCTTGCCTGCCCAAGGGCCGCAGAACGAACGGCCGTACACGCCGGTGTCGGCCGACGCCACAGCGGGAGACGCCGGCGCTGCCATCGACGGCAAGAACGACCAGATGTACATCACGATGTGGGAGCCCAACGAGGCACTGCCGCAGTCGATCACCCTGGACCTCGGACGGGTTCGATCCGATGTGGGCTGGCTCGGGTGCCTTCCGCACTACCACAACGAACGCGCCAGCACCGACGGCAACGTGACCGCGTACCGGGTGAAAGCCAGCGGGGACGGCCGCAGCTACAGCGAGGTCACGGCGGGAACTTGGGTTGCTGACGGCAAGATGAAGGTCGCCACCTTTGGCCCCACGTCGGCGCGCTACGTCCGCTTCGAGGTCCTGGCCGCCAACGGCAGCCCCGCGATTACCGAAATCACGGTGGGCGGACGGTGAAGGCCGGAACCGGGGCCGGAGCAAGGGCATGCGGAGGAACTCCATGGGCAGCGCGGATCCTTCAAAAGTTTGAGGCGTTAACCCTGTGTAAGGCGCGGATCCCTGTGAAATCGTTGGCCCAAGCAGGAGCAACGCATTGGGCACGGGTCTTGCGTGGACTTCGCCCCATGCGGACCTTCGACTTTCGCTCAGTGTTCCTCGCGGCATTCGTGCTGGCTTCGGCCTGCGTCGACAACTCGGGGCTATCGATCAACCGGGACGGCTCCGTCATCTCGTCCGGTGGCAAGACGGGAGGGTCTGGCGGCATGGTCGCCGGCAGCGGCGGAACCATCAGCGGATCGGGAGGGGCAAGCCTTGGAGCGGGCGGCGTCGTCGCAACTGGCGGCAGCAACGCAGCGGGGGGGACCATCGCAGCGGGTGGAACCAAGGGCGGCGTTGGCGGAGCCGCCGGCACCAGCGGCAGCGTCCCGACCGGCGGAACCAAGACCGGTGCAGGCGGAGCCTCGACCGCGACCGGCGGCAGCGTCCCAACTGGCGGAACAAAGACTGGCGCGGGCGGCACAACCGGCGCGGGCGGCAGCGTGCCGACCGGCGGCACCAAGAGCGGGTTTGGCGGAGCCGGTGGTGGCTCAGGCAGCGGCGGCCAGGGCGGCGGAGCCGGAGGCGCCACGGCCGATGCGGGCACGAGCAAGGATGCCGCTCGTGACGTGGTCTGCGGTCCGGTTTGCGATATCTATTGCGAGTATGGAAACAAGCTGGATGAGAACGGTTGCCCGACCTGCGCGTGCAATCCGCCACCGGCAATCGACGCGGGTGCCGACAGTAAGGGCCCAGACACCGGTCCCACCATCTGTCCCGCGATCGCATGCCCGGACGTTTTCTGCACGTACGGCTTTGCCAAGGACGTCAACGGCTGTTCCACCTGCAACTGCAATCCCGGCCCCGTTGTCTGCCCGGTTCTCGACTGCAAGACGTGTGCATTCGGCAGCGTGAAGGACAGCAACGGCTGCGACACCTGCAACTGTTTGCCCGACCCAGGCACGCCCTGCGCGAGCATCGCCAACGAGGTCACCTGCACAGCAACCGGATCCCGCTGCAAATGGCTCACCGCCGGATGTGGTACCCCGGCGCTCCCCACCACGGGCTGCTACGACCAAACCCTGCTCAATTGCGATTCAACCTGCCCCACTGGGCTCGCCTGCGTGGAACGCTCGATCGACCCATGTGCGAACACTAGCTGCGCGGCATGCGGCCAGAACATCCGGATCTGCCTTTAGGAAGGTTGCTAGCGAGACGCAGGCTGCAGCCCGTGCGGTTCGGAGAGCCGCAGGCGTAGACCCGCGGGCGGATTCCATTGCGGGTGCTCCGGTGCGCGCCCAAAGCTCAGATGGCCGCGGTAAGCTTTCGCGGGTAACCTCAAGGGCCCTTTTGAGCAGCCGACCCGCACAAGCGCAGGAGCACCGATGACTACGAACGGCGTCTTTCCTACTTTGTTCTTCGCCATGGCCATGGTTGCAGGCGGATCCGTCGCCACGGCCGGAAGCTCCTCCACGAAACGCACGCCCCAGGCCGCCCGGGTCGCAAAGGCCACCCACGTGGCAAAGGGCGAGTCCTTGGCAGATCCCTTTGAAGAAAGCTCGACACCGACGAAAGCTAGGGCACGGCCCACGCCGGCCAAGCCCGCAGCCGCTCCGCAGGCTGCGGCGGCGCCGGCCTTTTCGCCAGCGCCTAACCTTCCGTCCAAGGAGCTCGAAGCTTTCATGAAGGGCTTCGAGGGAAGCTGGAAGTGCGACACGAAGTTTGCCGCTGGATCCACCGGGCCAGGATCGCAGGCAGTCAACGCCAGAACCGACATGACCATCAAGAAGGAGTTCGGCGGGTTTTCATGGCACGGCGAATTTAGGCTTGCGAGGACCACGACGACTTCTGCGACCAGCGGCATGTTCCAAATCAGCTATGCCGCCAGCACCAAACAAGCAACCGTCCTCAGCTATGACAGCGTGGGCTCGGCGATGATAGGCGCGGGCGCTCTTGCGGGCGATTCGGTGACGTTCACGGAGGAAGGCTTTCTAAAGGGCGTGAAGGTCAAGGTCCGGGAGACCTTGGCCGCGATGGGGCCGAGGAAGCTCTACCACAAGGTCGAGATCGAACAGGGTAACGCCTACCAGCCAATGGCCGAGGACACCTGCTCGAGGTAGGGGCAAGGGCTACGAGCCAAGCGGGCTGTCCAGCGGAGAACCTGCCTCGATGTACATGGGCGCGGACTCATGCCGGCGTGGTTTGGCGGCTGCGGAGCGGGTGTGCATGATGGCCGAGCCCACCCGGCCCCATAGCGAGCCTCCGATCGCGCCGACGACCGCCTGGGTGGACCCCGAGAATTTTGCGGAGGCGAAATACTGGCCGGTCACGCCACTGCGGAGTCGGATGATCACGGTGTGCCGGGCGCCTTCGCCACTGACCTCGCCATCGACGAACACGGCCAGGTTCGAGGAATAGGACATCTCTCGGTACTGCGCGGGGCCGTCGGCTGGCCGCAAGCTGGCGGTGACGCTCAGTCGCTGTTTGCGAAGCGCCCGCACCACAGCGGCTCGAACCGGCTCGAAGACGTCGTCCCCATTGAAGACAAAGACCGCGACCTTGCCCCGCGCGCCAGAGCCTGGTTTCTCCGGGACATCCTTTAGCCAGGATTGATCCGGCGGCGCCGAGTGGACTTGCGGAAGCGGGCAAGGCACGCCCCACGCAGCCTGGGCCGGACCGGCCGTCGCGGAGAGGGACGCCGCAGCCAGCGTGGCGACAAGCCATCCCTTGGGGCGTAGCGGGTGACGCGAGGTTGCCCGGGTCGGAGTCCTGGTTCGCGGCATTCGGGGAGTTTTACCCAAAAAAACCGGAGGGCCACGGAAAATCCGCGTCAGGCAATGGCGTGGTGCGACGCCGACACTGTGTCACGAGCATCGGGCTTCACGCCGCCCACGACCACCTCGCGGGTCTCTTGCCAAAACACCGTGACCTGCTGAAAGCCGGCGGCTTCGAGCCCACTCAGATCGCTGGCGAGCGTCTGAGGCTGGTCGTTGTCCTCCTCTTCGATCCGGCGCAGAAAGTCGCGGATCTTGGTCTCATCGGCGAAGCGAGGATCCCGGCCCGCTGCCCGGGCCATGATTCCGCGCACACGCATGCGCTGGATCAGGGCTTCGACCTCGACGTCGTGGCTGATAATCAAGTCGCCCGATAGAAGCCAGCCGCCAGGTCTCAGCATGGCGAAGGCCGTGCGTGCCAACGCCGCCTTCTCGTCGGCGCAAAGGTGGTGAAGAGCAAACGTCGAGACCACGGCGTCGAGGGGGCCGAGGTCGCTGCATGTGTCCGCCAATCGGCGAAAGTCGCAGATGCGGAAGTCCACTCGTTTGGCAAGCGCACCCAGGCGCGATTGCGCGAGGGCCATCATCGGCCGCGCGCCATCCACGGCCACGGCCCGCGCCTGGGGAAATCGTGCCAGCAGCCGCGCGAGCAGGAAGCCCGTTCCGGTTCCAAGGTCGAGCACCAGCCGCGGTTCCGGCTCCGAAGCTGCCAGGACCTCGGCGATGATCTCGACCATACGAGGGCGGTTCGGATGCATGATCTCCATGTTCGCGTCGTACGACGCCACCCGCGCCTCGTCCTCGTAGGCCGCGATGCTTTTGTCGATGTCGGACATGCTTCGTACCTTCCGCCAGAGGGAGCCCGCGACTCCTGTTACATCAACACGTGCGCGCCGGCGCTGGGCTCGAAGACGTGGATCTCGGCCACGCGCCCGCAACGTTCCCGATAGCCGGCGAGCATGGTGCGGGAGAAGTCTTCCACGGCTGCTGCTTCGACCAGATTGACGGTGCTTCCGCCAAACCCGGCGCCGGTCAGGCGGGCGCCGTGGCAGTAGGGTAGCGGCAAGGCGAGGTCCACCAGGAGGTCCAGCTCGGGGCAGCTCACTTCGTAGTCGTCGCGCAGGCTTGCGTGAGACTGCGCGGTGAGGGTCTTGATGCGCTTTCGGTCGCCGGCGCGCAGGGCGGCCACAGCCTCGTACACGCGAACGTTTTCAGCCACCACGTGGCGACATCGTTTGCCCACCACAGGCGGAAGGGTCGAAAATAGACGTGCTAGATCTTCTACCGCAACGTCGCGCAGGGAATGCACGTTCGGCAGGGATGCGGAGAGAATCCGCACGCCCTCGTCGCATTCGGCGCGACGCTTGTTGTATTCGGACGAAGCCAGGGAATGGCGAACCCCAGTGTTCGCCACGACGAGCTTCAGCCCCGGCGGAATCGCAACCGTCTCGCGCGCCAGCGACCGGCAGTCGAGCAAGAGCGCCCTGCCTTTCTCGCCGAACGCGGAAACCATCTGGTCCATGATCCCGCAGGCGACCCCGACGAAGCCATTCTCGGCCTCGCGCGCAAGCTGAGCGATTTCGAGGGTGGCGAGGTCGAATCCTCCGAGCGTCTTCATCAAGAGCAGGGTCGCCACCTCGTAGGCCGCCGAGGAGCTGAGCCCCGCGCCTTGCGGAATGTCGCCAGTGACCACGGCCTCGCACGCGGGAAGCTCAAATCCGCGTTTGCCGAGCGCCCACAGCACGCCCTTGAAGTAGCTCGCCCAGGAATGCTTCGGGTCGCGCTCCAAAGCGTTGCGGGCAAACGTGCAACCGTCTTTGAGATCGACTGCAAACAGGGTGAAGGTGTTGCCGGAGACTCGGCGGCCGGCCACGGCGACCCCGCGATCCACGGCGGCCGGCAACACAAAACCCTCGTTGTAGTCGGTGTGCTCGCCGATCAGATTCACGCGGCCAGGGGCGTAGGCGGCGACCTCCGCATCGCGACCGGTGGCATTTCGGAAGGCAGCCAAGACAGCATCGTGGTCCATGGGCGGTTAGCGCTTGGGCCAAATGGGGGACGGGTATTCGCCGCGCGCGACCATCTCGGCGATAAGCTTGGTCACCCCGGTCTTGTCGTCGGCGTGGGTGACGCCGAACCATGCGTCGGTAGTCGGCAACACGCGCATGCGGGCGGCCTTGTTCTTGATCAGCTTGCCCATGACGACGGGAAGCACGCACTCGATATTGCTGGGATTGCGCTGCTGTGACTCAAGGAACGCAAGAAATTCGCGCTCAAGTTGGGCGAACACCGCGGGCGGAAAGCCCATCATGTTCATGGAAACTACTTCGCCGCCCGTGAGCATGCGCGTGGCCCCGGTCTCGTCGAGGTACTTGCCGGTGGCGCCCGACCTTTCCATGCCCGCGCGCTCGGTAAGCGCCGTGAGGTAGCCTTCCCCGTCGAGCTCGCAAATGGCGCGGGTCACGCTGCCGTGCTCGGACAAGGTCTGCAGAACCGGATAGCCGACCACGCAGTATTCGGGCAGCGGACCGGAAGCTTTGGGCGCCGACAGGTACTGGGCCATGACTTGGAAGGCGCTCTTGCCGTAGTAGTCGTCTGCGTTCACGCAGGCAAACGGCTCTTTGACGACCTCGCGTGCACACCAGATGGCGTGGGCGGTCCCCCACGGCTTGCTGCGTAGGTCGGGCGCGCTGAACCCGGGCGGCAGTGACGACATTTCCTGGAAAACGTAGTCGACGGCGATGCGGCCCTGGTACTTGCCGCCCACCACCGCGCGAAATTCGGTTTCGAAGCTGTGACGGATGATGAACACGACCTTGGAAAAACCGGCGGCCAAAGCGTCGTAGATGGCATAGTCCATCATGGTTTCGCCGCTCGGGCCAAACGGATCGATCTGCTTGAGGCCGCCGTAGCGGCTGCCCATGCCCGCGGCAAGGACGAGAAGGGTGGGGCTCATGGTTGTTCCTTCATTCAGTAGGTTCCCAGCGTGACACGAAGAACCTCGGGCGCCGAGGTAAAATTACGCGTGGGCCGGGTTTGAACATGGGCGGCACCTACTTCAGCGTGAGGAGACCGAGCTTCCAGGGAATACCATTGTAGTCGTTGGTATTGCTGCCCGGCGCGAAGCCCTGGTAAACGTATTGCAGCCTCGGCCCCTCGATCACCATGGTTTCGTCGTACCCGGCGCGAATCATTTCGCCGTGACTGATGTCTTGCGTCCATGCCTCGCCGTCGAAGGTAACGTTCTCTATGCCGGCAAAGGGCGCCCTCGCGTCGTCGTGCAGGACCGTCCACGGTCCCTCAAGGCGGTCCGCAATCCATGAACGGAAGTAGCGATGCCAATTCGAGCTGTTGTCGAAAGCCTCGATAAGCGCCAAGTACTTGCCGGTTCCGCCAATCTTGTAAACGTTGCTGGCCTCGAACACGCGACCCGCTTCGGGATCGCTGAGCACCACCTCGGGCTCGCCGAACCCGCGCGGAAAACGATCGACCGGCGTCTTGCTCTTGTACCAGCGGCCGTGGTCGTTGGAAAAGAACAGATGGCAGAACTGGGCATCGCAGATCACCCAGAAATCTAGCCATCCGCCGTTTTCCGAGACAATTGCCGGAGTCCTGGGGCACAAGGGCTGCGGGCGGTCCCACTTGGTCGGATCACCGGGATCGTCCGAGGTCGAAAACATGGGCGGACCCGACTGGAAGATCAGAAACCACTTCTTTTTCGGCGTGAAATAGAACAACTGCGGGGCGGCCACGTAGGTGTCGAAGCCGGGCGTCTTGCTCATGTAATAGAGGTTGGCCTTGGGGGCGTCGGCCCAATCGGCAAACGACGTGTACACCATGCCGTAGATTCCGCCCCGCCCGACCGAGCTGGCATACACGTGCCAGCGGCCGTTGTAGCGGACGATGGTGGGATCCTTGACCGCGACCAGGTCGTGGCTGGCGTCGGACTTGGGAACGATGATTGGCCCGGTCGTGGTCCACGAAAAGGTGGATGGCAGCCCTGGCAGAGACACCGAGACCGGCTTCGCGGGTGCAAGTGGCTCGGGCTTCCGGGTCGCGGCCGTCGGAGTGGCAGCCACCGGCGCCGCCTGGGTGGGCGGCCGGAGACACGACGCCCAGGCGGCGGCACCGGCAAGTGCGACGATTCCAGCGAACATCTTGCTTGCTTTGTTCATGACCCTGCCTTTTCCGTTGCTCCTCGCGGAAGCCCGAGAAGAACGCGGCCATGTTTCCTAGCCGGCCGGCGCTTGTCAACCGGCAGTGTCGGAAGCGTCGGAAGACGGGCCTAGCCACCGGCGTTCGCATCATGCGAAAGTGGCGCCCGCCAAGGAGATGTCATGCGTCGAATCACGAAATGCTTGTTGCTGCTGGTTGCTGGTATCGGATGCTCAACCGCGCGTTGCCCGGTACCTCCAGCGTCGGCTCCGCCCGCGGCCCCTCCGCCCTCGAACCTGCAACGCGTGTCGGACGGCGTGGTCGTTCACGTGGGCGACGGGTTCCTCAAGCTCGAAGTCTGTGCTGCCGACGTGATTCGCGTCGCGTACGCCAAAGACCAGGCCTTCTTCGCCCACAAGAGCTTGGCCGCCGAGCCCAAGCACTGCGACGGCGCGAAATTCGACGTGAGCGAAGCTGGCGGCAAAGCCACCGTCGCAACCTCGAAGCTGCAAGCGCGCGTCGATCTTGCCAGCGCGCGGGTCGCGTTCCTCGATCCCTCGGGCGCCCCGGTGCTCGAAGAGAGTGCGCGCACCATCATGCCCGCCATGGTTCAGGGCGAAAACACGCAGAACCTGCGGCAAGAATGGGTTCCGAATGCCGACGAGGCCCTCTATGGCCTGGGCGAAAATCAGATGGGCCTCTTCAATATCAAGGGCTACGACCTCGACCTTTGGCAACACAACGGCACCATCGTGATTCCTTTCCTGGTGTCTAGCCGCGGTTGGGGCGTGCTGTGGGACAACACGTCCTTCACTCGCTTCGGCGACCTGCGCGAGCTGGAGCCGATTCCAGCCCAGAAACTGTTCGATGGCGACGGCAAGCAAGGGGGCCTTACCGGCTCGTACTACAGCGGTGTGAATTTCGGCAAGCTGGTGGACGAGCGCAAGGACCTCACCATCGACATCCAGCTTTCCAGCAAGGAGAAGAAGCCCAACCAGCTTATCTTTCCGACCTTGCCGCCCGGCCCGGCCAGCGTGCGGTGGACAGGCGAAATCGAGCCGGAAGTGAGCGGCGAGTACACCTTCCAGACCTTCTCCAACGGCGGCATCAAGGTCTGGCTCGACGACCGCTTGGTCATCAATCACTGGCGCCAGGACTGGCTGCCGTGGAAAGAAGTGGCGAAAGTGAAGCTGGTCGCCAAGCGCCGCTGCAAGATCCGCGTCGAGTGGACCAAGGATCAAGGCATGGAGACGGTGCAGCTCTTATGGAAGACCCCGTTGCCGAGTCCCGGGTCGACCTCGCTGTGGTCCGAGGTGGGCGATGGTGTCGACTACTACTTCGTCTACGGTCCCAAGCTGGACAACGTGGTCGCGGGCTACCGCCGCATCACCGGACGAGCGCCCATGATTCCCCGCTGGGCGCTCGGGCTGTGGCAAAGCCGTCAGCGCTACGAGACTGCGAAGCAGAGCCTCGACGCAGTCGACGGCTTCCGTTCCCGCAAGATCCCCTTCGACACCATCGTGCAGGACTGGTTCTACTGGAGAGAAGACACCTGGGGCTCGCACGAGTTCGACAAGCTGAGGTTCCCGGATCCCGAGGGTTGGGTGCGCGCGATTCACGCAAAACACGCGCGCCTAATGATTTCGGTGTGGGCCAAGTTCTATCCCGGCACCAAGAACTTCGAGGAAATGCGTTTGAACGGTTTTCTGTATCAGCGCAACTTGAGTGAAGGGCTGCGCGATTGGGTGGGCGACGGCGGCTACCCGTACACGTTCTACGACGCCTTCAATGCCAAAGCGGGCAACCTGTTCTGGGAGCAGATGGAACGCACTTTGTTCCGCAAGAAGGTGGACGCGTGGTGGCTGGACGCGCCCGAGCCGGATCTTCTGCCCACCCCAACCCTTGAAGGACAGAAGACCCACATGAATCCCACCGCGATGGGCACCGGCTCGCGCATGCTGAACGGATTCTCGCTCGTGAACAGCAAGTCGGTCTACGAAGGCCAGCGCAAGGCGGCACCCGACGAACGTGTGTTCATCCTGACTCGCTCGGCGTTCGCGGGCCAGCAGCGCTACGGCGCCGCGGTCTGGTCGGGCGACATCACCTCGACCTGGACGGCGATGCGGCAGCAGATTCCGGCCGGGCTGGGTCTGTCACTGTCGGGGCTGCCGTATTGGACCATGGACACCGGTGGCTTCTCGGTGCCGGCGCGCTTCTCGACCAAGAAGCCCACCGCCGAGGACACGGAAGAATGGCGCGAGCTGAACGCGCGCTGGTTCGAGTTCGCAGCCTTCGTCCCGTTGCTGCGCGTGCACGGCGAATTCCCCTATCGTGAGATGTGGGAGCTGGGCGGCGAATCGCACCCCGCCTACAAGACCGAGCTGAAGTTCGACCGGCTCCGCTATCGCCTATTGCCGTACATCTATTCACTTGCGGGCGCGGTGACCCACGACGGCGGCACAATCTTGCGACCGCTCGTGATGGACTTCCGCACCGACAAGAAGGCGCTCGATATTTCCGACCAGTTCGTGCTCGGTGGCGCGTTCCTGGTGAGCCCGGTCACGACCTACAAGGCGCGCAGCCGATCCGTGTACCTGCCCGTGGCGGCGGGTTGGTACGACTTCTGGACCGGCGCATATGCAAGCGGCGGGCAAACCGTCGACGCGGCCGCTCCGTATGATTCCATGCCGGTGCACGTGAAGGCCGGCTCTATCGTTCCGACCGGGCCCGAGCTGCAATACACCGACGAAAAGCCAGCCGACCCCATCCTGCTGTGGATCTACGCCGGCGCCGACGGCGAGCTCACGCTGTACGAGGACGACGGCCTTACCTACGGCTATGAAAAGGGCGCCTTTGCGCGCATCCCGTTGCGCTGGAATGACGCCGCGCGGATGTTGACCATCGGCAAGCGCGACGGTTCGTTCACCGGGATGCAGAAGGAGCGCACCTTCGAGGTCATCCTGGTAGCGAAAGACAAGCCGGTCGGATTCTCCTTCGAGCCCAAAGCCGAAAAGACCGTGAGATACGACGGCAGCGCCGTCGACGTGAAGCTGTAGCGACAGCCCAAAGAGCAACAGCCGCGACTCCGGGTTCTCGCCGGTTCCCCGTTACGGGTTGGACATCCCCGTGAGCCATCGGAGCTTCGAGTGCCACTACCTAGATGGCAAGTCTATGCGCAACGTACAGTCTGTTGGTCTGCACGTGCGATCCGCTCTCACTCGACGCGAGCCGCGATGCAACCAGGCAGGCTCGGGCTCCGCACGAATGCGCCAGCGGGAACGCGGACTTGCTATACTTCCCTGCACGTGTCCGGGATTGCGCTACCCGGCCTGTCCCCGTTCCCCTCGTCTGAGGAGTAGTCCATGACAAACACCTGCCGAATTGGCCAGGCTCTCGCCCTTGGAGCCGCGTCATTAGTCTTCGCCGCTGTTGGCTCCTCTGTGGCGGGTTTGGGGTGCAGCAACCCTTCCATTGTCTCCGACGGTAGTGGTGGACAAAGCGGCGGCGGAGGCAACTCGGGCGGTGGAAATCACGCGGGAGGCACGAGTGGCTTCACGCTGCCCACCAACCCCGACGCCGGCAGCAAACCCAAGACCTGCGACCCCGACGCCGGCAAGTGCTACGCGGTGGTCGACGCGGGTCCGTACTGTGGCGATGGCATTGTGCAATCCGACCGCGGCGAGACCTGCGACGACGGCAATCGCAAAGGCGGTGACGGCTGCTCGGGAACCTGCCATGTCGAGCCGAACTACACCTGCCCGGTGGCTGGGCAGCCGTGCATCTCGACCATCGTGTGCGGCAACGGAACCCGCGAGCCGGGCGAGTCCTGCGACGATGGCAACACCCAGAGCAATGATGGATGTTCGAGCAACTGCGACGTCGAGCCCGGGTGGCTGTGTCCGAGCGAAGGCCAATCATGCACCCGAATCGTGACCTGCGGTGACGGCCGCTTGCAGTCGGGGGAACAGTGCGACCTCGGCGCTGCCAACGGAACCGGCGTCGGGTGCGACGCGCATTGCGTGCTGCAACCGGGATGGACGTGCAAAGGGCACACCTGCCAACAGGTTCCGGTATGCGGCGACGGACAGGTGACCGGCGCCGAAGAGTGCGACGAAGGTAGCAAGTCGTCGGGCACCGGCTGTTGCGAAAACTGTAGAATCGGGGGCAGCTACTGCAGTTGTCCGCCGAGCGGCGGCGCTTGCACGGACAACTCGCGCTGTGGGAACGGCGTGCTGGAAAAGGACGAGCTGTGCGACGACGGCAACAACAAGGACGGCGATGGCTGCTCGGCCAAGTGCCAGACCGAGTCGGGCTGGCAGTGCCGAATGGCCGGCAAGCCGTGCAATCCCATGTGCGGCGACTCGCGCATCATCGGAAGTGAGGAGTGCGACGACGGAAACACGGTCACCGGTGACGGCTGCTCGTCGATCTGTCGGGTGGAGCCCGGATGGACCTGCTCGACAACCACGCCCTCCGCGTGCACCCATTCGATCTGCGGCAACGGCAAGGTCGAAGCGGGCGAAACCTGCGACGACGGCAACACCGTGCCGTTCGACGGCTGCTCGCCGACTTGTCAGAAGGATCCCGAATGCGGGACATCGTCGAGCCCGGTTGGCGCGTGCAAGACGGTCTGCGGAGACGGAATCCAGCTACGGGGTAGCGAGGAATGTGACGACGGCAACCTGCTCGACGGTGACGGCTGTTCACACGACTGCAAGATCGAAGCGGGGAACACCTGCACGTCGGCCTACGACAACCCACCAGCGAGCTTGACCATCCCGATCGTAGCTCGCGACTTTCAATCGTATTCCGACGGGAGCCCACCGTCGGGCCATCCCGATTTCGGACACTATTGCTGTGACGACAGCCTAACCAAGGGGAAGGGAATTGTCGGCTCGATGCTCGGGACTGACCGTAAGCCCCAGTGGGCAGGGCCGGCGGACGAACCGCTCCCCAATGCATCGCAGGTGTTCTTCACCGGCCACAACGAGTTCTACCAGTGGTACCGCGATGTCAGCGGCACCAACATGACCTACTACGAAAACTTGACCCTGCTTCAGAGCGCGACCAACAAAACCACCTACGCGATGAATAGCGACACCGATTCGCCCTGGTACGACCTGTGCGGCTTCTTCCCGCTCGACGATCTCAGCAAGCCGCTCCTCGACCAGAACACGGGGCTGCCGGTCACCTACCACTATGACGACGGACAGCCTGACGACCGCACCTGCCACGCGTACCAGGGCCTAGGATTTGGCAATAGCTGGGCGAACCACAATTACTCCTTCACCACCGAGCTGCGCTATTGGTTCCAGTACGAAGGCAACGAGAATCTGCAATTCACTGGCGACGACGACGTCTGGGTGTTCATCAACGGCACCATGGCGGTCGAGATGCCCGGCACCCACAACCGATCCGTCGCGGTTGTGGCATTGGACGCCTCGAAAGGCACGGCTCAGGTGACCTACCCCAACAACTCGTCGCTGAACACCTCCGTGGATTTGAAGTTGACCATCGGCAGCGTGTACGAAGCAGTCGTGTTCCAGGCCGAGCGCTGGTGCTGCGGCTCGAACTACATGCTCACATTGGCCAACTTCCTCGCCGGGAAGAGCCAGTGCGGGCCGACCTGCGGCGACAAGGTGATTGCGGGGACCGAAGAATGCGACAACGGCTCAGACAATAACGACACCGCTTACGGGGGCTGCACCACCGAGTGCAAGTTCGGCCCCTTCTGCGGCGACGGCGTCGTGAACGGACCCGAGCAATGCGACGACGGCCGCAACACCACCGTCGGCTACAACGTCAGCGGCTGCGGCCCCGGCTGCAAGCTGCCCCCGCGCTGTGGCGACGGCGTGGTTCAGGCCGGCGAGGAATGCGACGACGGCGATAAGAACTCGGACTCGAAATGCGGCGGTGGTTGCGGCACCAACTGTCAGATCAATCCCCATTGCGGTGATGCGCAGGTCGACAGTGACTGCGGCGAAGAGTGCGACGACGGCCTCAATTCGGGCGGCTACGGTTTCTGTGCCCCGTCGTGCAAGCTGGGTCCGCGCTGCGGCGACGGCGTCCTGCAGAGCGATCAAGGCGAGGAATGCGACAATGGCGACAAGAACTCGGACGCCGCCGGGAGCACCTGTACCACGAGCTGCCTTAAGCCGGGGTATTGCGGCGACGGCATCGTGCAGGCGGACCGCGGCGAAACCTGTGACGATGGCAAGAACGATGGAAGCTGCGGCGGTTGCGCCCCCGACTGTCAACGCGGCCCTTATTGTGGCGACGGCGTCTTGCAGCCCGAATGCGGTGAAGCGTGTGACTACGGCTCTGACAACGAGACCCCGGATAACGCCACCTACGGCGGATGCCTCACCAATTGCCAATTGGCCCCGTACTGCGGCGACGGCATCGTGCAAGCGCCGGACTAGCAGTGCGACCTCGGTCCCAACAACGGCAAGGACGGCTTCGACTGCAGCGACGCCTGCATCTTGGAGACGATTCTCTTGTAGGGGAGAGAGAGCGCAGAGGAGACAGAGGACGCAGAGACGGAAGGGCATGAAGTCGACCTCCTGCAGGGGGTGTGCACGCCGCGTCTAAGACAGAGTGGCCGGGTGGAGGATAACGAGGACCGGGCTTCGAAATACCGGGCAGCGCCCACAAGCGCCCCTCCGTCTCGGTACTGCTGACGTTGCATTTCTCCGCAAGCCGCAAAGATTCTCGACGGTGACAACACATCCCGATGCCGTTTCCGTGGCCGTGGTCGTAGTCGTGGTCGTGACCGTGGCCGGATGATCTTTGGTTGCGGCCGCAAGGCCGCCCAGTGCCCTCTGTCTCCTCCGTGCTCTCCCCGCCGCCGCCTCGGCGGCGCCTTACTTCGGCTCGCCGTACACGATGCCACGGCCGCCGGTGCCGATGTAGACCCGGCCGTAGACGCGCGGGTCGCCGGTGATCACGTTTACGAACGCAAACTGGTGCTTGTCGTCGTTGATGCGCACCCAGGTCTTGCCAGCGTCGTCGGAGCGGAAGAAGCCGGTCACGTCGTCCACTTTGCCGACCAGGTACAGGGCCGGGTACTTCTTGCCTTCGGCCGCCTTGCCGAAGCCGAGCGCGTATGCAGCGGTGACGCCCGCGACCGTCTCCCAATTCTTGCCTGAATCGGTCGAGTGATTGAGCTCTTTGTTGGTGGTCAGCCAGACGTCGCCTTCGATGCCCGGCACCGCCTGCGCGGACGCGGAGCTGAATTCGTAGTCGGCCATCGACGGCAACCCGTTGGGCGAGCCCGTGAAGTGGGCGCCGCGGTCGGTGCTGTAGAACACTTGCCCGCCCTTGGCGTCGAGCAGGTAGAATTTGCTCGGGTTCACGCGGTCGGCGGCGGGACGGAACGGCACCGGCGCCCAGTCGGCCGTCTTCTCGGCCTCGGGAACGCCCTCGGCCACGGTCCAGGTTGCGCCCTTGTCCTTCGAGACGACCACCGCGCCTTCAAGGGGTGCCCACACCATCGACGAGCCGTCGGCGGACACCGCGATGGCGCCGGCGCCCCGGCCCTTGGGATTGGACTTGAACGGCATCCAGGTCTTGCCGCCGTCGCTGGAATGCGCGCCGTACTTCTTGTCGTCCCAACCCACGCGCGCAAGGACATCGGGCTTGCCCCACGCGACGTCCATGCCGGTGCCCGAGCCGCAGATGGGATTGTCGAACATGCCGCCTGCTGAAGGCGCATTGATGTCGTCGTGTCTGAATCCGCACAGGTCGCCCACCACGCTGTAAAGCGGCGGTCCCTCGGGCGGACTGACCAGGCCGTGCACGACCGTCTCCTCCAAGCCGCGATCCAGGAACTTCCAGTGGGTGGGCTTGTCGGAATCCGCGGCATTCGCGTCCTCGCTGCCCCAGATGCCCTGCCCGGTCACGTACATCGCGCGCGCCGGATTGAAAGGGTCGATATCGATGTCGCCCATCCAGCCACGGCCCATGGGCTCGGTGGGGGCGCGATGCCAGGCGAGGTACTTGGCGCCGTCGTCGTCGCGAACGACCTTGGAAAATAGCGCCTTCCAGGTCTTGCCGCCGTCGGTGCTGCGATACACCTCGTCGCCGTGGCTCCAGCGGTCGATGGTGCTGACCATGATGGTCCCGACCTTGCTGGCGCTGACCGCCAGGCCGCCGTAGCCGAACTTGTCATCAGCCATCGGGGCCAGCGGCGTGATGTCGGTGAGCTTCTCGTGCTTGGGCTCGTACTTCCACACCGAGCCAGCGGTCACGTCGTTCGGGCCGGGGCCATTTCCATAGCTGATGTAGAGCGCGCCGGTGGAATCGAATTCCAGGTGGCTGGCCATCACGCCGGTGGGCTGCTTGGGAATCAGCTTCCAGGTCGCACCCGCGTCGGTCGAGCGGTAGAGGCTGCCACTGTTGTTGGCCACGGCGGCGTAGATGACCGGCGTGGGCTTGCCCTTCTTGCCGCTTGCCTTGTCGAACAGGATGATGGGAATGCCGCTGGAGTTGCCGCCGTCACCGGCGCTGAAGCTCTTTACCTGGTCCCAGTCAGCGCCCGCGTTTTCGCTCTTCCAAAGCCCATCCTTGCGCGAGCCGAAGAACAAGATGCTCGGTTGGTTGGGATCCACGGCAAGCCGCTCGCCGTTCGAGCGGCCGGGCTCGTTGCCGCCCATTTTGATGGGCATCTCGGTGATCTGCCAGGTGTTGCCGCGATCGCTCGAACGCATGATGGCGCCGTAGCCGGCCCACGACTGAACGTACATGCCCACCGCCATGTAGACCTTGTTCGCGTCTACGGGATCCGCCGCGATGCTTTCGATCCCCACGTAGTCCGACTTGCGCGGAAGGTCGTCGTTAAGCGCAATCCACGACTTGTCGGCCGGGTTCCAGCGATACGCGCCGCCCACGTCGGTGCGGGCGTAGATCAAGTCCTTCTCGATGGGACTGAAGATGATGCCGCTAACGAAACCGCCGCCCAGGACGACCACGTTCTTCCAGTTGTAGGCTACATTTCCGGTCAAGGAAGCGCCAGTCGTCGCCCCCGGGCCCGCCGCCACGGCTTCCGTGGGCAGCGCGGCGCCCGTGTCCTGACATGAACAGATCTTGCAGCCATGCTGCGCCAGCGCTGAGAAGATCACCGCCAATGACATCGCCCACGAGGTTCGTTTCGCCATTCTCTTTCGTCCTTTCGGCTACAACTTTTCCGCGGCGAGGTCGTCGATGTAGACGTCGAACTTGCGGGACCCTCCGGACCAGTTTGAAATGCGGAGCTCCCAGAACGAGTGGATGTCGAACTTGGCGCCCTTCCCTTTCAAGAAGGCGGAGATTGGAATGGCGACCTTGTGCCATTTCCCATCGAGGTAGCCCTTCGCGAATCTTTCGATGGGCGCGTCGGCGCTTTCGAACTTGTTGCTGCTGCAACCGAGCAGAACCGCGAAGTAGCCGATATCCGGTGCCGCGCCCCCCGACTTCGCATCCACGCGGATCTGGAACGTCAAGTGGGTGTACGGGCCGAGGTCGGCGCCCGCATTGGGCGGGTACCAACCGAACAGGTTCCACCCCATCCCGATCCAGCCGCCTCCCTCGCCATGAAACTTGAGCGCGTTGCTGCCGTTGATGCCCGCACCCTCCTCCACGGTGGCCTTGGACTGACAGGTCGGCTTCTGGTCGCAACTTTCCCACGGCTGCGCGCCGGTGCCGACCTCATCGCCGTCCCAGATGACCATCCGGTTGCCGACCGAAACCTCCGCGGCCGGAGCCGCACCCGCTGCCGCCGGCCCGGCCGCCGCCGCCTTGCCCGGGCAAGGTGGACAGAGGCAGCCGGCCGTGCCCAGGGAAGCCAGGACACCAAGCCATGTGCAGGCGACGAGCGAGTGCGTGTTGGGCGTCATGCGTGAGGATCTCCGCGTTCTGGATCGGAGCTACGGGATGAAAGAGATATTGTCGAGGGTGAGATCAGCCGGATAGGGTGTCGGGGTGGTGGCGTTCCACGAGAGATTCACGTAGATAGAGCTAATTTGGTCCGCCTTGGGGGAGACGTCGGGCTGGCCCCCGGTGAGGTCGGTCCAAAGCACGCTGATCGTCGTCGGGGTCGTCGGGACAGTAATCGACTTGGTGGGATCGGCGCAGCCTGGGTGGTAGTACCTGCCGTTGCCGGAGGTGGGAGTGCAGCTTCCCGGATCGGTTGTCTTGGCCGTCGTGTCGCCTTGGGCGATAAGCCAAGCGGCCGAGGGCGTGTCGTCGATAGTCGACATCCCGAACGTAATCGGGGTGGCCTGGTTCGCCGCCGTGCCCGACAGCGTGAACGAGATCCCTTTGTATGCCGACGCATTGATCGGCACGCAGTTGTCGATGTAGATGTTAAAACCTGCGTAGTCCGTGACCGTACCGGAGATGTGCCACGCAGCCGCGACGACCTCCGAGGTCAGTCCGCCCCAGACCGAGCCGCCGCCCGAAAGAAGGCCGTTCCCTCCGAAGCGCATGCTCGTCGCGTCCGGCGCAGTGGCGGTGCTGAAATCGGTGAAGAGAGCGGGCAGCGTCGCCGGGCATCCCGCGGCCGAGGTCGACGTACCGGGGGTTCCGCCGGTGCCGACCGGCGTCACGGTTCCGCCGGTGCCGACGGTTCCTCCGGTTCCGCCGTTCCCGTTATCCGAGGATGTGCAGGCCACCAGCCCGCACGCGAGCAGCGTCGCGAGAAGAGTATGTCCAAGTCGAAGATTCGTTTTCATGAAGATTGCTCCCTTTTTTGAAGGTTCGGCCCGGCCGTCACCCCGGACGGCATCGGGAGGTGAAACCTTGTTGACCCAATAGATTACTCCACCGTTGCCTCAATTTTGCGCCACGTCGACTTCCAGCGCGTCGATGGACGGACTATCGCTCTCGGAACCATCCATCGCTGTGACATCGATATCTGATTCGTCGACCGGGGTTGCGTCGACGGACGGTAGGTCCCTTTGCGGCAGATCGGCTGGTGCTCGATCACTCTGTGCGACATCACGTCGCACCACATCTCCGCCGACGGCCGCATCTTTTCGGGAGCCCTTCTTCGAGTAGAGCGCCAGATGAGCGATCCAAAGCTCCATCTCCGCCTCCCTGGTCATGCGAATCGTCGGATGTCGAAGCCGATTTCTGAGAAGGCCGGTTCCGGGAACATCTCCGGCCCGAAAGATCGCATTGGGAACTCGGTTGGGCAGCGCACTCTGTTGAAACGCGCTGAACGGAATGGTGTAGAAATGCCAATCGGTGGTCACTTCCACGGCCACAGCGTAGTCGTTACCGCATTCGTCGGGATACGGGACACGGGTCGCGCTGGAAGAGGCAGTTGCGCCCGTGCTGACATCATTGACGGGCTGGCTGCCCGGCGACGCCGTCGTACTGCTGCCGCCGTAGTCTGTACAGAAGGATGGAATCAGGTTTCCGTTAGAGTCCAGGGTCGGCGCGGTGGTGTTGTCGTCGTCGAGGATGAAGGTGAACCCTTTGGTGGTCTCGCCAGGCGAACGCGCCCAGAATGAGATTCCATCCCACGCCGATGCATCGAGCGGAGTTATGCCAAACTGGTAGTTTCCAAAGAGTCCTCCCCAGTCATTGTTATGAGAGGCGCGGAATACCATAGCCTTCGAGTACTCCGTGCATAAGCCAGCATCCGCCAGATCTGGGATTTGCTCATTGGTCGGCGGCCAGGCGTACGCAACGGTACTCCTGCCCGCGTCGAGGGCTGTCACGCCGCCATCGGGGGTGTAGTCGGCTGCTTGAAACCATGTGGATGCGTCGTCCAGAGTCAAGACGTCGCCTGGGAGACCTTGGGCCCAGAAATTGTAGTCCTGCTCTGCAGTGCAGTCGGGTCCGGTCCCCCTGAATGTCTGGTACTTGCTACACGAGGACAGACCACTGGCGCCGAGCAACAGCGCGCCCCCCACGGCTAGGCCCGCAACTCGGGAGAACTTCACCAACAATATCCGCTTGAAGCTCATGGCTGGGGCTACCACCAGTAGGTGGCGGTCAAAGAGAAGACGTCCCGATCCGGATTCACGTTCGGATCGAGGTGCGGTGGATAACCGGTTTTGACGTACACCCTGCTTCCGTAAACAAAGTGCGAATACTGCACGGCAATCTCGCCCCGGCTCTTCCAGCCGGTATGGAGCAGGAGTCGCGACGAGTAGATGGTGAAGGCCTGCCGCGAGTCGCTGTTGTTCAGACGAACGTGATCGAACCGCTAGGAGACGCCGAACCAGGCTAGCGGAAGGTAGGTGAGCTCGCCGCCGCCCTTGACCTTGAATACCTTGTTCGCGGACGGGTCGTCGCTCTTCACGTAGGTGCCCACGCCGAAGAGGCTCACCAGCAAATCGGGGCTTAGGCCCTGGTACTGGTCGCCATAGACCAGGCGCGCGACGCTAACATCGTACTGCACACCAAAGGTAGTCAGCGATCCGTTGCCATTGCTGGTGGCGCCGAGGTACTGCTCGACAAGCTCAGGCCCGCCGCGGGCGTTCATGATTTCGATGGCGCCGGAGACCGAGGCAGCATTATCTGCATCAACCCGCGATCCGCCAAGGAACAGATGGCCGGCGCGCTTCGCGGTGAGGTGCAGGTCGGCGCCATACACCACGATTCCGCCCTTCTTGAGCTGGCCGCCCAGGCTGGTGTCGTCTCGTGTGAAGGCGTTCAAATAGTGCAGTCCGACGCGAGCCAAGCCGCGATACGCAAGGCCCAGGTGTATCTGGCCGACAAAGGTCGCGCCCACATTGGCGTCCGCGAAGTCGTTCCAGCCGGCGGGAACGAGGCCGACGGGAGGACGCGCGAGCTGGCCGCCAAGCCCTTCTTCGAGCACGAAGAAGTAGTCGCCCATCTTGTAGCCGCTGGTGATGCGCTCGCCGATGGTGTTCGTGCGCGCGATCAGCGGGGTGCCGTAGCGGCCCGCGTCCCATCCGCCCATGGCGCCGAATCGCCCCGTCATGGCGCCGGTGTCAAGCTGAAACGGAAATCCGAAGGTCTTGGTCAGGTTGGCCGTGATGAACGCGTCGTTGACGCCCATCTGGTCGACCACGTTGTGGTAGCCGGCCGCATCCATCGCGGACGTGCCCGCCAAGATGGCCGTGGCGTAGACGGTGGAGTTTCCGTAGAGGAGGTTGAGCTGAAGCCAAGGGTCCGGCACCACGCCCACATATTCGAAGCTGCGCAGGTCCTGCGGCGTCAGCGGGGGTGAGTGCAACACGAGCCCGCTTTTGCCAGCCGTGTCGCTGCTATCGTGCACGCCAAGATAGGCCGGCAGGAGCAAGTAGCCATGAAAGTCGAAGCTCTGCGATTTCGCGGTGGCCGGCTGAATGCCGAACGGCACCGAAGGCGTCGCGCTGGGGACCTGCGGGTCGCCGGGCGAAAGCCCGAGTCTTGGGATGTCTTTGTCGGAGCTGCCATCCGCAGCCATCGCCAGCGCGGGCATGGTGAGCAACGCCAATGCGAGAGCTGACTTCCAGCCGGACCTAGTTGCATAGTGGACGGTTTTCATCGTCGAGCGCTTTCGGTTCAGAAGGTGATATAGCCGCCGAGTGCAATCATGTGGTGATCGAGCGGCTGGGCCGAGTTGTTGTCCACGGCGCCGCTGTAGAAGCGCCGGCCGTAGTAGAGTTCGATTCGGTCTAGACTGCCCCAGTCGGCGTGGTAAGCGATGCCTGGATTGATACTGTAGATGGCATAGCGCTGGTCGAGCGGGACCACAGTAAGGGTCCCCGTGCCGTTGAGATAGGTGGGCACCCTAAGATCGCCGTTGCGATTCTCGCCGTAGCTCTTGAGCATCACTATCAGATGCTTGGTCATGAGGTACTCGGTTTCGATCCCGAAGTAGTACCCCGTGGAGTCCTTGAAGAGAGCATCGTCGGTCGCGAGCGTCCGGGCGATCATGCCCGCGATCCGCACGTTGATGTTGGGAGTGTTGCCGGTGAAGCTGCGCGGAAACCAAAGAATGCGCGAGACGCTGAAGTCCCACTCCGCTCCCACGACGCCGATCTTGCCGTTCCCGTTGCTGCGCAGCCCGAGGTACTCGGTCATCGGCACTTTGGCGCCCTGGCCCCAGTCGGTCGTCCACCAAACGCCGTCGTTAACCGAGGTGCCGTGGTGGATGTCGTACAGCCCACCGCTCATCCCCAGGTGCCCCCAGGGATCCGAGTCCCAGCCGAGCTCGGCGAGATAAGTGTCCATCCGGCCGTCCGGATAGGAGGTCTGATTCAGGTCGTTCTTGATGTGCGTGCGCTCGTCGGTGCCGTGGTCGGACACGTAGTGCAGTTTTGCGTGGTACTGGTTCTTGTAGTCGAGCCCGACGTGGGCGTGGTAGAGCCAGGTCGAGGTGCCGGTTTCGAGCCAGCTATTGTAGTCGCCGCGGGGAAAGTCCTCGGGAACGCCGGGAACCACCATGAATCCTTGCGTGAAACTGAGGCGCAGGTCGCGGTTGAGGTCCCAGTCCGCGTTGGCCCTGTAGCCATAGCCGCGCAACCCGACCAGGGGTCCGAAGACGCCCCACCCCCACTGACCAGGAGCGCCGTAGACATCAACGAAGTACCCGACTTTGAAACTCAAGCGGACTGCGCCGATCGGATCCGGGGTTATCTGGAGGTACGCCCCGCCAAATCCGGGCCCCTGCCCCGGGGCGTAGTAACCTTGATAGTCCTTACCGTTTACCTGGAAGTAGTAGTACGCGTAGGCCATCAGAGTCGGGGTGCCGTACTGCACGTTCACCGTCGCGCCCGCCCCACCCCAATAGGGCAACTTACCCTGAATCAGCGGCGACGCGTGCAAAGCCGTGCCGGAGTAACCCTCGGGCGTATCGGCTGGCGTTCTTCCGATGCCAACCGCCTCGTAGCCGTAGATACGGCCGTCGATGCGAAACGTCGCCGGGCTCTTCTCGGCGGGCGCGCCAAACGAAGGCGCTCGTCCGCCGGCCGCGGGGGGCACTGGCGGAGCCTGCGGCGACATTCCCGGGCCCGGAAAGATCTCAGACCCAGGGAGGTCGTCGGTCATGGCAGGCGCAGCTTGCTCGGCAAGAGCAACGCCAGATGCCACGAGCAGCGCAACACTCGCCGCGAGAGCGGAACGGAATTTCACACGAACCATCAACGCCTCGGAATCTGTATCGAGCTCGCATTGGCCGGGCCGATACCGCCCGCCGGCAAATTGGCCCCTTGCACGGCGAGCATGAAGCTCACCACGGCCCAGTGGTCCGGAATCCTCACGTCACTCGGATGGCCCTTGGGCATGTGGGTGCTGGTGAAATTGAACAAGTCCTGGGCGCTTCGGAAGGTATCGCGCCAAGCTGCCCCCGCGGGGCGCGACTGCATTTCGAGCTGGAGCAGTTGAGGATCGGACACGGCGGGATCGGTCGAGCTGACCTCACTGCGCGGGAATTCTGGCAACGATCCGGGTCCCAAGATTGCCGGCGCGCTGCCGACGCCCTGGCCGCGATCGCCGTGGCACTTGGCACATTCGCTCGCGAAGACGGTCGCGCCCTGCTCGGCCTGGCCGCGGGCTCGCGTGAGCTCGTCCTGGGTGGCCCCCAATTGTGTGGCAGCGCATCCGAGTGCGATCACGACGAACGCGCCACCTATCAGCGACATTCTTTCATGAGCAAGAGACATCGAGTCCTCTCTCCTGTTAATTGGCGGCGCATACTATCCAATACGCCCTGCCCGGCATAGGAAATTCACGTCGTCATCGCATTTCCGGGCGACCGCAGCAGCGTCAAAACGCTGTGGCAGAAAAAGTGCAATTCAATTGAGCCGTCCTTGTTCTTGCTGTCACTGCATATTTTAGTCCTGCGACCGGCACGTCGCGGAGACCTGCTTTTCCTCGGCTCCGTAACGATCTACAAGCGCGCCGGGAAGAATCGCGCACGCTTCCGATCCCAGGTAATTCGTGGTTTGCTGGCATAATGATCACCGCGAAGACACTTGGTTCCGTATTCTGCCTATTGTCGCTCCGCGCGCTGCCGGCGGGCGCGGCAGAAAAGCCCGCCAGGGTTCCCTACAATTGGAAGAGCGTGCAGATCGTCGGTGGTGGCTTTGTAGACGGCTTCGTCTTCCATCCCAATGCGAAAGACGTGCTTTACGCCCGCACCGACATGGGGGGCGCCTATCGCAGAAGTCCTAAGACGCACAAATGGGAACCGATGCTCGACTGGATGCCCTACACCGATCTGAACCTCATGGGCGTGGAGAGCATCGCCGTGGATCCTTCGGATCCCAGCAAGGTCTATCTGGCCTGCGGCACCTACACGGCACCCGAAGTTCCCGACGGTGCCATCCTGCGCTCGTCGGATCAGGGCCACACCTTCCAGCGCAGCAACGTGCCCATCAAATTCGGCG
>CAZBIU010000046.1:0-27240 GCA_964491625.1 uncultured Myxococcales bacterium
AACCGACGCTGATGAGCGATTCGTAAAGCTGGTAGCCGATATCGCGCCGGTACTGCCAGGGGTAAAGGTAGGCCAGGATCCGCTTCATGCGCCACGATTCGCCGGTGATGAAGACCTTCCAGCCCACCGGCGCCGCAATCAGGACCAAAATCAGGATGTAGCTGGTCCTGGTTCCCGCCACGAACATCAATCCCAACGCCGTCGCACCGAAGATCACCGCGGTACCGAGGTCGGGCTGCTTGAGCAGAAGCCCGAGGAACAGCCCGGTCATAATCAGGGGCGGCAGAAAGCCCATCGAGAAATCGCGCACCTTTTCTGCCTTGCGCGCGAGCAGCACGGCCAAATACAGAACCAGCGCAAACTTCGCCAGCTCGGAGGGCTGGAACGACATGCCCGCAAAGCGGAACCAGCGGACCGCGCCGTTGATGACCGGGCCCAACTTCAGCACCGCCCCCAGAAGGACAATGCTGACAAGGAGCAGCGGGTACGTGACTTTCCGGTATACGGAATAGTCGAGTCGCATGCCGAAGAGAAATGCGACCAGCCCGATGCTGGCGTACGCCACGTTCTGCTTGAGGAAGTGGGTCCAGTCGTTGCACGTCTTGGCCGCGTACACCGCGCCCGCGGAAAACACCATGACGATCCCCAAGCCGGTCAGCGCGAGAACCGTCGCCACCAACACAAGGTCGGGCCCCCGCGGGACGTCCTTCGGCCGCTCGCCCAGCTCACCGGGCAGGTCGCGCTTGCGTGCGGGCAGCCAGGCAGCAATGCGTTCCCTAAGCGTCATCAGTCTACCTCGGGATCGATGGGGATTCGGTCCGACGTGCTGGCGATAAGGCTCTGCACCGCGGCCCGGTAGACTTCAGCTCGGTGGGCGTAGTCGCGGAACATGTCGAAGCTTGAGCACGCGGGCGAGAGCACGACCGCGTCGCCGCGCTCGGCGAGGCTCGCGGCAAGTTGCACGGCTTCGTCCATGTCGCCGGCGATCTCGACGGGAATTACGCCGACGAGAGCCGCGCGAATCTTGGGCGCTGCTTCCCCGATCAGAACCGCAGCCCGGCCGGTCTTTCGCAGCGCCTCGGCCAGCGGCGCGTAGGATCCGCCCTTGTCCTTGCCGCCCGCGATCAGCACCACCTTGCGCGGAAATCCGTCCAACGCGGCGACCACGGCGCCGACGTTGGTGCCCTTGGAATCGTCGTAAAACTCGATGTCGTTGAAGTCACCCACCAGCTCCATGCGATGGGCCAGCGGACGAAACGCCATCAGTGCGTAGCGCGCTTCCGACGGCAGGGCGCCGAGCAGACGAGCCGCCACCAGCGCCGCCAAGGCATTTTCCTGGTTGTGGCGGCCTACCAGGCCCGGCAACTGCGCGGGGTAGTATTCCACCGGTCCGCCGGGCAGCCGCACGCACAGGGAATCGTTTTCCACCCAACCACCAACGCCGAGCGCGCGATGGGTCGAGATAAGGATGCACTTGCTTTGAATGTTGCGCGCAGCGGTCTCGACGTTGCGGTCGTCGATGTTCAACACCGCGAAGTCCGACGCAGTTTGCGCCGCGAAGATGCGTTGCTTGGCCGCGACGTACTGGGAAAAATCCGGATAGCGATCGAGGTGATCGGCGGTGATGTTGAGCAGCACCGCGACCTGCGGCCGGAAGTGCCGCACGGTTTCGAGCTGGAAGCTGGACACCTCGACGACGCAGGTCCCGCCCGCGCGCGTGGGCTCGGTGCCGACCGCTTCGGCAAGCGGCGTGCCCAGGTTGCCGCCCACAAAGGTGGGCCGGCCGTTGGCGCCCAGGATGGCGCCGCACAGAGTGGTTGTGGTGGACTTCCCGTTGGTACCGGTGACCGCCACCATGGTCGCATCCACGAACCACGAGGCCAGCTCGAGCTCGCCGGTGACGAACGCGCCCTTGACCCGCGCCGCCTCCACCTGCGGCATGGGAGGCACGCCCGGCGAAAGCACGATCACGTCCTGCGTGAGAAACAACTCGGCAGGATGGCCGCCCAGCACGTGCTGGATGGTGTTCGGCAAATTGGCCAGCTCGCCCTCGACCGCGCTTGCCGGCTTGGCGTCGTTAACGGTCACGCGCGCACCCTTGTTGGCGCACAGGCGCGCAGCCGCCATTCCCGATCGGCCAAGACCGACGACCAGGACGCGTTTGCCGGAAAGATCGCGCGCGTGCTGCATCACCTTACCTTCAACGTGAGGAGCAAACCAACGATGGCGCAGAAAAAGGAAACAATCCAGAAACGCACCACGATGCGCGATTCGGGCCAGCCCTTCTTCTCAAAATGGTGGTGGATCGGCGCCATCAGGAAGATGCGACGCTTCGTGAACTTGTAGTAGCCCACTTGGATGATGTCCGAGAAGCCCTCGACCACGAAGATGCCGCCGATCACCGGTAGGGACAGCTCGGTTTTGGTGGCCAGCGCCACGAAGCCGATGGCGCCGCCCAGGGCCAACGCGCCCACGTCGCCCATGAAGACCTGGGCCGGGTGCGTGTTGTACCAAAGGAACCCGATACCCGCGCCACCGATCGCACCGCAAAACACCGCCAGCTCGCCCGCGCCGGGCACGTGGGCCATGCCGAGGTAGTGGGCGATGTTGAAGCCAGCCAGGGTTTGTCCGGCGGCATAGCAAAGCAGCATGTAGGCGAAGGTCGACACGATGACCGGGCCGATGGCCAGCCCGTCGAGCCCATCGGTGAGGTTCACGCCGTTCGAGCAGCCCATCACGACCAGAATCAGTCCAGCCAGGGCATAGAGAATCAGCGGAATTTGGATGTGGTGATGCTCGAAGTTGAGCAAGGGCACCGCGAGCCGCTGGCGGATCTCTGGGGCGAGCCCGCCTCCGTAGAACAGCCACCCAACCGCGATCGCGCCGACCAGGAACTGCACCACCAGCTTGAGCTTGCCGGGAACGCCGCGCTTGTTCTTCTTGGTGATCTTGAGATAGTCGTCGACGAAGCCGAGCGCGCCGTAGCCCACGGTCACGAACAGCGCGGGCCAAACCAGGGGGCTGGTCAGATCGCACCAGAGCACGGTGGCGGTCACCAGCGCCATGATGATGAGCGCGCCGCCCATGGTTGGCGTGCCCTGTTTGGTCGCGTGGGTGGCCGGCCCGTCGTCGCGAATCACCTCGCCAAGCTGGCGCGCGCGGGCGCGGCGGATGAACCAGGGCGCGACGAGAAACGTGATGGACAGCGAGGTGAGGGTCGCCAGCATGGTGCGAGTCGAGACGTAGCGAAAGACGTTGAACGCGCCGACCTCGCCACGCAGTCGTTGAAAGAGATGAAACAACATTTCTAGCTTCCTAGCTTCCTTTGCAGCCCTTCGAGCACGCGCTCAAGACGCGTCCCCCGCGACGCCTTGATCAGAATCCAGTCGCCGGGCTGCGACCACTCGACCATTGCCGCTGCGGCCAGCTCGGGGTCCAGCGTGGCGAGCACCTGCTGGCGCGAAAGTCCCGCGCCGCGTGCGCCGGCCGCCATGTGGGCCGCTAGCTCGCCCACCGCGGCCAGCCCGGCGAACCTCATGCCAGCCACTTCTTGCCCGAGCGCTTCGTGCTGCCGGGCGGTGTCCGGACCAAGCTCAAGCATGTCGCCCAAGACCGCGAAGGCGCGCGCGGCCGAGCCCGCGGACGCCGAGACCGTCCTCAAGGCCGCGCGCATGGAGGTCGGATTCGCGTTGTAACAGTCATCCATCACGATGCGCCCGCCGACGGTCAGCAGGTGCGAACGGTGGGGCGGCAAGCTGGCCGCTTCCATCCCGCGCGCCGCCGCAGCGACGGGAAGTGACAAGGCCGACGCGACCGCGAGGGCAGCCGCAGCGTTGCGCGCGTTGTGCTCGCCCGGAAGCGGCAGCCGCAAAGTGACGGGGGTGTGTCCCACCGAGAGTCGAATCACCGAACCGCTTTCACCCGCCGGGATGAAGTCAAGGATGCGCACGAAGCTTGTGGAGGTCGCGGTGCTTGCCAGGCCGAATCGACGCTTCTGCGACTCGGGCAAAGCGCTGGCTTCGCGCTCGATGCGTTCGTCGTCGGCAGGAAAGAGCGCGATGCCACCGTCGGCCAGGCCGTGGAAGATTTCGCCTTTGGCCCGCGCCACTTCGTCGATGGAGCCCAGCCGTTCGAGATGCGCGCCCGCGACGTTGGTGATGACTCCGACGTGGGGCCTGGCGATCCCCGCGAGATAGGCGATTTCGCCGCGCGCACGCATGGCCATCTCCAGCACCCAGAAGTCCTCGTCCTCCGACGATTCGAGCACGGTGAGCGGCAATCCTACGTCGGTGTTGAGGTTGCCCTGCGTGCGCAAGACCTTTCCCCCGGTGGCGAGCGCTGCGGCGATGAGCTCTTTGGTCGTGGTCTTTCCATTCGATCCGGTCACACCCACCACACGGCCTGCAAAGCGCGCCCGCACGGCCCGGGCGAGATCGCCAAGCGCCCGGCGTACGTCGGCCACCGCGATCACCGGAACCCCCTCGCAGCCGGCCGGGTTGCCGCGCGCCGCCGACACCACAATTCCAGCCGCGCCTTGCTGGGCGGCCTGGGCGCAGAAATCGAATCCGTCGACACGCTCGCCGGGCAGGGCAAAGAAGAGCCGGCCCGGGCCCACCTGACGGCTGTCGCTGGCCGCACCCGCAAACGTGGCGACGGTGCCCGCGCTGGCCGGTTCGACCAACATGGCTCCGCCCATGGCGGCGCAAGCCCAGACAAGCGGCCGCGGTTTCGGCGATGGCGACGTCACGCCCTCCTCCTGGCGGCGAAGGCCGCGGCGGCGATTTCCCGATCATCGAAGTGGGTCTTCTGCGTACCGATGATCTGGTAGTCCTCGTGCCCCTTGCCGGCAAGCAGAATCACATCGCCCATGCGGGCCAGCGAAACCGCACGAGAAATCGCCGTCCAGCGGTCGACCTCCACGTGGAATCCGGCGTAACCCTGCGCAAGCTCGGCGGCGCTTCGTTCGACCTTGCCAGTCGCACGCACGCCTTCGAGGATCATCTCGATGATCGACTCGGGCTTTTCCGTGCGCGGATTGTCGGAGGTCACGATGGTCAAGTCCGCCCGCTTCACTGCGGCCTGCCCCATCAAGGGTCGCTTGCCGCGGTCGCGGTCGCCGCCGCAGCCGAACACGCAGATCAGACGGCCGTTGCTCAGGGGCCGAAGCACGTCGAGCGCACGCTCGAGTGCGTCGGGGGTGTGGGCGTAGTCGACCACGCAAAGCACGCCCGCCTCGTTGGCCACCGCTTCAAGCCGACCCGGCACGCCCCGCAGCCGCGCGATGCCGCTTGCGATGGCGTCCGGGGAGAGTCCGTGGCCAAGCCCGATTCCGACCGCGGTCAGGATGTTGGCCAGGTTGAATTCGCCCACCAGCGGCGACGCAATCTCGACGATTCCCGACGGTGTTTGCAGGCGTGCGCGAATGCCGTCCGCGCCCAGCTTGCGGTCCAGCACCACCACGTCGGCGCCACGATCCGCGCGGCTGAGGGTCAGGACTGCTCCGGTCGCAAACTGTCGCATGGCGAGCCCCTGCGCATCGTCGGCGAAAAGGACGCTCACCCCCGACGGCGCCGCCATCAATTCGCGAAACAGGACCGTCTTCGCGGCGAAGTACTGTTCCATGGTGCCGTGGTAGTCGAGGTGGTCCTGGGTGACGTTGGTGAGAGCGCTCACGCGATAGCGACATCCGGCCAAGCGCCCTTGTTCGAGCGCGATGGACGATGCCTCCATCACCACGTCGCTGGCACCCGACTGTCTCATTTCGGAGAGCAACGAATGCAGCTCAAGCGCGCCCGGCGTGGTCAGCAAGGCTTCCTTTTGCCGGCCGCCGAAGCGGTAGCCGACGGTGCCGATCACACCTGGCTTGCGGCCAGCAGCGGCGAGCATGGATTCCACGAGGTATGTCGTGGTGGTCTTGCCGTTGGTTCCGGTCACCGCGGTCAAGCACAGCGCCGCCGCGGCGCCGAATCGGTTGGCCGCGATCACGCCCAGGGCTTTGCGTGCGCTGGGCACGACCACCAGGGCCGCCCTGTCCGCCAAGCGGTCCTTCAGATCGGCGCTTTCACTGACCACAGCAATCGCGCCCTTCGCCAGGGCTTCGTCGACGAACTTGCCCCCGTCCACCTTGCTGCCGGGCACGGCCACGAACAAGTCGCCGACGCCAACCCGCCTAGAATCGTCGCATACCTCGCGAACCTGCAGGCCCGCGTCGCCCGCAGCCGCGCTCGCGCCGTCGACGTTTGTAAGCAAGTGCGAAAGCTTGAGCATGGCCGTCACCCACCTCGCTGGAAAGTGACCTTACACACGATGCCGGCGCTGCCCGGCCCGGGCTTGGGTGACTGGCTCACCGCCAGGCCGCTTCCCGACGGGAACAAATCGACGCCCGCCTTGTGTGCGGCCCGTACCGCTTCGCCCATGCTCATCCCGGTGAAGTCGGGAATGGCGATGGAGGCGCCCTGGTCCGGTGCGGACTCGTCTTCCGTGTCCTCTTCCACGGCCGCAGCCACCTGCTCGGTCGACTCGTTTTGCTCGCCGTCCACAACCACCGGCTCGTCGATGCCGGGCCCATCCGCTTCCACCACCTCGACCGCGGGCCTCTCTGGCGTCTTCTGCGGCGCCTTGCTTAACACCGGTTCCGAGGGTGGCACGCCCAAATAGCGGAGTGCGGCCTCGGCGATGGCTTTGAATGCGGGCGCTGCCACCAGGCCTCCGTAGTGTGTGCCTTGCGGTTCGTCGATCATCACCGCGATCACCAGACGCGGCTTGTCCGCCGGCACAATGCCCACGAACGAGGCCAGGTACTTCGACGGATCGTAACGCCCCCCCGAAACCTTCTGTGCGGTGCCAGTCTTTCCCGCCACCGGGTAGCCAGGAATTGCAGCCGCCTTCGCGGTTCCGTCCTCGGTCACGCCCTGCATGATCGTGAGCAGCGTGCGCGCCGCACTTTCCGACATCACCCGGTGTGGAACGGGCGCTTCCGGAGGACGCTCGATGGGTTCGATTTGCCCATCCGGCCCAACGAAGTGAAGCGCCAGGCGCGGCGGATAGTACATCCCGTAGTCGGCAATTGCCGCGAATCCGACCGCAAGTTGCAGCGGTGTGACGGTCAAGCCCTGTCCGAAGGCATGGGTCGCGAATTCTATCTCGCCCCAACGGGTAACCGGCCGCAGAATTCCGCGCCGCTCGCCCGGCAGGCCGATATCGGTCGGCTTGCCGAAGCCGAAGCGGTCGAGCGCATTCCACAGCGCCGCCTTGCCAATGCGCCGGGCGATCTTTACCGTTCCGATGTTGCTTGAATGCTTGAAGACGTCGGCCGCGCTGAGCACCCCCTTCGGGTGGTCGTCGCGAATGTGGAACTTGCCGATGATGAGCTTGCCCATCTGGCAATCGAACATGTCCTGCGGCTTCACCTTGCCGGCGTCCAGCGCCGCAGCGAAGGTGAAGGTCTTGAGCGTCGATCCCGGCTCAAAGGTGTCCGAGACGGTGCGATTGCGCGCCCCACGCTTGGCGGCGTCGGCTGGATCGTTCGGGTTGTAGCTGGGCACGCTGGCCATGGCCAGGACGTCGCCAGTGTGCGGGTCGATCATCACCGCCATGCCGGCCTTGGCGTTGTGATTCTGCACGGTCTCCGCCAGCACGCGTTCGGTTTCGTAGGTCAGGTACCGGTCGAGGGTCAAGACCAAGTCCTTGCCGGCGGACGACGAGGAATCCACAACGCCATCCACCAGCAAGTCTCGCCCCAGCCGGTCGTGCACCCCAACGACCTCCATCCCGGTGCCTTGCAGCGCTTTGTCGAACCCAAGCTCGACGCCCTCCAGGCCCTTGCCGTCGAGGCCCGCGTGGCCGATGACTGTCGCCGCCAGGGCGCCGTTCGGGTAGACCCGCCGCGGTTCGCGGCGGGTTCCCACGCCGGGCAAGCCGAGAGCCATCACCGCCCGACTCTCCTCGGGCGCGACCCTCCGTTTGAGCCAGGCGAAGTACTGCGATTCCTTGCCCGCGAGGGTCTTCTCGATCTCGCGCGCATCGAGGTGCAGGGCCGGGGCGAGCTTCTTGGCCGCATCCGACACGTAGGCGAGCTGGCGCGGATTGCAAAACACCGAATCGAGATCCGCGGTGGAGGCAAGCTCGTTGCCTCGATGATCGAGAATGCGCCCGCGCCTCGGCGCGATTTCAATCTCGCGCAAATAGTTGTTTTCGGCCCACTCGCGCAGCTGGGCCGATTCGCGGACCTGCAGCTGGAATGCCCGCCGTCCGACAACCACGGCCAGCCCCAAAAGCACGAGCCCGACGATCGCCACGCGCACCTTGGTCCAGGTGGTCATCATTTCCGGTCGGACTCCTTCCCGGTCGCGCGGATGTCCGACGGCGAGGGCGCCCGCATGCCAAGCTGGTCCCGGGCGATGGCGATGATGCGTGCCGGATCCTTCAGCATGCCGATCTCGATCTCCAGGTGTTGCTTGGCTTCGACGAGCTCGTGGTGACTGTGCTCTTCCTTGCCGAGCGCGATGGCGACCTCGATGCGCTTGGCATGGACCGCCACGTGCGCAGTCCCGCCCAGGGTCACGCCCAATACAATGAGCCCGATGAGGCCGAGGCTTAGGCGCCGTCGCGGGTCGCCCGATTCCACCACCGCTTTGGATTCGAGAACCGGGAAGCTCATGACGAAAGCCTTTCCGCCGCGCGCAGCTTGGCCGACCGCGAACGCGGGTTGCGGCGGCGCTCGCCGTCGCCGGCCACCACGACGTGCTTGGTCAGGATGCGCAAGCGCGGGCCGGACGCGACGTCGCGAGCGGCGAGGGCGCGAAGCTGCCTTTTGACGATGCGGTCTTCCAGGGAATGGAAGGAAATCACCACCAGGCGTCCGCCCGGTCGCAGGCACGACGGAATGTCAGCCAAGAAGCGCTCCAACTCGCCAAGCTCGTCGTTGAGAGCGATGCGCAGGGCTTGGAACGACCGGGTCGCGGGATCCTTGTTGCGCTCGCGAGTGGGCACGACCTTTGCTATCAGCTCGGCCAGCGCAGTGGTGGTCGAAAGGTCGCTGCGGATGCGTGCCTCGACGATGGCGCGAGCGATCTTTCGCGCGAATCGCTCTTCACCCAGATCGCGCAGGATGCGTTCGATCTCGTCCTCGTCGGCCCGGCCTAGAAAGTCCGCCGCAGTCTCGCCCTGCGACTGATCCATGCGCATATCGAGCGGAGCCGCGCGCCGGAAGGAGAAGCCGCGCTCGGCGGCGTCGAGCTGGAGAGACGACACCCCAAGGTCCACCAGACAGCCGTCGATGGGAAGCAGCGAAGCCGCTTCGAGGACGCTGCGGATCGATCCGAACTTGGCATGCTCCGTCGTGACGCGGTCCCCAAATCGCGCTAGCGCCCGGCGCGCCCGCACCAGCGCTTGTGGATCCCGGTCCAATCCGACCAATCGACCATCCGGCGAAGAGAGCTCCAAGATTCGGGCCGCGTGCCCGCCCAAACCGAGGGTGGCGTCGCAATACACACCGCGGGCCGCAGGCACGAGGAACTCCATCACCTCGTCGAGCAGGACGGGTATGTGGCCAGCCTCAGCGGCAGCTTCCGGGGGCATGGTTGAGAGGGTTGAGATTGTTGGCGCTACGCTTCACTCCGTCGGTGATGAACACGAAAACGCCTCACCTCAAGGAATAGGAGACCGACCACGGCAGTTCATCACCGGCAGGCGAGACTTAGCCATCTTGCTGCGACCATCGGCCAAGTCAATTTTTTGGGTCTAATTTTTCCCAATGATTGCAAGCAGATTGCTCGCGTATCCGAGGACGGCGGCGTCGGCCCTTGTACTTAATCAACAACAAAACTGTAACAAAATTAACACAATTTAAATAAGCTAATGTGTCTAACCCCGCTTGACTAAAGGCATCTTTTGCGCGATAACGCGGATGTCAAGAAGAGGTCTAGCTGGAGAAGGAGCGGTCGCCTATGGAAGCGAGGTTGTTCGAGCTTGACGCGAAGATGGGAATGCTCACCGAGAAGGCGAGCACCTTTCCCGAGAAGGTCACCAGCGACTACCAAAACAAGCTGGAGGTGTCGTGGCTATTCCATGACAACGCCCTGGATGGGGTCGTCCTCTCGTATTCGGAGCTGAAGGCAGCCATCGATCAGCGAATCATCAGCGACGTAACGCTGATTCCGACCTACGAGGAGGTGCGAACCCACAAGCAGGCCGCTGACTACCTGCGGGATCAGGCCAACGCCAAGAAGCCGCCGGCGGTCGACCTGGAGTTCGTCCGCAAGATCTACGCCATGGTCACGCCCGAGGCGGCGGCCAAAGGTTGCCCCTACCGCAAGGAAAACCCGCTGCACCGGCTCTACTACCACGAGATTTGCGCACCCGAGAAGATCGGGTACCAGATGCGCAAGCTCGGCGAATGGCTCGAATCGTCCGAGCTGGCAACCCTGCACCCGGTGGTGGCCGGCACCCGCCTGCAACTCAAGCTGCTGCGCACCTATCCGTGGACCAAAAACACCGGCAAGGTGGCCCGGCTGCTCACCAACTATATGCTCATGCGGGCAGGGTACCTACCGGCCATCATTCACTCCATCGACAGACAGCGCTACTACGAGGCGCTTCGCCACGACAACGAAGGCCTGTTGCTGCTCATCGTGGAGGCGCTGGAGAACAGCATCGACACCACCACCAAGTTCTTCGACGAGCTTGGCGGCCTGCGCGCCCGACGCGCAAGCTGAGCGGCCGCTCTCTTCGGATCTACGGCAGCCGAGAATACAATCGCGCTGGGCGGATGGCCGACCGGGAGTGCCGCTAAGGAACCCTCGGGAAACTGACGAACACTGTCATCAGTCCAGGAGGGGAGCCTGGGGATGAACACGCTTGCCGATCAGATCGTTGAGTTTACCATGGCGCTGGTTCGCGCCCTGGGTCGGATTGGCCAATTCGATCCGACCCGGCCGAACTTCGCACGCATTCGAGCCCGACTATTCAAAGAGCTTGGGCGGCTGCAACGAGCCCAGCCCGAGGTCGGCTACCTAGTCGGACCACCCGCGGTGGCCGGTGGTCCGTCGGAAATTTGGATTGACGGAACCGCACCGCAGAGGGTCGAGCTGCGGCGAATCGTGGGTCCGTCCATCGGCGGGGCTTTCGTCTTGCAGCTCATGGAGTTCCTGCAACAGCGCGGGCTGGTTGCGCTGGCGTTTGCCCGGGGCTTGACCGAGCCCGAATGGACCGCCTTCCTCGACATCATGAGCGCGCCGCCGACCGAGAAAGCCCCGGCAGCGGAGGCAAGACGCCTGTCCAAGGCGCTCTTCGACAAGAAGGTACGGCACATCTCGGTAGTGGCCGACGCCGAGCAGCCGCCCGCAGATCCGGGACAGCCCTGGCAGGTGCGTGCCTCGTTCGGTCGTCTGGCACACGACCTGCGAAACGCGGTGACCGCCGGCGCTGCGCCCGCTGCGCTGTTGGAACAGGCCGAGGTCCTCGCGAGCGGCATGGCCTATCCGTATTTTCGCAAGTTCGACTTGCTTCGCGCGATGCTCTCTCGCGCCAGCGTCGTCGACAAGCTGCTCTCCGACCTGCCCGCGCTCCGGCAGCTCCGCGCTCTCGACCTGATGGTGCAGGGCCTGCCCATGTTCGCGCTCGATGGAACCGTCACCCTGATTCTGCGCGATTCGGGCAGGCCCGACGAGCCTGTGCCGGAGCCCGCGGCGACGGTGCTGCGCTCGGCAACCGAGCGGTTCCTCAAGACCCCATCGTCGCGCCAGATTGACGAGGCCCTGCGTGCCATGTGCAGAAGGAAGATCGTTTCCATCACCCGGCTACCAGTCGAGCTCCAGGAATGGGTCTTGGCCGAGGGATGGGTCGAGGCGATGCGAACCGACCCGAATCGAGAGCCGCCCAAGGGCAGCGCAGACAGCAAGCCGGTGCGCATCCTGCAGAAAGGCGCCCGCTACGCCTTCGTCCAGCACTTGCCGTTCCACGCCACGCGCATCCTCGAACGTATCAAGATGGCTGACCCCAAGGCCGTGGCCGGGGTCTTCGACGTGCCGACCGTCGAATCCGTCCTGGAGGGCTTTCCCGAGCGAGGCGATGACCGCCGTGCCCTGCTCACCCTCCTCGACGAGGGCGGCGCCACCGCGGCCGATTCGGTCGCTGCCGTGGTGGTGGCGGGCGGTGAGCTGAAGGTGTGCGAAGGCGCCGCATGGATCTTGACCGAGATGAAGGCGCGGGGCGTGGCGGCGGCCCTGCGCGCGCTCGACCAAGATCTCGAGAAGGAGGAAACCGCTCGCTTGCTGATCGCGTGTGTGTCGGGCAAGGCGCCCGAGCGCGCCGCCGACGCTTTCATCCGTCACCTTAAGCACCGATCCGCGCGCGTGCGGCGTGACGCTTTGACCGCGCTGGCTTCCGCTTCCACCACGGCCGCCAACACCTACGTTGCCGAAGCCCTTTCCGATCCCGACGAAAACGTCCGCATTCGGGCCCTGCTCCTGTGCGCCAACACGGGCGTGGGAAGCGAAAAGGTGATCCCGCGCGCCATCCAGCTCGTGACCAAAGACGCTCGCGGCGCGCCGCCCCAGGTGGTGCGCGCCGCCATCGAGGTCGTCGTGCGCCGCCGGGAGGCGGGTGCCCTGCCCATCGCCGACGCCGAGGCGGCCCTGTGCCGACTGGCGACCCCGATTGGCTTCTTCGGACGCTTGTTCGGCCAGAAGTCGCCGCCGGCTGCCGTTCTGGTCACGGCCATTGCAGCGCTGGGCCGCCTGGGAACCGATCGTGCTGAAAGGCTCGTCTTGCGACTGAGTCACAGCAAGGATCCCGACGTCGCCAAAGCTTGTCGCAAGGCATTGGACAAGAAGGGTCCGCCATCTCCCATGACCCCAATGCCTATGGTGGACAGCAGCGTGATTTGGACCAACCGCAACCCCGCGCAACCAAAATGAAGCACTTCGGACGACGCCACCCCTAACGGATGTCGGATGAGCGTTTACCTCGACAGTCATGTCGGGCAGCTATGTCGGCAGTCATGTCGATCGACATCGCAGGCGAGACCCCGGAAGCGAAAGCCATCGAAGAGGTCTGGAACCCAGCATTTCCAGCACTTTCCGGTCTTCCCATCAGGTATGATCGAAGGGTTACAAGGTGGAGCTGCGCCGACTGGCGGGCGACCTCGGCCCGCCAGATCGAATCTTCAAGCTCTTGGGTCGGCGACCTCGGCAAGCAGTTGTCGTTGCCTCGCTGCTGGCATCCGGCGTCGCCTGCGTGAATCTGGACAGGCCCGAGCAAGTGGCCACGTGCTCGGCCCAGGGGAACTGCATCAATGTAAACGCCGACGCACCGTCCGCCTCTGAGTTAGATGCGTCGTCGCCTTCCAACCTCGATGCCGGCCTCGTCTCCGAGGCGGGCAGCTCTGTGAACAAGGACGGTCCCAGCACGCAGGGGGATGCACGCATCCCCGACGCCTCAATCTCGACTGCCGACGGGCCGCAGGCAGACCTTCCGCAGTCGGACCTTCCCATCACCGACAAAGACGGCCCGGAAAGCCCGCGCGATGTCGCTGCCCCGGACGTACCCGCAGGCGTATGCACCGCGGGCGGGGCGCCCAAACCCGCGGGAACCGTTTGTCGACCCGCGGTTGGTCTTTGCGATATCGCCGAGGTCTGCGATGGCGTCAGCCCCGATTGTCCACCCGACAAGTTAGCGGCGGCGGCGACCCCTTGTCGTCCTGCGGCCGGCGATTGCGACATCGCCGAGACCTGCGATGGCATCAGCGCGGTATGCCCGGTGGATGGATTCAAGGCAGCAGGGACGGTCTGCCGCGCTTCCGCCGGCGTGTGCGACGTGGTCGAGAGCTGCGACGGCCTGATTGCGGCCTGCCCGATCGATTCCATGGCGCCGGCCACCACCGTCTGCCGCGCTTCCAGCGACGGCAACGCGTGCGACCCCGCCGAGGACTGCAACGGCACCGACGTTGCTTGCCCGTCCGACGTGACGTACGCCGCGCCTGCCGCCCCCACGGGACTGACCGGAACGCCCGGAACCTTAGAGGCTGACCTATCGTGGTCAGCGAGCACCGGAGCGACCGGATACAACGTCAAGCAGAGCACGAGCAGCGACGCCGGCTTCACCACGCTGATAGGCTCGCCCACCACGACTGCAACGACCTACGTCGACAAGGAGCTCACCGGCGGCGTCACCTACTACTACCAGGTGACCGCCATCAACACGATTCCCACGTGCGAGTCTGGGCCCTCGGCGACGATCTCGGTCAAGCCGGGCGGGACCTGTGCGCCCCCGACTGCCCCGGTTGTCACTGCAGCGGCTAGCAACGGGAGCGTGACACTCACCTGGGCCGCCGTTTCGGGCGCGGTTTCGTATACGGTAGCCCGCAGTCAGACCGCCGGCACAGGCTACTCCACGGTCGGTACGGTCACCACTGGGACCACTTTCACGGACGGGAACGTCGTCAATGGCGTCACCTACTATTACGTGGTCACGGCCAGCAACGGGTCGTGTAGCTCGGTCAAGTCGAACGAAGTCTCGTCCTCGCCCGCGTGCACACCTCCCGCTGCCCCGACCGGCCTTGGCGCCACGCCCAGCAACGGGTCGGTCACTTTGAAATGGAACGCCTCTGCTGGGGCGGTGTCGTATTCCATCTATCGAAACACCACCGGCACGGCTCCGTTCACCTTCGTGAACTCGACCACGCAGCTCACCTTCACAGACAGCAACGTGGTCAACGACACCAAGTACTACTACATCGTGCAGGCCAGCAACGGTTCATGCGCGTCGGCCAACTCCGCGGTGGCCTCGGTGACCCCGGCGTGCGTGCCCCCGGCGGCGCCCAGCGACGTCGCCGTCGCCGTCGGCGATGGGCAACTCAGCCTGTCGTGGACCGCGCCGACAGGAGCGACCCAATACCGCGTCTCCCGCAACACAACCGGGACCGGAACCTTCACCCAGATTGGCCTGCCGACGACGACCAACTACGTCGATAAGCCGCTCACCGACGGGACCGCCTACTACTACGTCGTGGATGCCAGCAACGGATCGTGCTGGTCCGGTCACTCGGCGGTTGCCTCGGGCACACCGGTGTGTATCCCGCCGCCGGTGCCCGGCACGCTGACCCCGACGGCGGGAGACGGACAGGTCTCGCTTTCGTGGGTGGCCTCGCCAGGGGCCACTACGTACACGATTTGGCGAAAGGCCGGCGCCACGGGAACCTACGCCTCCATCGGGACGTCGACGTCGACGACCTACGTCGACAAGTCTCTCACCGACGGCACGACCTATTACTACAAGATCACCGCAGGCAATGGCTCGTGCGACTCCAACTTCAACACCGAAGAGCCCGTCACCCCGGTGGCGGTCTGCTCGCAAACCGCAGCGACGAACCTTCAAGCCGTGCCGTCGGGCAGCGTGCAGGTGACCTTGACTTGGACCGCGGCAACCCCTCAGCCGACCACCTACAGCGTCGCGCGCACCACGACCAGCGGAACCAATTATCAGTCCATCGATAGCGTCCCTGGAACGGCCACCACCTACACTGACACCGATACCAAGCTGGTGAAGGGCACCAAGTACTACTACCAGATCATCGCCAACGGTACCTGCACGGCGACCTCGGCCGAGGTGTCCGCCACCACGGCGTGCACGAATCCGACAACGCCAGGTACGCCAACGGTTACCAATTCCGCCGGCGCGCTCACCGTAACCTGGACCACCGTCAATGGCGCCACAGCCTACACCGTTTACCGCAGCACCAGCTTGGGAGGCACTTATACCGCCATCGCCACCAGCCAGACCGCCGCAACGTTCACCGATCCGGCGAGCGGGCTCACCAACGGCACCACCTACTACTACGAAGTCCTCGCAAGCAACGCCGGTGCCCAATGTTCCTCGGGACAGTCGAGTGCCGGGTCCGCAATGTCCTGTTCTCCACCCACGATTCCAACTGGGCTCAAGGCCACCGTCGGCACGTCGGGGCAAGTGAAATTGACTTGGACTGCTTCGACCAACAATCCAGCCCAGTACACCGTCATGCGCGGAACATCGAGTGGCGCCGAGTCCATCATTACGCCGCCCGGTACGCCACCAACGAGCGCCACCTACACAGACACCGGGCTGACCGACTGGACGACCTATTACTACAAGCTCAGCGCTCAGAATGGGACCAACAACGCCTGCTCCTCGGCGGCCTCCGCCGAAATCAGCGCGACCCCCAATAGCTGCCCGGTCCTCAATGCAAGTGCGCAAAACTACAGCGTCACAAACACGCCGGGCCCCTACTGCTTCATCACCTGTTGGGACCTCGCGGGAACGGGGGTCTCTAACTTCAATGGCAGAACCCTAACCATCAATGGAACACCTGTTACCTGTACTCTCGATGGAACCGGCGGTGGATCGTGCACGATTCCGTCAGGATTGACCAAAGACACAGCCACCTATCCGACCTCCGGGTCCTATCTATTCGTTGCCTCGGCTGGCGGAACTGGGTCGACCACCTATCCGGGAAACTACTGGTGGGGCACGGGGCACACCTGCCAGTAACCTCGACCAAACCGGGTACGTACGGGCTCGCGCCAGATGCGCCGTCGACTGGACCCTGGTAGTGTCCCGGCCGATGAGTGACAACGACAAAACAAAGGCAGCGCCCAAGGCCGGCGGGCGCGGCGCTCGCTTTCAGGTGGCCATGGACGACGCGGCGGCGGCGCTCAACGCCAGCGTGGACTTCGATCGGCGCCTTCTGCGCGACGACGTGCGCGGCAGCCAAGCGCACGCGCGCATGCTGGCCGCGGTTGGGCTGATTTCGGCGGACGATGCCAAACAGATCGTCGCCGGGCTTGAACAGGTGGCGGGCGAATTCGAGCGCGGCGAGCGACAGATGGATCCGGCACTGGAAGACGTCCACATGAACGTGGAAAGCCGGCTTATCGAGCTCATCGGCGACCCGGGCCGCCGTCTGCACACCGCGCGCAGCCGCAACGACCAGGTGGCCACGGACATGCGCCTTTACGCACTTTCATCGGCGGCTGCTATCGTGGTCGCCATCGACAAGGCCCGCGTGGTGCTGTGCCGGCGCGCGCGTGAGCACGCGTCCACCTTGCTGCCCGGCTACACGCACCTGCAGCGCGCTCAGGCGGTCACCCTGGGTCACCACCTGCTCGCCTATGCCGAAATGCTGAGCCGCGATCGGGGCCGCTTTCTCGATGCGGCCCGCCGCGCCTCCGAGTGTCCGCTTGGCTCAGGTGCGCTGGCCGCAACTTCGCTGCCCATCGACAGACAAAAGACCAGCGCGGATCTCGGATTCACCGTGCCCACCCGCAATAGCCTCGACGCGGTTTCCGACCGCGACTTCTGCGCCGAGCTGGCCTTTGCCTGCGCCCTGCTGGGCGTGCACCTGTCGCGCCTGGGCGAAGAATTGGTCCTTTGGTCAACCACGGAATTCGGTTTCGTTCGCCTGGGTGAGGGTCACTGCTCGGGCAGCTCGCTTATGCCCCAGAAGCGCAACCCCGACATTGCCGAGCTGATGCGCGCCAAGCCCGGCCGCTTGATCGGCGACGTGGTGGCGCTGCTCACCGTCAGCAAGGGCCTCCCGCTGGCCTATAACAAGGACTTGCAAGAGAGCCAGGAGCCCTTTTACGACGCCGTCGAGACTACGCGACTCGTGCTCGACGTCCTGCCGCGCTTGATCGAAAAGCTGGAATTCGACGGCGAACGCATGCGCTCGGCCGCCAACGATCCTGCCCTGGGCGCGACCGATCTGGCCGAGCACCTGGTACGCGAGGGTGTCCCATTCCGCAAGGCGCACGAGATCGTCGGCAAGCTGGTCCACCATGCCGAACAGCTCGGGGTTTCCCTACGCGACGTGCCCGAGGCGGATCTGGCGCAGATCTCGCCCGAGCTTCACACGGCCTCGCTGCAGGTGCTGAGCCCGTCGCGCGCTGTGGCTGGACGCGCTCTGCCCGGCGGCCCCGCGCCCGCGCAAGTGACCGCCGAAGCCCAGCGTCTGGCTGCCGAGCTGAAGGGGCTTGGCTACGACGTCTAGTCGAAGAAGATCTCCTGTTCGTCGTGCGTCGCTGGCTTACTGCCGCACCGGAACCCCGCGCGTCCGCAGGTAATCGCGCGCCTGGCCGACCGTGTACTCGCCGAAGTGGAAGATGGATGCAGCCAGCACCGCATCGGCCCCGCCCAGGGCCACACCCTGATACAGGTGTTCTAGGTTGCCCACCCCACCCGATGCGATGACAGGGATGGGAACCCGATCGGAAACCGCGCGCGTCAGGTCCAGATCGAAACCGTCGCGAGTGCCGTCGCGATCCATGCTGGTCAACAGAATCTCCCCGGCTCCCAGCTCGGCCATGCGCACGCACCAAGAAACGGCGTCGATCCCCGTGCCTTTGCGCCCGCCATGGGTGAAGACCTCCCAGTTGCCCGGGCTGTCAGTCCGCCTGCGCGCATCCACCGCGACCACCAAGGCCTGGCTGCCGAAGGCATCGGCAACCCGGCGAACCAGCCCGGGGTCATGTACCGCGGCGGTGTTGATGCCGGCCTTGTCGGCGCCCGCAAGTAGAAGCGCGCGCACGTCTTCCACGCTGCGCACGCCGCCGCCCACGGTGAGAGGAAGAAAGACCCTCTCCGCAGTCGTGCGGACCACATCCAGCATGGTGGCACGCCCGTCCGACGAGGCGGTGATGTCGAGAAAGCAGATCTCGTCGGCGCCCTGCCGGTCGTATTCGGCCGCGACTTCGACGGGGTCGCCGGCATCGCGCAACTCGACGAAACGCACGCCCTTCTTCACGCGGCCTGCGTCTACGTCGAGGCACGGAATGATCCTGCGCGCCAGCACGGACTACTTGCCTCGTGTCGCCGCGGCGGCCAGCGCCTCTTCGATGGTGAACGCGCCCTCGTAAAGGGCCTTGCCGATCACCACCGACGACGCGCCGGTCTTGCGGACGTGATGGATGTCGTCCAGGGTCGCCATGCCGCCAGACGCGATCACGGCGCAGGGATGAATCGTCTTCGCCAAACGCGCGGTGGCGTCGAGGTTTGGGCCGGTTCGCATGCCGTCGCGGCCGATGTCGGTGTAAAGCACGGCAGCCGCACCAGCCCCGGCCATTTGCTTGCCAATTTCCAGCGCGTCGGCGGTGGTGTCTTCCTTCCAGCCTTCCACCGCCACCTTGCCCGCGCGCGCGTCCACCGCGACCACCACCCGCTTCGGGTAGCGTGTGCAGGCTTCCTTGACCACGGCAGGGGTCTTGATTGCCGCAGTGCCCATCACCACATACCGGGCCCCCAGCCCGAGCACGCGCGCGCACGCCTCGAGGTTGCGAATGCCGCCGCCCACTTCCACCTCGGTCTTGCCCGCCACATCGAGGATCTTCTTGATAGTGTCGTGGTTGTGCTTGGCGCCCTTGGACAGGGCCGCGTCCAGATCGACTACGTGCAGGCGGGTCGCCCCGGCCGACACGAACCTGCGCGCCAACTCCCAGGGTGCGTGCGAGTAGATCTTCGCGCTTTCCGGTCGGCCCTGCTCCAGCCGAACCGCCTTGCCGTCCAACAGATCAATCGCCGGGAAAACCTGCATGACTTGAGCCTTTAGATCGAGACGAAACGCGAAAGCAACGCCAACCCTGCGCGTTGGCTTTTCTCAGGGTGAAACTGGCAGGCGAAGAGGTTGTCGCGCGCAACCGCGACGCAAAAGATGCCGCCGTGATCCGAGGTTAGCGCGATGTCGCGCGGGTCCTCGGGCACGGGATAGAAACTGTGCACGAAGTAAAAGTACGTGCCGTCGGAGGTCGTGTCGAGGACGGACGACGAGGCCCCGCCGGGACTGCGCCGGCAGGCATTCCAGCCCATGTGCGGAACCTTGAGCGGCGAAGCGATCTTGAACCTCTCGACGTGGCCAGGGATCAGACCCAAGCCGGCGCAACCTTCCTCCTCGTCGCTGCGCTCGAAGAGTACCTGCAGCCCAAGGCAGATGCCCAGGTAGAGCTTGCCGGCTCGAATGCTGGCCAGCACGGCGTCGCGCAGGGCTCCGCCGTCGCGGCCAAGACCGGCCATGACCGCGCCGAACGCGCCCTGTCCCGGCACGACGATCTTGTCGGCGCCTGCGATTCGGTCCGCATCCTGAGTGACCAGCGGCTCGGCGCCCGCGAGGGCGAGGGCCTTCTCCACGCTACGCAGGTTTCCACTGCCGGTGTCCACGACGGCGATGCGGGGCTTGCTCATCGTCTTACGCCGTCAGCGTGCCCTTGGTAGACGGCACACTGGCCTCACGCGGATCGACGGCCACTGCGCCGCGCACCGCGCGCGCGAACGCCTTAAACAGCGCTTCCAGAATGTGGTGGGCGTTTTCACCGTAAGGAACTTCCATGTGCAAATTGCACAGCGCTGCGGAGGCGAAGCCGGCAAAGAATTCCCGCGCCAGCTCGGCATCGAAAGCACCCACCTTGCGACCCTTGAGCAGGTCGACCTTGTAGACAAAGGCGGCGCGCCCGCCGAAATCGACGGCCACCCGGGCCAGGGCCTCGTCCATGGGCAGGGTCGAATCACCGTAACGCGAAATTCCGCGCCGGTCGCCCAGGGCCTGGCGCACGGCTTGCCCGAGGCAGATGCCCACGTCTTCCACGGTGTGGTGCCCATCGACATGCACGTCCCCCTGGGCCTGGATTTTCACGTCGAGCAGGCCGTGGCGACCGAAAGCGTCCAACATGTGACCGAAGAAGGGCAGCGGGGTCTCAATCTCGGTTCGCCCGCTTCCGTCCAGATCGATGGCCACCCGAATCTGGGTTTCCTTGGTGTTCCGTTCCACTTCCGCCCGGCGCATGGTCCTCACTATGGCGGTCGCCGACGCCGAAATCAAACCTTCGATTTCTTCGCTGTGGAGGAATTCGCGGATTCGCCGTAGGCTCGAAAGGGTGCGCGTTTCGCTGTTCCTGCTGCTTTCCACCCTTGCGGGAATGACCGGTTGTCGCGTGCTTTCGAGCGGGCTCCCGAACCAGGACGGCGGCACCACCGGACCTGGTCGAGACGTGGGCCAAGACCAGGCTGACGCGGGGCTGGGGTCCGACCAGCCGGCCATCGACGCCGGCGAACCGCCCGGGCTCCTCGGTCCGCCGGCCGTCGTGGGTTGCGCGGATGGCACGCGCGAAGGCTTCCGTGACTTCACGGTGTGGCAGGACATCGCCGGTTGCTCGGGTGGGTTTTCCATCGCGGGCGTGGTGGGAAGCGCGGGTCAGGTACCTGCCTGCGCGCGGCAAGCCGGCGACACCAGCGCGAACCCCGCTGGTGCCGATTGCTCCGCGGCGGATCTTTGCGCCGCCGGATGGCATCTGTGCCAAGACGGGTCGGACGTGGCGGCACATTCACCTTCCGGCGGCTGCGAAGGTTGCGTTCCCGGGGACGAGCCGCGGTTCTTCCTGGTCGCCAGCGGCGCTTCGCCGATGGGGATCTGCAGCAACGACCCTGGCGCCAGGAACGACTTGCACGGCTGCGGCAGCCGGGGCGAGCCCGAATCGCCCGACTGTTGGCCGCTTACCCGGCGAATGGGCTTCGCCGACTGCCTGGCCACCGACGGCATTTGGGTTTGCGGCAGCGCGGATGAGAGCCTGGCCGAAGCGGCCGTGGTCAACAAGACCGGTCCCACGTTGGGCGGCGTGTTGTGTTGCAGGGACCTGTGAAAGCGTTCCGGTTCCCGCTGCGCGCATGGCGAATTGGTTCAATCGCCGAAATTTGGCGCTATCCTTGTGGCAACAATGGCCAGCCGCGCAAGATTTCGACAGTACAGATGGGTGGCGCTTTTCGCCCTGATGGGCGGGCTGTCGTGCAGCACCAACAAGGCCGGTTTGGGGGGCGATGGCGACAGCGGCGTGGCCGGATCGTCCGGCATACCGTACTGTTTCGCGGGAACCATTGACCGCGCGAACTGGCCCGTGGCCGCCACCTCCGCGTCGTGCATCAAGCCCTGTGGCCCGGACGATCTGGGCCTTCGCTCCTGCAGCCAGAGCGACCTCGGCACGTGCCAAGCCATGAGCGGCTGCGTCTGCCTATCCACGCCCTGTGTGACCTGCGCGGCCTGTGCGTTCCTGTCGTCGCTGCCTGACTGCTACGTCCCGTCCAACGCCGCATCGGCCCCGACCTGCGCGGCGAGCGTAGAAAACGGCGGCCCCTGCTCGCCCGCCTGCGGAAAGAGCCTCTGCCTCCACGCCGATGGAAAAACCGGCTGCGTGTGCAACGCCAAGGGCAAGTACGCTTGCGCCGACTGGAATGGTACGACTTGGAACTGAGGCCGGCCGTGGTCATGCCCAAGCACGGGCTGCCCGGCAGCGCGATTTGCGGCAGATCTGGATTGACGTAGGCGGCGCCTGCTGGGAAACTCCACGCCCTCTCAACCCAGGAGAAATCGTTTTATGTCGGAGTATCTGTTCACGTCCGAGAGTGTGACCGAAGGCCATCCTGACAAGCTTTGCGATCAAGTGTCGGACGCAGTCCTCGACGCTTGCCTGGCGAAGGACAAGACAAGCCGCGTGGCTTGCGAAACCCTGACCAAAACTGGATTCGTGATGGTCGCGGGCGAAATCACCACGCGCGCCCAGCTCGACTTCCCGGCCATCGTGCGCGATGTGGTCAAAGGCATCGGCTACGAAGATTCGTCGATGGGCTTCGATTGGAAAACCTGCGGCGTGATGGTTGCGGTTGAGCAGCAGTCTCCCGACATCGCGCAGGGTGTGGACGGTCACGGGGTCTACACCCAGAACGAACAGGGCGCCGGCGACCAGGGCATGATGTTCGGCTACGCGTGCGACGAGACCCCCGAGCTGATGCCGATGCCGATTATGCTGGCGCACAAGCTGGCAAAGAAGTTGGCCGAGGTTCGCAAGAAGGGCAAGGTCGATTTCTTCCGCCCCGACGGCAAGAGCCAGGTGACGGTTCGCTATGACCAGAGCTACCGCGTGCTCGGGGTCGACGCCGTCGTGGTGTCCACCCAGCACAGCGAAGAGGTCAGCTACAAGAAGCTCAAGGAAGCGGTGATGGATGAAGTCATCGCGCCCGTGGTTCCGAAGCGGCTGGTGAACGGAACGACCAAGTACTTCATCAACCCAACCGGGCGCTTCGTCGTCGGCGGTCCCATGGGCGATTCTGGCCTCACGGGCCGCAAGATCATCGTCGATACCTACGGCGGCATGGGCCGCCACGGCGGCGGCGCGTTCTCGGGCAAAGACCCGTCGAAAGTGGACCGATCGGCCTGCTACTACGCGCGCTACATCGCCAAGAACATCGTGGCCGCCAAGTTGGCGAGGCGCTGCGAGGTCCAGCTCGCCTACGCTATCGGCGTGGCCAAGCCGGTTTCTCTGCTGGTCGAAACCTTTGGGACGGGCGCCGTGTCGAACGATCGCCTGGCCAAGATCGTTTCCGCGACCTTCGACGCGCGACCGGGCGCGCTTATCCAAGAGTTGAACCTGCGGCGCCCGATCTTCCGCAACACCGCCGCCTACGGCCACTTCGGACGCTCCGACAAGGAATTCACCTGGGAGCGAACCAACAAAGCCGCGGCGCTTCGCTCAGCCGCGGGATCGGCTGCGACCGCAAAGTAGTCCTTCGCACCGCCATCGAAGAACAAGAAAGCCGCAGTCCAAATTCGGACCGCGGCTTTTTTCATGCGCCGCGACCTCAGTTGATGCAGGAGGTGCGGCCCAGACACAACAAGAGCCGCGATCCAAATTGGAAGGCGGCTCTTGTTGGCCCGACTATACCGGGAAGCGACTAGATGGAATCGATCTCGGAGTCGATCCCACCGTCGATCCCGGAGGTGTCGATTTCCATGTCGATGCCCAGGTCTGGGTTGGAAGTCGCCACATCTTGGGGTGCATCGGCGGGCGCGTCGATCGCCTCGGCATCGAGATTGCCTGAAGCGTCAAAGTGAGCAACGTCATTGTGGCCCAGGTCGGGCGGCGATGGAGCGTCGACCGAATCGCGGTTCGTATCCCTGGCCGTGTCTCTGGGTCCGTCAATGCCGGGGCCACCGTCAATGCCCGGCTCGGGCGAGGGGTTTTCAGCATGGTCAACCGCGCCGTCCGGAGCCGCCGTGGCTCCACCAGCGCCGGTTGTGCCGCCCTGGCCGCCATCGGGGCCCACGACACCGCCAGTGCCCGTCGCGCCACCTTGGCCGCCATCGGGTCCCACGACGCCGCCTGCGCCCGTCGTGCCGCCCTGGCCGCCGTCGAGGACAACAACGCCGCCAGCGCCCGTCGCGCCGCCGATCCCCGTCGTTCCGCCCTTGCTATCGGCAGGTGAAACATCCTTCTTCGCGTCGCCGGGGGCGCCATCGCGGTTATTGCCGCCGCCACTGCTACTGCCACAGCTGGGCACGAGCAAGCCCGCACCCAACAACATTCCAAGTCCAAGCACAAGTACTGAATTTCGCTTCATTGGTCTCTGTCTCCTGAAAAGAGAGTGGACGCATCATAGACATGTTTTCTGATTACACAAGCCGAAAAAGCCAAAAGATTCGCTAGTCGCCGCTTGTTTACCTGCGCGCAGCAGCCCTGAAACCAGGCAATCATCGGCGCGAATCAGGGGGTTCGGCGAATCCCGGCGCGATCCTATCTCTCCTCAGTCCCTGTTACCCCGACGTGCTCCAGATCACTATCCTCGGCGCCGTCGGCGTCGTCGTCGGCCTCCTCGCCGGTCTCGTAGTCGCTACCAGGGGCCGCTTCTTCGCCGGGCTGCAATGCAGCCGCCCGTTTCGAGAACCTCATCATCTGATTGACGGCGCTCACCTGCGCCGCCCGGATGCTGGAGACGGCGCGCTTGCGATGGCCCTCCACCAGTACGGAAAAGGCCAGTACCTCCGACCCGTCGCCCACGAAGCCTGAAAGACAGGAAACCCCGTTCAAGGTGCCGGTCTTGGCGCGAACCCGGTGTGCGGCCACGGATCCGCGGAAGCGATTGCGGGTAGTCCCATCCACACCACCGACGGAAAGGGACTGCATCAACTCGGGCCCGATGCGCGGGTCGAAGTACAGATGGCGCAGCAGCGCGACCATGCCGAGCGCGCTCACGCGATTCTGATGGCCGAGTCCCGAGCCGTTGGCCGGCAGGTAGGCCGACAGAGACAACCCGAGGTCAGCCAACGCATCTCGCAGCGCACGCACGCCCTTCGCGGTAGTAGCCGCACCTCCCAAGACTTCTGCACCGACGGTCTCGAGCACGCGCTCGGCCCACTCGTTGTCCGAATCCTTGTTGATTCTGCGCAGAAGGACCGGAAGCGGCTCGGATTCATGCAGCGCCAGAAGGTGCGCTGGCAATGCCGACTCATGCGCGAGCAGGGAGCTTGGTGAATCGCCGACCGGAGGGGCGAGGGCCAGCGTGACGCCGTCCATGGTCGGATGCCGCGCGACTTGCGGGCGGTCCGCGCCGCTGTAGATCCCCGCGCTTCCGTGCACCACGATGCCTGCCTCGATCAGGGCCTGGCGAAGCAAGATGGCGGCGAACAGCGGTGGACTGGGCGGAGCACGGTAGACCACCACCGGTCCGCGGTTCTGCGCGATCTTTCCCGTCACGATGACATGGATTCGATTGCCGGCTCGCTCCAGCGAAACCCCGATGCGTCCCTTGCCCCTGCCGCGGGTTTCGGCCTGGTTAACCACCACGAAGGCGTCGGAGGCCGGGCGCATCAAGACCATCGGGCGACTGCCAATCCTGTCAGCGGGGCGAACGTGAACCTCGATGGCCGTGGAGCCGATCCGCAGTGGCGGCCTTCCCCCTGCTGCGCTCTCGTCGGAACCGATGCGCCTGGAGTCGCCGAGGACCGAGCCATTCACCGAAGTCACGCCGGTGGCGGCAAGACTCTGCGCCAGCGCTTCGATGTGCTTGGCGCGCAAGGAAGGATCACCGTTGCCGCGAATCACGATGTCGCCCGCGATCCTGCCCTCCGAGCTCGGGTCCGGTCCCGTGACTTCGGTGCGGTAGCGGAAGCTGTTGCCCAGTCGCAGCAGCGCAGTCGTGGTGGCCAACAGCTTTTGGTTCGAGGCCGGATCCATCATCGCCGACCCGCGCCAGGCAAAGAGGGTGCGTCCGCTCGCCAAGTCCTCGACTTGCATGCCGACCTTGAGCCGCCCGAGCACCTTGCCACGCACGATATCCTCGAGGGCGGTCTGCAAATTCAGGATGCGCTCGCGATCGGAATCGTCGACGCCGGGCTTGGGCGCTTCGTTATTCCAGATGGCCGGCGGAGGAACCTTCGACCAATGACCGCCCCTTGCCAGGCTGGGGCTCGGCCCGGACAAGCCCGGCTTCACCACTGCGACGACCTTCGGCTTTGCGGCGGCTGCCTTGCCCGCAAGCTTCGGCCTCGTTGCCGGCGTCTTGCACGCGGGCGGCTTGGCGACGGTTGTCTTTTGGGCGGCCTTCGCGCTTTTCGGTCCATGGCTTGGGGCCTTGCCCGACTTCGGCGCCGCCGCCCACGCGGGCAGCGCGAAAACGATCAAGAGAAGAGAAGCGACTTTGTTCATCGGCTCACACAGCGAAAGCCCAGATCGCCGTCGCGATGCGCGGGATCCCAGGCGTTGCGGTTGGAAAGACGAGGTTTGACGAAGTAGCTGCAGCACGATCCGCCGCGCACCACCCGCCGGGAAGGATCCCGGTCGTATTTGTCGGCGACCCATTCCCAGACGTTGCCAGCCAGGTCGAGCACGCCGAAGGGGCTCGCGCCTTGCGGATAGCTTCCCACGGGCGCTGGCTTGCCGGGGTTTCTGCCCGCGCACGGGCCTTCGTTTTCAAAATTGCCCCAGTTGGCGTGCGCGCAGTAGAGCTGGTCGCCCCACGGGTATTCGCGTGCATCGCTTCCGCGCGCGGCCTTTTCCCATTCGTCCTCGGTGGGAAGTCGACCGTTCGCAAAAGCGCAGAAACCTCGGGCCTCATGCCAGCTTAGGTTGGTCATCGGCAGATTTGGCTCGGCCAGTAGATCTATCTCGACCGCAGTGCACTGGCGGGCCGCCACGCAGGCGGCATACATGGCGCGCGTCACCTCGGTGCGATCGATCCGGTAGGCCGGCAGCTTCTTCTGGTGGACCGGCCGTTCGTCGTCGTCGCCATGGGCGGAGCCACGGGTGAAGGTGCCGGCCGGGATCAAAACCCGGTCGGGCTTGATCGCCGGCGCGGCCTGACCCGGCAGACCCGGATGCAGAAGCAAGATCACCGCTACGAGCGCGCACAGCGCCAGCTTCTTGGCCCGGGGCAGGGTCTTGATGGCGGCCTCCCGGC
>CAZBIU010000047.1:0-26971 GCA_964491625.1 uncultured Myxococcales bacterium
GTGTTGGGCGCGCAGCACGCATCGTCCTGGGCACCACAAGTCCCGCAAGCACCTGCCGAGCAGGTCTGAGCGTTGAGCCCCGTGCAAGTCCTGTTCGCGGCGATGCAGACGCCCATCGAATAGGTCGCAGAGGGAACACAGCACCCATCATCGCCGCAGTAGTTGCCGTTGCAGCAGGGCTGATTCGCGCCTCCGCATGCAGTGCAGGTCGCGCCGGCTAAGGCTCCGGTGTTGCAAACTGTGCGCGGGGCCGTGCAGGTCGAGTTGCTGCAGCAGCTGTCGCCGCTTCCCCCGCAGGTGCCGCAGGCGCCGGCCGCGCACTTTCCGCCCGAGGCGCAGGTGTCTTGCGCTGCCACGCAGACGCCGTAGACACAGCACCCGCTGCCGGAGCAGGTGTTTCCGTCGCAGCATTTCAGCCCGGGCGTTCCGCAGGTCGGGGCGTCGGGGCTCCCGGATCCACCCGCACCGCCGGTTCCGCCCGTCGCCCCCGCGTCGCCGCTCCGGCCGCCCGTCGTCGCGGCATCCGCGACGGTAGAGGCGCCGCCATCGTCTGTCCCACCGCTGCCGGAACCGCCGCCGACGACGACGGTGCCACCGGGGCTCGAGGTCCCTCCCGCGGCGCCTCCGATGTCGCCGCTTCCGCCGGTCTCCGCCATCGCGTCTTGGGTACCGACCACGCCGCCGGTCTCCGCCACGCCGCCCGTGCCCGTCGTAACGATGACGGTCGATCCACCACTGGCAGCCATTCCCACGTCGACCATTGCGCCGCCGGCTTGCACCGCTCCCCCGGTACTGCTCAACCGTCCTCCCGAGCCCACCATGGGAGCATCCAAGGGCGCATCGGCGGCGTCGCCGGGTATCGTGACCGCGCCGTCGATCGCCAGCAAGCCACCCGTCCCACCTTGACCCAAGCCTGCCCCACCCGCGCCGGCCCCGCTGCCAGCGTCGGAGAGCGCGCCGGCTCCGCCGGTGTTCGCGGCGGAGGAAGTCGTTCCGGCAAGACCCGTGGCTCCGCCCGTGGCTGCTGGCCGCGCGCCCGTGCCTCCGCTGCCCGCCGTACTGACGTTAAGGCCTTCCTTGTTGGTTGAGCAGGCGAGCACAAACGTGGATGCGACCAGCGCGACTACCAGGTCGAAAGCTGGTCTCGGCCGCCACACCCCAATGCTCGATGTCTTCATGCTGCTTCCTCCACGAACGGAGCCGTCTTGCTCGGAATCAGAACGCAGGGGCGCCTCGTTCCTGAATTTGATTGAATACAAATTGTATTACGATCAACGGAACCAATCGAGGAAATACCCGCAGCCGAGCAAAAAAAAACTCCACGAAGCCAGGCTCGCTGCGCTGTCTTCGTGGAGCTTGTCGGCGGGGCAAATGCCCCACCACCGGGCTACCCCGGTCTACTGGCAGGTCGCTGCGTTTCCGGCGCCGGTGCAGGTCCCCGAGTTGCACACGCGGCCAGTGCAGCACCGCAAGCCGGTTTCGCCACACTGCCGGCACGCGGTTCCGCCGTCAGCAGCTTCGCAAAGCAGGCCGGTGCCGCAGGTGCCACCGCCGCCACCACCGCCGCCACAGCAAGCTTGATCCAGTCCGCCACAGAGCTCGCAAGTTCCGCCGCCACCGCCGCCGCCACCGACGCAGCCGGTCCCCGCCGCCGTGCAGACACCGCCGGCACAACAGGCCTGGGTTTCACCGCCGCACGCCTCGCAGGTGCCCGGGTTTCCACCCCCGCTACCTTGGCACACGGCCCCAGAGGCTGTGCAGCGGAAGGTGCCACCGCCACCGAGGCGACAGCAGGCATTGGTGAGTGCACCGCAGGCACCGGCGTCGCCCACGCAAGCACCGGCTGTACAAACGCCCAAGCCTCCACTACAGGCAGTTCCCTCGTTCACACATTGCGTAGCCCCACCAGTGCCCGCCACGCAGCAGCCGCCGCCGGTGCAGCTGTCACCCGCGCAGCACACCTGGGTGTCACCGCCGCATGGGCGGCAACGAGCGGCACCACCGTTACCCTGGCAGGATAGATTCGCCGCGCTGCAGGTGTTGCCGGCACAACAGGCCTCGCCGTCAGCGCCACAGGCTGTGGCATCGATAGCCGGGACGTCCCGTTCCTGCGCATCTTTGGCGACGTCCTCGTTGGCCGGCGCATCTGCAGGGCCGTCCGCCGCACCGTCAATCGCCGCGCCGCCAGTTCCGCCGGCACCGCCGGTAGCACCGTCGATGGCACCACCCGAACCGCCAAGACCGCCGTCGATGGCACCGCCGGAACCGCCGCGCCCGCCGTCGATGACACCGCCCGAACCGCCGCGTCCGCCGTCGGTAGCGCCGCTGGAGCCACCAATGGCTCCGCCCGCGCTAGTCGAACCGCCAAGAGCGGCGTCGGCCGTGCCGCCCGATCCGCCGCTCGCTGCGTCGGCGGGGACACCAGATCCGCCGGCGTTCGTGCCGGTCGAGCCGCCAACGCTTGTCGCGCCGGCAGAACCGCCACGCCCGCCAGCACCGACCGTGGAGCCGCCGGCGCCCACGCCAGCGGCTCCGCCAGCGCCCCCTACTTCGCCGACGTCACCTTTGGCATCGCCAGAGGCATCCTTCTTACTGCTGGGAGTAGAATCGCTCGAGCATCCCACCGCGCCGAGCGCGGCAATGGCCGCGCACGCCAGCCAGACGCGAGGTACGCCGAGAGCCGAAACGAGCTTATGCGTGTTCATGAATCGTCCTCCAGATGCTGTTCAAAGCAAACCAACCGACCGATTAGAGGCACTAGGTGCCCTACATCGTCACCTGGCCAGCTCCTGCGACACCCTAGTCCACATGCGCCAATTAGACGCGACGGAACATACGCATCCTATTCTCTTCTTGCTATCTCCTCAACGAAGTAGGCACTTCTGTGCCGTGCGTCGGGCAAATGCGAATCCCAGCAGGCCGGGGAACAGAACACCAACTTGAGCTTGCCCGAGTTGCAGGTGGAGACGGAGCAGCGAATCACCTTGCCCCCGACGGCGATGGGCTTGCGACACATGGAGCAGAGAAAAGCGGGACCACCAGTCATGGCGTGCTGTCTACCACAGACCGACCCGCGCTTTCGCTGCTTAGAATGGGCCCTTTGCCGAAACGCGCCCGAATCCGGTTGACCGACGACAAGACGTGCTGCTCGCGCAGGAGACGCAACTCGAGGGTACGCTTGCCGGGAAAATCCACCAGACCGAGGCCGATCAGCATCACGAGCAAACCTGGCCCCGGTACCAGCGGCAGCGCCATCACGAAGCCCGCCAGCAGCAGCAGCACGCCGGCAGTGTTCTTGGCCCAAAACATAAGGACTCGCAGCGGCCTGTGCGACCCCGCAAGGCCTCCCTGCGGTCTGGCGCGCACGAAGTAGTCCGACGGCAAGACCAGAATCAGCACCAGCCCCAGCACGAGCGAAAGCGTGGGCAGCCCGAAAGCCAACGCAAGACCGGCCGGCGAACGGAGGGTGCCGAAACCAGTCAGCCAGCGTCGAATCTGCTCGACCACGCGACAAGGATACTCGACCAGCCCGCGCGCTGGTTCACCTTCGCAGATTTGGCGCCCGCGGAAGGTGGCCAAAGCTTGTTGCCGGACGTTTCAAACGCTCCCGCGAGAACGCCCGGCCGCAAGCTCGCTTAGCAGCCCAGCCAGCTGCGGTCCCCGCTCGACCAACGCGCCCGTGGCGCGCAGACGGGCCCGTCTCGGCATGCCTGGCACCACCGCGGTCTCCGGGTCCTCTACGACCGCGACGCCGCCCGCGGCATAGATCGCTCCCAAGCCATCGGCCCCGTCGCTGCCCATGCCGGACAGGACGACACCGGCCGCATGCGCGCCGAAGCTTCTGGCGAGCGATTCGAGAAGCACGGTCGCGGACGGACGAAAACCGTCGACCGGCTCGCCGGCGCGAAGATGAACCAAGCCGCCAGTGTGAATCTCCATGTGCATGTCGTCGGGCGCCACCACAACGTCGCCGGGTGCGAGCTGGTATCCCGACCTGGCGGACCGCACGGAGAGTCTCGACGCCGAAGCGAGCCAGGCGATGAGTGTTTCCGTGAAGCCTCGTTCGGTGTGCTGAACCAGCACGATGGGAACAGGAAAGTCCGAGGGAAGCCCGGCGAGCAGGTCGCGCAGGACGCGCGGCCCCCCGGTGGATCCAGCAATTCCCACGACCGAGATTCGGCCCGCTTCTGCCGAGAGCCCCGGACCGTCTTTGATCTGGGTTGAGCCCCTCCGCGCAGCGGCCGCGTGCGCCAGGCGTCGGATCGCCTGGGCCAAGGCCGCGACCTCCTCGGCATCGAGCCCCGTGGCCGGCTTCACGAACATATCGAACGCGCCGCCTCCGCTTTGGCCTTTCAGCAGCCGAGCCGCGCCCTGCTGGTCTTGCGTGACGAGCAATATGCCCGGGCTGCAGGTGAGCAGGATCTGCTGTGCCGTCTCATCGCCATCCATCATCGGCATGAGTAGGTCGAGCGTGACGACATCCGGGCGCAGCTCTCGGGCCAGTCGCAGTGCTGTAACGCCGTCGCTCGCCTCGCCGGCCACCACGATGTCGCCGGTCTGCACCAGCGAGGTTCGCAAGACCTCCCGCACCAGCGGGGAATCGTCGACCACCAGCACGCGAATCTTGTCGGCCGGCTCCGACGCCAAAACGGTGCGGGAGACGACCGGTCGACCCTCGCGCACAATCCTTCGGATCGTGCCCGCAAGCTCGCGTGCCCCTTGCTGATCGAAGCCCCTGGCTGGTTTCAGGAACACCCCGAGCGCGCCGTGCCCGAGCGCCGCGACGGCCAACCCGCGCGCGTCCCCGCCGTCGCGAGCTACCACCAGAATCGGGGTCGGTCGCACGCGCATGATTTCGGTGGTGGCAGCGAGGCCATCCTTGCGTGGCATGAGCACGTCCATGGTCACGATGTCGGGACCCAGCTCCTGCACCTTTGCGACGGCCTCTTCACCGTCGCCTGCCTCGCCCACCACCGCCAGATCGTCCGTGCGCTCGAAGGCCTCGCGCAAGACCGCGCGAATCAGGGGAGAATCGTCCACCACCAGCACGCGGGTTTTCATGACGGCACGACAAAGGGTCGAATGGTCTGCCAGAGCAACGCCTGGTTGAAGTCGCTCTTGTCGATGTAGGCCGACATGCCGGCCTTCATGGCCGCCTGCTTCTCGGGCTCGCTGCTGCGCATAGAGATTGCGACCACCGGGACGTGTCTGGAGGACTCACGACTGCGCAGGGTACGCACCAGTCCCAACCCGTCGAGGCGTGGCATGTCGATGTCGGTGACGACGATGTCCACCCGCGAATGTGCGCCGAACATTGCCAGGGCTTCCTCACCATCCACCGCCACCAGCACGTGCAGCCCATACGATCGCAGGGCCTGGGCGATGATCTCGCGAACCACCGGCGAGTCGTCGGCCACCAGCGCAACCCGACCCTCGGCGCAGCGGGCGTCGCCCTGTGCGGGCGGCATTTTCCTTCGGCCGCGCGAGCGCGCACGAAGCACCAGCTCCGTGGCCTTCAGCACCAACGCCAGCGCGCCGTCCTCAAGGTTCACCGCCGCGACGACCAGGGCCAACTTTTCGAAGAGCCTGCCCATCGGCTTGAGCACGACCTCGCGTTCGAGGTGCGCACGCGTGCCGGCCAGGGCGACCAGATCGGCACCGCTTTGCGCGATCACGATGCGCGTATCCGAGCCGACTGTTTCCACCTCGTCAAGGACCTGGCCAAGGTCGAGCAGGGGAACCGGACCGCCCGCGTATTGAACGCTTGGCCCATCGGGCCCTTCGAGACACGGAAGATCCTTGGCTTCGATCAGCGCTCGTACCGAGGCGGCAGGCAGCGCGTACATGCCAACCCCGACACGAAACAAAACCACGCGGGTGATGGCTACCGTCAGCGGCACGTCGATGTCGAAGGTGGTCCCGCGCCCGAGCTCGCTCTTCACCTCGACCTTGCCGCCAACGTTTTCCACCACGTCGAGAACGATGTTGAGGCCGATCCCTCGTCCGGACACTTCCGATACTTGGTCGCGGGTCGAGAAGCCGGCCGCAAAGATCGCGCGCAGGAGCTGCTCGCGATTGGCGGACTCGGCGGTCGCGACATCCATCAGCCCGACCGCGGGCGCTCGCCGGCGCACAGCCTCGACATCAATGCCGCGTCCGTCGTCAGAGACTTCGAGGTGCAGCCTCTGACCGACGAGGCCTGCGGTGATGCGCACAGTGGCCGCGGCCGGCTTTCCAACCCGCATGCGTTCGTCGGGCGGCTCAACCCCGTGATCCACAGCGTTGCGCAGGAGGTGCAACAGCGGTTCCTCCAGCATCTCAAGCAGGGCTTTGTCGACCTCCACCTGCTCGCCCGAGATCTCGACGTTGATCTGCCGCCCCAGGGACCGGGCAAGCTGGCGCAATGGGAGTGGAAAGTGGTCGAGCAGGGTCGCCAGCGGAATCATGCGCAGCTCGCGCGTGGTGGCGTCGAGATCCCCGATGAATCGTTCGAGGTCGTGGTTCTCGTCGCGCAAGCGCGACTCGATGGCGGACAGATCGCCGAGGACACTGGTCCACGCCTCGAAATGGTCCTCCCGTGGGGAAGCCGGGCGCTCTTGCGCGACCGATTGCAGGGATTCGCGCACATGCCGCACGGCCCGTGCGAGCTGCCGCCAGCGAACACTGGCAAGCAAGAGGTCGGAAACCATTCCGCGCAAGTGATCGATTTTCTCGGAGGTGACCCTGATGGATCCCTCGCGCTTGACGAGCACAGGCGTGGGCGTCGCCTTTCCGCCCCCGAGGTCAGGAATCGGCGTCGCACTCGATGTCTCAGCTGGCTTGGGCGGAGGTCGGACGGCGGCTGGTGCTACCTCGAGGACCGGCGGTGGCATTGGCTCGGGCGCGGGTTGGCCGAGCAGCGCCGCGATCTTGGCCAAGAACGCGTCGGCGTCGCTCGACCGAGCGTCGGGGTCCTCGCGGGTCAGCCGGGAAACAAGATCGAGGCCGCCCAGGATCAAGTCGCCGTCTGACTCCACCGGCGGAGTGCCTCGATCGCGCACCAGCTTGACATAGTCTTCAATCGCGTGAACGGCCCTTGCAGTCAGGGCAAATCCAACCAGGCTGGCTTCGCCCTTCAAGGTGTGAGCTTCACGCAAGAACGGGGCGGGATCTCCCGCCGACCGCTCGACTTCGATCCACAGCAGATTGAGCTTCCCCACACGCTCCGTGGCGACCTGGCGGAAGAGCTCCAGCCTTTTCCGTCTTCTGGTCTCCTGGTCGACGGCCACGGCAAACTACTCCGACTGCGGCCTGGATGGGCTGTTCTCCGCCGTAGCGTGATTCTGTTCCGGCGAAGCGTCGCGCAACCTGTCGCGACTTCCGCTGGTGCCGACCATGCGGTCCAGTCGGAGGGCGGCATGCACGAGGTCCTGGGCAGTCGCTGCGGTCTGGCGCGTGCTGGCGATGGCGTCGGTGACCGTCGCGGCCATGTCGTCCATGCTGCGCCCGACCTGCTCGGTAGCTTTACGCTGTTGCTGGGTGACCAGCGCGATGTCGCGGGCCGAGCGCGACGTCTCTTCCGACAGCGCAATGCCCTCGTGTCCAGCTTGCACCGCCGATTGCGAAGCCGACCGCATGTCGTTCATCAGCCGCCTGATGCCGGCGACTGACTCCATCACGCTTTCCGCCAGGCGGCGCATTTCGGCCGCCACCAGAGTAAAGCCACGTCCAGCTTCCCCGGCTTTGGTTCCTTCCAGCGCGGCGTTGAGCGCCAAGAGGTCGGTACGATCAGCCACCTGCATGATCACAGCCAGGATTTCCGCCACGCGCTCGGCGTGGTTGTTGAGCTCTTTGATCCGGTGGGCGACCTCGCGGTTTCCGTTCACGGTCCGTTCCGCGTTGCCAAGCACCGCCGAAGAGCTCTCCGCGATCTGCTGCGCGGACGCGAGCATCACCTCCATGGTGCCGCGGGTTTCGTCGATGGCGCCGACCTGTTGGGTGCTCGCGGTTTCTTGGCTGCGCGCGAGGCCCGCCAGATCCTGCGATAGCTGCGTGAGCCGGGTCGCGAGCTCGAGCATGGGGCGCGCGATGGTTCCCGAGACAACCCATGCGGCGAGGAAACCGATGAGAAGAATGAACCCACTGACGACGAGCGCCGTGCGCGTGCTGGTCTGGATCTCTTGCGTGATCGATTGGCGCGAGAACCCTGCCGCCAGGGTCCCGATGTCCTTGCCGTTCCATCGCATCGGTTCGAAAACGTGCAGAAGCTCGCCCCGCTGCTCGACCCGGGTCACGGTGGTGGTTTCGAGAAGCTCGGCTCCGGCGGGCATGCGCGATTCGGCATGGCGCAAGTACACCGATCCGTCTGGCTTCAAGACCACCACGTAGAGCAGATCCTTGTGCTCCTTGATGGCCGCCAGCGAGTTTTCGGCCTGGGACTTGTCGAGGTCAAGATCGACCGCGGGCGCGATCAGCTTGGCCAGGATGCCGCTGATCCCAAGCGCCCGTGTCTCCAGCGCTTGCGAAGCGATGCTGCCCTGTCGGTAGATGAGATACCAGGCGAACGCCAGCGTGAAGGCCAAGAAGAGGCCCGTGTAAGTAACCACCAGCTTGGTGCGCAGGCCGAATGTTCTCATGCTTCCACCGTGTCGGCAGGTGAATCGATTCCCGAAAGACTCACCGCCGTAGCGATCAACCTGGGGACGTCGAGCAGGGCCACCCGATTGTCTTGCCAGACGAATTCTTCGCGAACGAATTCGGGAAGTGGCGGCCCGACGGTATCGAGCCCGGTCACGTGCTCGGTGAAGCCGTGGATGCCCTCGGCCACCAGCGCCATTTCGTATTCGCCGTGGCGCACGACAACCAGGCGCGGAAGGGTCGCCGTGTTCTCGCTCGACAGCAGCCCCGCACCTCCCGTCATCTGTTCAAGGCTGACGACCGTGACCAGCCGTCCGCCCAGACAGGTGATGCCCAAGATGTGGCTCGGCGCCGTCGGTACCCTGGTCACCGCTCCCTTGAGCGCGACCTCGACGATCGCGTGTACGTTCAAAGCAAACCAACGCGTTCCAAGACGGAGCAGCATGAGCGACAGCGCCCGCACGTCACCGAGCGGGCTTGCCTCATGAATGATGGCAGCCTTGCGCTCCCCGCTACTGCCAACAGAGCCGCCATTCATACCAGCAACTCTCGGCAGAGGGCGCTCACGCGCGTGACCACCGCGATGGCGCCCGAGAGCTTCGAGACAAAGGCGTCAGGCCGGATCTCTGCCAATCGGTCCTGCAGCTCGGCTTCCGTGCGCCCCGAGACCAGAATCACCGCGCTCTTGCGATTCACGGATGTCTCGCGGAATCGCCGGCATAGGTCGGCCACGTCCAGGTTCGGCATGTGCACGTCGCTGACCAGGACGGCCGGCGCGAACAGGTCGAACTGTTCGACCGCCTTGTCGATGGTAGAGGCGGTTCTCACGCTGTAGTCGTGCATCTCGAAAACGTCCGCAAGTGCAACGGCCGCCACCGGACTATCGTCCACAACCAGAAGTCTGCGCGGGGCGGAACCAGCGACCTCGGCGCCACCGGGCGGCGTTCGCTCGCACGTGTCGGAAGCCTCCTGCAGGAGATAGCCCAGACGGCGGAGCGAACGCATGCACGGAACCATGGACCCCGCCAGGCCCGCCGCCAAGAGCCTGGCCGCGCCCTCGCCCTCGGCGGCCGCCTTCGACAGCTCGGCCTTGTCCAACATCGCAGCCTCGCCGGCGATGGTGTGCAGATCGGCGGCGAGCTGCGAAGCCGCGTCGGGCGTGGGATGGCTGATGGAAGCCATTCCCTCCAGCACCTTTTGCCGCGCAGTCTCAAGCAGGCGCGAAAGCATGGATTCACTAACCAGCGTAAGCATGGGGCCCAGGATGTCCATCGACTGGTCGGAAGGGCCGCTTTAGGACCATAGGGAATTTCGGCGAATCGCCCGATTACCTTAAGGGAGACAGCCGAGTATCCGATGTGGGGGGAGGCCTCCTCGCCTACCCAGAGACAATTCACTTAAGAGAACACACGCCAAGAAGGTCAGCGGCTCGATGACATCCTCGCCCAATCCGGCAGCACGCGGAAGGCTGGCCTTTCTGCGTTCCACGCAAGAGACCGCGCGTCCGCCGGGCAAAATCCTGATCATCGACGACTCGCTCGTCGTGCTCGACACAGTGTCCGCATTCTTGCAGGACATGGGCTGGACCGTGCTGACCGCCCAAAGCGGCGTAGAGGCGATCAAGCTTGCCTCGGGCCCTGACCTGGACCTCGTCATCTCGGACCTCAACATGCCCGACATGAACGGCATCGAGGTCTTCCGTCGCATCTACGCGCTGGATCCCATGCTACCCGTGATCATCCTCAGCGAGGAAGGCGCTATGGCGCAGGTGCTCGAATCGGTGCATGCGGGCGTTTTCGACTTCGTTCCCAAGTCCGACCACGTCCGCATGCTGCCAGCCGCAGTAACCCGAGCGGTGGCGCACTGTCGCCTCTTGCGAGAAAACCAACGCCTGGCGCACGACCTGATTCGGGCCAACGAAGTCCTGGAACGCCGGGTTGCCGAGCAAGCTCACATGCTGGAGGAAAAGCTGCGGCGAGAAGCGGCGTTAGAACGGGAGGCGGAGCTCGCGCCGCTGCGCCGAGAAGTTGAAATCGCGCGGCGAATTCAGACCTCGGTCTTGCCGACCGAGCTTGGCGTCGCGGGACTGCAGATGGCGGCCAAAATGATCGCCGCTTCGGCAGTGGGCGGCGACTACTATGACGTTCGCGTGACCGGCGACGGGTGCTGGATCGGAGTCGGAGATGTGGTGGGACACGGCCTCGAAGCCGGATTGGTCGTGCTGATGATCCAAAGCGGCACCGCGGCGCTCATCACCCACAACCCGGATGCCCTCCCCCATCACATTCTTCCGGCCCTCAACCGGATGCTGTTCGACAACCTTCGGCACCGCATGGGACGCGACGACCACGCCACCTTGACCATGCTGCGTTTCTTCGCCGACGGACGCTTGAGCTACGCCGGGGCGCACGAGGACATCATCATCTGTAGTCCGTCGGGATCGGTCCGTACCATCCCGACCCATGGGAGCTGGCTTGGCATCAGCGCGAACATCGGTCACGAGCTGGAAAGCCGAACCATCCAATTGGCGCCAGGCGATCTGGTGGTGCTGTACACCGACGGAATTCCCGAGGCTCGGCGCAACCACGAGTGCTTCGGCATGTCCCGCCTGGTTGCCGAGGTGGAAAGCAGACACACCCAACCGGTCGAGACAATTCTGGAAGGAATCCTGTGCGCTGTGACCGGCTTCTGCGGCGGCAGCCCCCAGGACGACGCCACGCTGCTGGTATTCCGCTACCTTCCCTGAACCTCCCACGTCGCCTCGACCCTGCCCATGGGCGAAGCGATGCGCAGAATCAGGCGACCCGAGTCGGGTCCCACGAATGCATCGCCATCGGGGCGCACGAAACGAAGCGTGTAGGTGCGCGAGAACGGCGTGTGATCGGGGAAGAACTCGGTCTCGTAGATCTCCGGCAGCTTCTCAACCTTCACGGTGGTGGGCGAAAGCTCCGCGCCAGTTCCGTCGAGGAGCGTGACCCGCCAGGGCGAGTTTCTGCGCTCAAGGTCGTTCCACCTGTCGGTCGTGCTTTGTGCCACCAGATGAATCTCGTACGCAGCGCGCACCATGTCCTGCTGGGACTTGCTGAGCGCCTCGCGCTCTCCGTCGGGTAGGCTGTAGACCTTGGCGTACTTGGCGACATAGGCCTGGCGAAAATCCCAACTCTTGAACGTGGCCCAAATCTCCATGACCGTCCCAACGTCCTCCACCAGCTTCGCATGTCTGGTCCAGGCGTTGTGCACGGCCAGGTAGTCGTCACTCCGGTAGTACTTGGTGGCCCCCGAAAAATCCAAGGGCTTGAGCCGCGACAAGGCACACCCCACGGCGCCCGCGCCCAGGACGATCGCACACAGCCATCGCACAAGGGCACGGAGTCTCACGTGAAGTCTCGCTTCCTAAACAGGGTCACGAGGGGGGCTTCCTTTTCCAGTGCCTCACGCCCTCCCTCCTCGCGGTCGACAAGCCCGATGATGAGCCGAACGTCGAGGCCGAACTCACGCGCCCGCGCGATCGCGTTCAGCGCCGAGCCACCCGTGGTCACGACATCCTCGAAGATCGCCACCGGCATGGAAGGCCGAAGCAGCTTGGTGCCTTCGATCCACTGCCCGGTGCCGTGGCCCTTGACTTCCTTGCGTACGTAGAACGCTGGCAGGGGCTTACGGCCGAGGTAGCTCAAGGTGGACACCGCCGACGCCAGCGGGTCCGCGCCCATGGTCACGCCGCCCACGGCCTCTACCTCGGGCGCGCGTTCGGCGAGGATCTGTCCGAATAGCCATCCAACCAGGAAGTGACCTTCGGCGCTAAGAACCGCCTGCCGGCAATCGATATAGAAGTTGCTCTTGAGACCGGACTTCAGCGTGACTTCGCGCTCTTCGTAGGCGAGACGACGAAGCAAATCGAGGAGTCGTACTCGATGACGGTCGAATTGCTCGCTGGCACTCATGCCGCCGTTTTTACCACGGCCTCGGGCCGGCGCGACGGATTACAGCTTAAGCCCGTCGAGGGGGTCGTCGGAGATCGGCTTGCGATCGCGGATTAGCTTGGAAGGAGTACCGGAGCTCGTGTCCTTCTTTGTGTCCTTGTCCTTCTCCCGGCTGGCGGAATGCGTGCTGCTTGCGACGTGGCGGCTGGCACGGGCCTCGTCGAGCTGCTTTTGAATCGCGGCGCGCTCGGCGTCGCTCTTGGCCTCGGCGAGCTGCTTCTTGAAGCTGGCTTCCAGGAGCTCCATCTTGCGCTCTTGCTCGGTCAGGCGCAGCCGCTCGCGTTCGAGGGCCTGTTGCTTTTCGGCTTCTTGGATGGCCAGTTGCTTATGGTGGTCGGACTTGATCTTCACAATCGCGCCGCCGGCGATGACCAGGATGGCGACCACGACGCCGGCGATGAGCCCCATCGGGGCTTTCTTGGCTGCCTTCACAGCGGTCTTGACCTGCGCATCCAGACGCATCTTCTCTTGCGCGAGCGTGGTCTCCGCTTCGATGCGCGCACGGCGCTCGGCCTCTTCGAGGCGCAGCCGCTCTTCCCGCTCTCGCGCTTCCTTTTCGTCGGCGAGTCGCTTGACCCTGGCCTCTTCTTCACGCCGCGCACGTTCGGACTCTTCCCTGGTCCGACGCTCGGACTCTTCCTTGGCCCGGCGCTCGGCATCTACGCGGGCTTCGGCATCCGCCCGCTCTTTCTTGACTCGATCTTCTTCTTGCTTGCGCAGTTCCTTAAGAGACTTGAGGACCGAATTGTCGCGTGAGTCCAACATGGTTCTCCTTATCGCTTTGTCACGCGCCCTGGCGCGACCACGTTCCGATATCTAACACAGATCGAAGTGCAAGCGAACGCATCAGAACCGGCCCGAGCCTTGCGGGCTGGTTGATTGTGCTTCGCAAACTGTGAATCTGCCACCTTCATCGGGCTTTGAGTGCAAGCCGCAAGCCCAACCGCAAGCCCATTCGTCGGCAGGCTTCGGATGCATGCCCGGCGAAATCGCGATGGATTTTCGTAGGCCCGGCCCTGCGGCCATACCCGCTGCGGGGGAGGTTCTCCCCACGCCCGGGGTGTGGACGCCTCACGCGGCGCCCGTCGTTGGTGCCGTCCAGCAATCATGCCAGCTCGCCCTTCGCCGACCGAAAGCTTGCGACGACGGTCGCGGCCAGATCGTCGATCGAGCGCCCGTCGGTAACGACGGTCTCGTGGGCCACTTGCCGGTAGAGCGGTTCGCGACGCGCGAGGACCTCTTCCACTTCCTCGGTAAAGCTCTTGCTGCCCGTCAGCGACGGACGCGACTTGTCACCACCGATTCTCGCCACGATGGTGGAAGGCCTGGCGCGCAGCCAGAAGACGCGACCACCCACGCGCAACGAGGCGATATTGGCCTCGCGCTCGACGACACCGCCGCCGCAGTCGATGATGATGCCCTGCTGCGCACCGAACTTGCGGCAGATCTGCTCTTCCAAGTCGCGGAAATAGACCCAGCCCGAGGCGGCGACGATCTCGGGAATCGGCTTGCCTGCTTGGCGCACGATCTCTTCGTCAAGGCTCACCCTCGACATGCCGAGCAACTCGCTAAGCTTGTGCGCGATGGCGCTTTTGCCCGTGCCGCGGTAGCCGACCAGCACGAGATTCACAGCCGCGCCTCGATCACGGCGCGCATCGTATCGGCCGGCGCCGGCTGCCCGGTCCAAAGCTCGAACTGCACCATGGCCTGCCCAAGAAACATCTCCATACCCTCCACAACGCGGCAACCGGTCGCTGCTGCATCCCTCAGAAGCCGGGTTCGGCGGGGGTTGTAGACGACGTCAAACACGGCCAAGTCGGACCTGAGCAAACCGGCGGGAACCAACGACCTCTCCGTGTCGGGCGTCATGCCGATGGGTGTGCACTGCAAAAGGATGTCGGCTCCGGCCACCGCGGCCGTCAAAGACCGCTCGTCAAGGCGCAGGGTCCGCGCCTTCAGGCCCGCCCTGTCCCCGATGTCGCGACCCAGCGCCGCAAGCTCTCCGTCCACAACGCCGAGAATGCTCAGCTCGGCGGGCTTTCGCCGCAGGGCGATCGTCATAGCGACGGCGCGCGCAGCGCCGCCCGACCCGAGCACAAGGACCCGGCTGCCATCGGTCGTGATGCCCGCCCGGCGCAAAGCGTCCAGCGCACCCTGCCCGTCTGAGTTGTAGCCGACTAGCCTGCCGTCTTGGTTCACCACCGTGTTGATGCAACCGATGGCGGCCGCCACCTTGTCCACTTCGTCGACCAGCGACAGGGCGGCCGCCTTGTGGGGCATGGTGATCGAGAGTCCCCGGTAGCCCAGGGCACGTACACCAGCCATGGCGGCGGGTAGATCCGCCGGGCTGACATCGTGCGCGACGTAGACCAACGGCAATCCCAGCTTTTCGAAGGCGGCGTTGTGAATCGCTGGCCCCATCGAATGTCGGGCGGGCAGACCGAAAAGGGCACAGACAGAGAAGCTTGCGTCGATTCTGGACATGACAAGGGTGTGCGGCGACCCGCCCCTGTTTTCTACCACTTCAGTTGCTGACCACGACGTTGTTCTGCACGGAATTGTTGTCGTCGCATGCGTTCTTGCCCGAGTTGCACAGCACGGCGGCGATCCCGCCCGCGCCCTGGCTGCCGCCGTCTCCGGCTCCCGTGCCCATCGTCATTTCCAGCGCGACGGTGGTGCGGCCGTCGATCGCGGTGCCTTCTGACCGGATGACCACGGCCTGGTTGCCGCCCACGGTCGGGCCGTCGACGGTGAACTTACCCATCCGGCATTCGGCCGTGTCGTTGCGGATGTAGACGCTGTAGACGCCCATGAGCTGCGCCGCAAGCCCATGGGGATTTCCCGGCACCGGACCGCCGTGGGCGATGCTGGTCGGGTAGTTCACCCGCCACAGCGGTATACCCGCGCTGTCGGTCAGGATGGCACCGCGACCGACGGGGAGCCCGGAAACCGGATCGAGGTTGGCGGGAATCTCGTCGGCGGGATTGGGCACGTGGCTCGCGCCACCCAGCAGCTCCGTGAGATCGGGCGTCACCGGGCCGTTCAGAATGTCGCGCGCACGCTCAAGGCCCGCCTCGGCCACGTAGAGGGCTTGGTTGCGCAAATTGGTGTTGGTGAGCATCTGCACGTTCGACCGGGTGAGAAAGAGGCCCGTCATACCGAGCCCGAGCAAGACGATCATGATCAACATGACCGCAAGCAAGATGACGCCGCGCTCGCCCCGGTTGCGGCCGGAGCGGGCCGTGGCACATGGTTGCGCACACATCATCCGGTAACCTCGGCAGTTTGTGCGGCCCGCTTGAGCGAGATGTCCGCCCGGAACCGCAGCGGCGCGACTGGCGCCTCCGTGTGGCGCGATGCAAGGACTCGATGGTGCAATCGACCCGAGCAACAAGCGCGCTCAGGCCAGTCTCCATCAGGCCCAGTTGATGGTGCGCTAAAGGACGATGATGGAGAGGCGCTGGCGAGCGCTTGCGCGCTGCTTTTGCGGAGTTGTGGTATCAGGGGATGGTCTGCACCATGAACACTCTCCACCACGGTATCTTTGTGGGTTTGGTCTCCCTCACCCTCGGCCTCGCGGCCAGGCCGGCAGTTGCTGCGGATGCCAACCCGCGCGAGCGCCAGCTCGCGGACTTCGGTTGGCGGTTCAATCTGGGAAATGAATGGGGGCCGGCGCAGAACCTGGCCAAAGCGGGCAGCGGGTACGGTCCGGCCAGCATCGACTTCAGCGACGCCAGTTGGCGGCGCGTGGACTTGCCGCACGACTGGGCGGTGGAGTTGCCCTTCGATGCCAAAGCCGACGGTGCGCATGGCTTCAGGCCCGTGGGCGACGGCTTTCCGCAAAACAGCGTTGGGTGGTATCGCCGCACCTTCGCGTTGCCGAAAGGCGATGCTGGGCGTCGTCTCTGGCTAGAGTTCGACGGGGTCTTCCGCGACAGCACGGTGTTCGTCAACGGATGGTTCGTCGGTCGCCACGAAAGCGGCTACGGGAGCTTTCGTTACGACATCACCGACGTCGCCAACGTCGGAGGGAAGAACGTTGTCGCGGTTCGCGTCGATGCCTCGCAATTCGAGGGCTGGTTCTATGAGGGCGCGGGCATCTACCGCCACGTTTGGTTGGTGAAGACCTCGCCACTCGCCATTGCCCCGGACGGCGTCTTCGTCTACAGCCGCTTTCCGAACAATGTCCCGGCGGGTCCCGCCGAGATTCATTTGCAAACCCGGCTGGGCAATGCCACCGCAAGAGCCGCCCAGGCGCGTGTGGCGTGGACGGTGCTTGGGCCAAACGGAAAAGTGGTGGCCAAGGCCGAGCGCTCCGCGAGGGTCGACGCCGCAGGCTCGGTCGAGGTGGAAAAGGTGGCCGGCGTGCGCGCGCCAGAACTGTGGACGCCGGAGACGCCGAAGCTCTATCGCCTGGTCACCGAAGTCTCAAGCGGCGGCAAAGTCACAGACCGACTGGAGACGGAGTTCGGCATTCGCACCGTGGCTTTCGACGCCGACAGGGGATTCCTTCTGAACGGAAAGCCTTACGTCATCAAGGGCACGTGCAATCACCAGGACCATGCCGGGGTTGGCGCGGCCATGCCGGATCGACTTCACTATTTTCGCGTGGCGAAGTTGAAAGAGATGGGTAGCAACGCCTACCGGACCGCGCACAATCCGCCCACGCCCGAGCTGCTTGAGGCTTGCGACCACCTCGGCATGTTGGTCATGGACGAAAACCGGGTGCTGGCCAGCGATGCGTTGCACACGGGTTGGCTCGAACATGTCGTCCGTCGCGATCGCAACCATCCCAGCGTTGCCATCTGGTCCATCGCCAATGAGGAATGGTCGGTTCAAGAGACACTGGCGGGCCGTCAAGTCGCCGCCAGTGTGCAAGATACGTTCAAGCGCCTGGACCCCACCCGACCGGTGACCTACGCCGCGCCCATGGGCAACCAGTTCACCGGCATCAACGAAATCATCGATGTGCGCGGATGGAACTACCATGTCGGCAAGGACATGGATGGCTACCATGCCGCGCATCCGCGACAGCCGAACGTCGGCAGCGAACAGGGCAGCACGGTCTCCACCCGCGGTATCTACGCCAACGACAAGCAGCGCGGCTACGTGAGCGCGTATGACGACAACAAGACCAGCTGGTCCAACACCGCGAAAGAGTGGTGGAGCTTCTTCGACGCGCGCGGGTGGTTGTCGGGCGGCTTCATCTGGACTGGCTTCGACTACCGCGGAGAGCCGACCCCCTACGGCTGGCCGTGCATCAGCTCGCACTTCGGTGTCCTCGACACCTGCGGATTCCCGAAGGACAACTTCTGGAACTACCAGGCCTGGTGGACCGAAAAGCCGGTCTTGCACCTTCTGCCGCACTGGAATTGGCCAGGTCGGGAAGGACAAGAGCTCGACGTGCGTGCGCTTTCCAACTGCGACGAAGTCGAGCTGTTCCTCAATGGCAAGAGCCTCGGTCGGCAGACCATGAAGCGCGCCTCCGAGCTCACGTGGAAAGTGGCCTACCAGCCCGGCGTTCTGTCCGCCAAGGGCTACCGGGGTGGCCAAGTCGTCGCAGAAGCCAAGGTCGAAACCACCGGCGCACCCGCGGCGGTCAGGCTGGTGGCCGATCGCGAGGCCCTCGCTGCCGATGGCGAGGACATCGCCGTCGTCGCGGTGTCGGTGGTCGACGAGCAGGGCCGCGTGGTCCCTGCCGCGGCGAACCCCATCACGTTCAAGCTGGAAGGGCCGGGACGAATCATTGGCGTGGGTAACGGTGATCCCAGCTCCCACGAGCCCGACAAGCTTGTCGCTGCGCCAACCTTGCGCGCGCGCGCGCTGGACGACTGGCGCTGGAAGAAAGTCGCTGATTCCTACGCCGCCGACTTGCCGGAAGTCTCAGCCAAGGTGGACGATTCCCGGTGGGCCAAGACCGACGTACGCAGCGAGCGCGGCCCGCTTGGCCCCAACGACCGGGCGGTCTTTCGCACGCGTTTCAAGGTTTCAGCGGAAGATCTGGCGGCGTCGGGTGTGGAGCTTTGGTTCGGCAAGATCGACGGCGGCATCGCAGTCTTCCTGAATGGTCGCAAGATCGCCCCGACTGGCGACCCACGTGCACCGTCGGTCTACGACGTGAAAGCACTGCTTCGTCCCGGTGAGAACTCGGTCGCGGTGACCTTGGCCAACTGGGGCGACGTCGCAGGTATCAACAAGGGCGCGATGCTGCGTTTGGTGGACCAACCACGCTCGCCCGAATGGCACCGCAGTGTCTTCGCGGGACTCGCGCAGATCATCATCCAAACCACGAACCAGGCCGGCACGGTGAGGCTCATAGCACAGTCGAACGGTCTTGCTGAGGCGACGATTTCGCTCGCCACACGCGCCAGCAGCCCGCACGCCCTGCTGCCCTAGCCCACGTGTAGGCTCCTGTGGTTGACGTGATGTTTCTTGTCGGACTTATTGGCCGGTTGGCTAGTCGCGAATGCGGAAAAGCGGGCTTGTTCGGACTAAGCTCTGCTCATGATTCCACAACAACGCATGCCGCGCGTGGTGATCGCTGAGGACGACGATGATATGCGCAGTGTTCTGCGCGAATTGGTTACCGGCCTCGGCGTCGAGGTCGCGGAAGCGTCGAGCGGCGGTGACCTCGTGGTTTTGCTGACCAACGATCAGCCGGTAGACCTCCTCATCACGGACGTGCGCATGCCGTGGATGACTGGCTTCCAAGTCGCGCTTTCCGCGCGCAACTCGGGATTCGGCATCCCCATCATCATCGTGACCGCGTTCCCGGACGACACCATTCGCGCCCAGGTCGACAGACTGGGCGGTGCCGTGCTGCTGGCCAAGCCGTTTCGTCCCGAGGAGCTCCTCACCCTGGTTCGCGAGCGGCTTCCCGCGAACCGTGCGAGCGCATAGACCCTGCGCATGAGGCTGGCGCACAAGCTAATCCTCGCCATGCTCCTCGGCCTGGCCGTGGTGTTTGCTGCCAACGCGTATTACCGCGTTCGCAGGGAGCTGGCAGCCTTCGACCGCGACATGCGGGAAGACCATGCCGTGCTCGCTCAGGTGCTCCGTCGCGCGGTGACCGATGTGTGGAAGAGCAGCGGTCGCGAGGCCGCCCTCGACCTGGTGGCGAAGGTGGAGGCTCCTTCACGCATGCTGCGCGTACGCTGGATCGACAGCGAAAGCGTGAAATCGCGAGCTCTGAGGAAGGATGTGCTGGTCACTGATGTACCGATCTGCATCGACGAGGACTGCCCCGGCTTCGTCGAGATCTCCGAAACCCACGCCTTCGCTGACGCCTACGCCCGAAATACACTCTTCCGCAGCAGCATCGTCGGGCTGTTTGGATTTCTTTGTGCCGGACTGGTTTCGATGGTTGTCGGCACTTGGTTCGTGGGCAGGCCGATGCAGCTCCTGGTGGACAAGGCCCGACGCATCGGCGCTGGTGATGTGGAAGGCCCGGTCGTGATCAAGCAGCGCGACGAGATCGGCGAGCTCGCCTCCGAAATGAATGCCATGTGCCTGCGGCTTGCCGAAACCCGGTACGCCTTGAGCGCGGAAACCGCCGAACGCCTGCGCGCGCAGGAACAGCTGCGCCACGCAGATCGTCTGGCCACGGTGGGCAAGCTCTCATCCGGCGTGGCGCACGAGCTAGGCACGCCTCTCGGGGTGGCGTTGGTGCGCGCCAATATGATTGCCGGCAACCCGACGTCGGCACCCGAGGTGCGCGACGCCGCCCGCATCATCAGCGAACAAATCGACCGCATCACTGGCATCGTTCGTCAGCTGATGGACTTCGCGCGCGGGCGGGGCGCCTCTCCGCCGGGACCGCTCAGGCGCAGCACCACCGATCTGCGACAAGTCGCCGAGCATGCCATCATCATGCTAACGCCCTTGGCCGTGAAACGGGGCGTGGCCATCGATCTGGTCGCCTCCGACGATATTCCCCAGCCCCCGGCCAACCCCGAGCAGATTGAGCAAGTGCTGGTGAACCTCCTGGTCAACGCGATTCACGCCTCCGAGCACCCCGGAAAGATCGTTGTCACCGTGGCGAGGGGCGATGCCAACCCGCCAGCCGACGTGACCCCGCCGGTGTACGACGGCGGCGCAACACCACGCTACGCTCTGGTTTCGGTGAAGGACGAAGGCGTCGGTATTGCGCCCGAGGTTCTGCCCCGCATCTTCGAGCCGTTCTTCACCACCAAGCACGTTGGCGAGGGAACCGGGCTTGGGCTTTCCGTGGCGTACGGCATCGTGCGAGAGCATGGCGGCTGGATCGAGGTAACCAGCGAACGGAGCAAGGGGAGCTGCTTCTCGATCTACCTTCCCACCGACGTGGCCGAGATCGTGTGACGGCTACGGCGATCTTCCGCCCAGCAGCAACGTTCGGGCGCCACGGCGGGCAAGCCCAAGCTGGTGTTCGATCTCCGGGTTGCCCGGGCTTAGCACCAACGCAATCTCGTATTCAGGTATCGCGTCCAGGTAGCGCTTGTCGTTGAATGCGGCATTGCCCAGATTCATGTGGCCATTGACGGACTGGGGGTCGACCTCGACGGCCCTTCGGAAGTGGGCAGTGCCCTCGGCATCGCGCCCGATCTGGTGAAGCGCCATACCCAGATTGTTGTGGATCGAAGCGACGAGCGGCGCGCGCTTGCCTGCGAAGCTTGGGCTCTTGGCCAACACCGAAAGGTAGTGGTCGACCGCCCCCTGGTAGTTGCCCTTTTGTATCAGCCCTACGCCAAGCGCCACGTCGGCGTAGAGATAGTCCGGATTGATCGCAAGCGAACGGGCATTCTCTGCGATGGCCTGGTCGACCTTTCCAGCTTCCATCAGCTCGGCGGCGATGCTGTAGTAGGAAAGATAGCTGCGCGGATTCACAGTCAGCGTGTGGCCAAACAGGGATTCCGTGGACCGCCAAAGCCGCGCTTGCTGGAAGGACAGGCCGGCGAAGACGAAGACCACGGCGATGGAGAGGCCGGTGGACTTCGCCGACGCGCGAAATCGCACGAGGATCGCAGCGACCATCAGGCTTGCGCCGAAGATTGCGACATACAGGTAGTGATCGGCGACGGTCGAGAAGTCCTGGAACTCGAATGGGATCAATCCCAGCACCGGAACGATCGACCAAAGAAAAATCGCCCAGCCACACGCTAGCAGGGCGCGCCAGCCGGGCGCCGATTGGGATCGCCTGGGCCGTGCCAGCGCATACACCGCCGCTGCAACCCCGGCCAAGAATAACAAGGCGAAGAGCGCCGTCTGCCCTCCGTGAACGTGGTCAAGCACGTATCGCGGTGATCGCCCATAGTCCAGGGCCAAGGGAAATGGAAAGACGAGCTTGCGCAGGTAGAAGGCAAACGCGTCGGCCGCGACGGCGAACCTTTGCGAAACGCTGGGTACGAAATCCAGATTCAGGTTGGGCTGAAGCAGCTTGGTGACGAACACAAGCGGCAAGAGGAGCAAGGCGAGAAGAGCCGGCGCCTTGGCACTTTCTTTGAGACCCTTGCCCAAAAGAATTCGGTCCACGATCAGAAGCACGCCGGGAAATACGATCGCCGATGGCTTGGCGAGCACGGCGGCGACGAACAACGTCGCGGTCAGGACCTTCTTGGGCGAGCGGTAGTAACGCCAAGTGCCCAGCAGTCCAAGCGTCGCCGACAACAAGCCCTTGAATTCGGAAACCCAGGCGACCGACTCGACCTGCAAGGGGTGAAGAGAAAAGCAGAGAGCCGCCAGAAGCGAGACCGTCCGGCTCGCCGACTCACCCAGCGCCGGGAGCTTGTCCCGGCCCGCGCGCAGGAGCGTGCGCACGACCAGGAACACCAACGCTGCGTTCACCAGGTGAAAAACCAGGTTCAGGGCATGGAAAAGCCAGGCGTTCTGTTTGAGCGTGCCTGCGGCGTGCCCCACCGCCGCGACGACCCACCACACCGAATAGGTGACTGGGATGTAAAGCCCGAAGTAGGGCTTGGCCCAGAACGCGGCGAGACCTCTGGGAGACACCGTTCGCAGGTTCGGATTTTCGAGGATGTGGCGGTAGTCATCGAGCCGAATGTAATCCGCGAAAAGCGCGGGCGAGAGCGCCAGCGCGGTAAGCGCCACAAGGATCGCGAGCGCCAGGGCCGACCTCGGCGGCTTGTCCGAGTCTGCGCTGGATGTCTGCGGCGCTCGCATCGCCGCAGTATACATGCCCTAGAAGTCGTCGAGCGACAGGTCGCCCGCCCTGGACGCGCGTTCCGGGGACGCTGCGCTCGGCGCCCGCTTGTCGGATCGAACCGCCCGCTCGGGTTCAGCGGACGCCGAGGCCGCATGGGACTCGGCGGTCCGAGCTGCCAACTTGGACGCATCAGGGAACGAGACCGCGAGCAAGGGCTCCGCGGCGGGCTGACCGTCTGCTGCGAGCTCGGCTGGCGCAGGACCGGTAGCCCCTTCTCGGCGCGCCCTCTTTGCGACCGCCCGGGAGGCTGCGCGCTTGAGGACAACCCGCGGTTCGGGCTGCCGGACCGACGACGGCTGGTTGCTACCGGCCATGCGCAGGGTCCGCACGGCGCCCGGAGCGAAGGCAGCCGGAAGGAGAGATTCGGGAGGAAGAGCCACCGGCTCGGGCTTCGAGGGAGCCTCCGCGACCGGCACCGTCGGCGCAAGCTCCGTGGGCATAGGCGCCGCCCGCTCAGGCATCGTGGGCCCAGACACCGGAGGCACGGAGAGGTTAGGCTGAGACCGCAAAGGCACCGTCGGTACCGCGCTTTCTCTGGCATCCTGCGGGTAGCCTCGGTCGCGAGGGAACTTGGGCAGTGCAACCCAAGCCACCACCGCAACAGCTCCGACAAACGAAGCCGCACTCAGCAGGCGCCGGGGCATGCGTCTCTTGGGAGCGCCGGGCTCGGAAGAATCCATGTCAACGACCACCGTGCTCGGTGACTGCGCCTCCACCGTCTGATCTCCGGCCCGAGGCCGCCGCACCGTCGTCCTGTGCTTCATTTCGTTGGAGCTCGGCAACCCATAGAGCGCCTTGGTCTCGTTGGTGCCGTGCTCACCCGAGGGCTCCGACCGGTGGATCATCTGCACGACGGGATCGGCAACACCCGATGGCCCACTTCCGGTGTCGAACAGGGAAACGCCAATCATCGGCGTCAGCGATCGCGGCAGCGGCGAGCGCGGCAGGCCGTGCTCTTCCAGAGCGCGTACGAAATCGTTGAGGTCCGGGAACCGGTCCTCCGGATCCTTCGCCATCGCCCGCTCGACAATGGCCACCACCGCAGGCGACAAATCGGGCCGGTACAGGCTCACCTTGGGTGGAGGCTCGTTCAGAATACGCACAAGCAACTCGGGCCCGGACTCGCCAAGGAATGGCAGTTTTCCTGTCAGAGCCTCGAAGAAGATCACACCGAAGCCGTAGACGTCGACCCGTTCGTCGATATCGGTGGCGCCGGTGATATGCTCAGGCGACATATACGCTGGCGTACCATGCGTGGTGACCAGAATGGTCGTCGCGCCCTTGGCTGCAGTCTTCTCGGAAACGACCGATATTCCGAAGTCGAGAATCTTCGTGGTTACCGGTCGACCGTCGGGGCCTACGCAAATGAAGATGTTCTGTGGCTTGAGATCGCGATGAACCACGCCTTGCGCGTTGGCCGCCGCCACGCCTCGCATCGCGGGCAGCAACAGCCACACCGCCTCTTCGACGCCAAGAACCCCCTTGCACGCAAGGTACGTACCGAGATGCTCGCCGTCGAGCAGCTCCATCACGATACAGGCCATGCTGTCGTGCTCGATGACGTCGAAAACGTTGACCACGTTGGGATGGTTCACACGGCTGGCGGCCAACGCCTCGCGACGAAACATCTCTTCAGCGCCGGGAGTTGACGCGAAAGATCGCAGAATGACCTTCAGCGCAACCCGCTTGCCGGTGCGTAAGTTGGTCCCTGCCCAGACCGCTGCCATTCCGCCCTCACCGATCAAATGGTCGACGCAGTACTTACCCGCCACAATCTGCCCCGGGCGCAGATTGGTTTCGAGCTTCGTCGAGACGGCCTGGTCAGTTGTCATCGTGGGCTCGCGGTTTTGATGCCGAACTGCCCCCAAAGTGGACAAAATAGGAGTCATTTAGTCCTATACCTACGCTTGCGCATCGTCAAGGAGGAATCAGTCGCGCTGGCCAAGACTTGCCCAGATTTGCGTCATTCAAGCCTACTCTCGCAGGCCACACGACTGCTCGGCGTGGCTTGCTGGCTTCGCCCTCGCCAGGCAACGGAGGCTACGCGACCGTCAGAAGAGCGGCGTTGAGCCGATGTAGTGGCAGGTCGAGTCGCAACTGTCCCCGCCGTCGCATTCTTCGCTCCACTGGGTTTGGATGCGCCCGTCACCACAGTACGGCGCCCAGGTGCAGACCGCGGTGCAGACGCCGGCGCCGTAGGCGGTTGCAAGCGCCGCATTGGAGGCGCCGAAGTCGCACTGCTCGGAACCGCTCCTGACGCCATCGCCGCAGTACGGCGCCAGCGTGCAATTGGGGTTGCACGTTCCGTAACTTCCGTTGTTCACGCCATCGTCGCACTGTTCGCCCGCATCCTTGATTCCGTTGCCGCACTTGAAGTGGCAGTGGATGTCGCAGGTGCTGGTCGCGGTGCCGTTCTTGGCGCCGTCGTCGCATTGTTCGGAAGCGTTAATCACGCCGTCGCCGCACGACGGAAGCGGCACGAATCCGGTGCAGTCCGGCGTGCACGATCCTGGCAGACCGCTGTTGACGCCGTCGTCGCAGACCTCGCCGAACTGTGATTGGACCTGCTTGTCCCCGCAGTAAGGCGCTGGGGTACACATGTTGGTGCATAGGCCGCGACCATAGGCCGAGATGCTGTTCAATGGGCCGAGATCGCAAAGCTCGGGGCCATTGACGGTGCCGTCACCGCAATAGGGAGCAAACACACAGCCAGTCGCGCAAGTGCCATAGGTCCCATCGTTCTTGCCATCATCGCACTGTTCGGGACCGTTCTTGATGCCATCACCACAATACGGGCCAAGGGTGCAGTCCGACTTGCACTGGTCGTAGGTTCCGGTGTTCCTGGGCGTACCACTGTCGCACTGCTCGCCCGGATCGATGACGCCGTTGCCACACTTCAAGGTGCACGTGCTGGTGCAGTTGCTTCCGCTGGTACCGTTGTTGGCGCCGTCGTCGCACTGCTCGGGGCCGTTGACGATGCCGTCACCACAGCGCGCCCCCAGCGTGCAACTGGCCGTGCAGTAACCGTAGCCTGCGCCGTTGCTCGTGCCGTCGTCGCATTGTTCTCCGTTCGACGCCACGCCGTCACCGCAGTAGGGAGCCCACTTGCAATTCGCCCCACAGGCCTTGACCGCTCCACCGTAGGTCGCCAGGTTGACGCCGTCGTCGCACTGCTCGGGACCGTTGACCACAGAATCGCCGCAACGGGGCGGCAGCGTGCAATCCGCGTTGCAAGTGCCGTAGCCACCGGTGTTCTTGGCGGTGCCCAAATCGCAGGCCTCGCCGCGGGTGACAATGCCGTCGCCGCACACCGGGATGCACGTGCTGATGGGCGCGTTGAATCCGCTCAAGGTGAGGCGGTAGTTCGAAGCAGTCACGTGCCGTTCGGCCTGGAAAACGATGATCTCGTAGATGTTGCCCTTCAGGAGGCCGAAGCCGCTGGTGAAGGTCTGGCAGTTGGCCGGCGCGGGTGTATCGCACACGTCCTGTCCGTGACATGCCGGTGGGGTGTCGTCGACGCAGCTTTGGGTGGTGGCGCCGTTGAGCGTGACGATTCCGCGCAACTCGTTGTGGATGCCGCCGAGATCCACGGCCAACTGCCCGTTGACGAAGACCCACACGTCGTCGTCGCCGCGGAACTCCAAGGTCTCCCCGCCGTTGTACTGGAACCAGTAGTGGGTCTCGCTGGTGAATGAGAAGTTGTGATTGAGGGTCGTGTTGGTGGCGGGATACTTGATGTTGCCGAACCCTTGATTGTCGATGGGGAAGAAGGCCGCGCTGTAGAATCGGAAGGTCCCTGCGGCGTTCGGGTCCTGGGTCAGGTTGAGGGTGCTTTGGAGCGTGATGCGCATGACGTCGGGATTTGCCGCATCCGTCGTAGCGTTCCCGGTCGCATTGGGATCGTCGGTGTACCACTGGGCGTAGGACTGTCCGATTTGGCCGGTGGTGGTGAGCGAGGCCGGCGTATTGCTCGCAGTCTTGGTTCGGAAGAGGATGCCTGCGAAGTCGCTCATTTGCGTGCCGGTGGTGTCCATGGGCGGGCCGTCCATGGTCAAGGGCCGGCCCGCGGTTCCGCCGGCGTAGGCGGTGTTGTAGACCGGTTTGCCATTCACGCCGATTGCATTGGCGGCGATGCCAGGCAGTCGCTGGTCCGCGGTCGGAGCCACCTCGAACT
>CAZBIU010000048.1:0-19579 GCA_964491625.1 uncultured Myxococcales bacterium
GCAAAACTTCTACTTTACCACCGAGATCCACACCTCGTTCACTTACAACGTTGGGGAGACCTTCACCTTCAAGGGCGATGACGACGTCTGGGTATTCATCAACAACAAGCTGGTCATCGACCTGGGTGGCATTCACCAGCAGGAAACCCAATCGGTGAGTCTCGACACCCAGGCTTCGACCCTGGGGATCACCAAGGGCAATTCATACCCATTGGCTGTGTTCAATGCCGAACGCCACGTTACGCAGTCGAACTTCCGCATCGACACGACGATGACGTTCGACAACTGCGGCATCATTCCGATTCAAATTTTCTAAGACGAGGTGCCGAAGCGCACTGCCAGGGATAGACCGACCCGAGAGGTGAAGGCGCTGTAGCGTTCGCTGCTACGAGCCTTGGCGCACAGCTATCGCCACCGCCGCCAAAACAGCAGCCCGAGCGTGGCTAAGCCGAACAAAAGCAGGAGGCCGTGGCGTGCGAGCCGACTGTGCGGCCCCACCGAGCACATGGAGTCATCGTGGACGTAGACGTCTTCCACCCCGCGGTAGTCCGTCGCAGGCGCGAGCTCGAGGTCAACGTCCGTCGAGGATGCCGACTTGGTGAAGGTCAGCGCCAAACGGGTCAGACGGTCGCCCGTGGCGGCGAGCCCACCCAGGGATGCCAGGCTGGCGTCGCTGATGGCCCCCGAGTACCAAAGAACCTTGTCGTAACTGTTCGCATTCGAGAAAGTCAGCTGCACGTCACCGTGGGTGATGCCAAAGATTCTCCAGGAAACCTGCTGGTAGCTGGAGTCCGTGGCAGCGTCCGCGCTGGCCATCGCGGACGGCACCACGGGCACAGAGGTCGGAAACGACAGGGCGATCGGACCTAGCGATCGGCAAATGGTTCCGCCCCCCGCAACCGCCTGCTGGTTGATGCGGAAGGCGAGAAAGTACCAACCCTTTCCCACGTAGTACGAAAAGACTGTCGACGCGCCGGCGGAATAGGGATAGCCGTTCTTGCTGAGCCATTCGGTTAGGGACGACTCGTTGTCGGCCTTGATCTGGCTCCAGTCGAGAATCCCCACCTGTCCGCTGGCAACCACGGCGGGGGTGTCGTCGTTCGCGCCGCCAGTCCCGGCGCTGTCCGAACCGCCGCAGCCGATGCCACCGCTCGACACGGAAACCTCGCGCTTGGTCGGCTCCGACAGCGTGACGACGGTGGCGAAGGTCTGCTGATCGTTGACCGTCGGGTTCTGCGACAGCAGCGCGGGAACCGGCAGGATCAATCCGAAGTCGGTGGCCTGGCCGCAGAAAGTGGGCTGGAATGCGTAGGTCTCGACGCCGTCTTTCCAGGCGACGATGATGTCCTGGTGAGGATCCACCGTGATGTTGTTCCCGAATGGGGCGCCACAGGGGTAGGCAGCGGTGCCCGCAAGCAGCGCCGCCACGCCACAGGCCCAAGCAATCCACCTGCTCATGGTACCTCCGGGTAGACGCAGCGGAAGCCGACGTTGGGCGCCCACGACTTCGGCAGCTCTGGCTTGCGGCAGGTGGTTCGCAGCGAGCTTGCGCCGCTCACCCAGCAGCCACCGCGCATGACCTTGAGCTGGCCGCTCGCGGGCCCTGCCGGATCCTGGCTGGGGCTTGTGCGGTAGTAGTCGGCATCGTACCAGTCCGCCGTCCACTCCCACACGTTGCCGGCCATGTCGAACGCGTGGTAGGGACTTTGCCCTGCTACTCGCCGGCCCACGCGATCCGTATCGCCCACGCAGCCGGCGAAGTTCGCCTTGGAACAATCGGGCGGGCTGTCGCCCCACGGGTACGTGCGTGGGCCATCGCTCCCGGCCGCAGCGCGCTCCCACTCGGCCTCGGTCGGCAAACGCCCGCCCGCGAAGGCGCAGAAGGCTTGCGCTTGCGCCCAGGAGACGAAGATGACCGGATAGTCGGCGAAGGTAGGATCGTCGAAGTAGTGTGCCCGGGTTTTCGAGCCGGGCAGCGATGGTGCCGCGCAAGCCCCCGCGCGCACGCAAGCCAAGAAGCGCGCGTTGGTCACTTCGTAGCGATCCATGGCGAATGGCGAGCCAGACACCCGGTGAACCGGCCTTTCGTCCGCTGCTCCCTTCTCGCTTCCCATAAGAAAGGAGCCCGCCGGCACGCGCACGCGGCTTTCGTCGACGGCGGGCGCCACGCAGTCCGTGGCTTCATCGACCAGGCCGTTGCAGTTGTCGTCCTTGAAATTGCAGATCTCGGCCGCGCCGGGATGGATGGCCGGATCACTGTCGTTGCAGTCGTCCCCAGCCGCGCACCCCAAGCCGTAACCGTCACCATCAAGATCGGTGCATCCGGCGCCACCCGGAGCGGCAGCCTCGGCGCCGATGCGGGTGAGGGTTACCGTACCGACACATCCAGCGCCCGCCACCAGCCAAAGCAAAGCTCGTTTCGTCATAACCCTGACCTCCGGGTACGAGAGTAACACCAGGGGAGTCGGATCGAGGTGAAATGCACGACTCCCCACGCCTCTGGTTGACGGCGATCACCATCGACCGGCGCGCCCGCCGCCAACGAATGGAGAGGCTTGCGTCGACCTAATTGGCGAAGCGCCTGGTCAATTTCTTGCTGGTGCCTTACAACTCTTCGCTGGCGCTTCCGCACGCGTGGGTAAGGCCAACCGGACCTCACGAGGATAGAGGATGCGCAGACTGCGTACCCCGCGGGTTCGCAGGGATAGGTTACGGATGGTCGTCACCAGCTGCGCGAGGATGCCTTCGGCGTGCCACTTTCCTTGCGATGTGTAGTCTTCGTGGACCGCAAGATGCAAGACGGTCATGCTGCTTCGCCTGACCCGCGTGAACATGGCAACCCCGACCAGGCGTTCGGGCTCCTCGGTGCTGTCGATGGCGTACAAGGTCTGCAGCATCCCGAACGCATCGGCGCGAAAGCGCAGCAAGCCCTCCTCTTCGACGATCGCGGGCACGCCGTACCGCTGAACCAGGGCGACCAAGGTATCTCTGACGAGGGTTTGCTCGCGGTTGAAGAAGACGATCCTCTCAAGCTCGTCGCGGAACGTGCCGCGAAGCTGCGATGAGATTCGGATGTTTCGCATGGTCGAGTGGTCAAACGGTCCTCTACTCGGATGCGTCCGGAGCCTGGGCGTCGCCAGTTGTCGGCGTTCTGCCAGGATCGCGGGCAACTCGTTGGGCCATAGAATCATCCAAAGCGTCGGACCATGGCGGGCTCGGACCGGCAATCGCATGACCTTGGCAACGATGGTTCAGAAAGATGTCCGGACGCGGACGCCTCGAACGTTAACCGTAAAACGGAGACGGCGCAGACCCATCTAACCCGCTCCGCCAAGGAGGTTGAACCATGGACATCATCATCGGCATCGAGATCGAAACGACCGCTCACAGGCTATTCGAGGCGCTCACCACCGACCAGGGCATCGCCGCCTGGTGGACGGAGGCCAAGACACAGCCCACGGTGGGGGCCATCAACCAATTTGCTTTCGGCCAGGGAACCGTGACGTTCCGCGTGGAGAAGTTGGAGCGTGACACAGCGGTCGGCTGGTCCGCGGAGAACGTCCCGCCGGACTGGAAGGGCACGCGGGTGCTCTTCGAGCTGAGCGACAGTGCCGGTTCCGGGCTCGTCACCCTACGATTCAGTCACACGGGCTTCAAGACGACGACCCCCGTGGTTGCGTTCACAAACTACGCCTGGGCCCAGTTTCTCCGCAGCCTCAAGCTTTTTCTGGAGACCGGCAGGGGAGAACCGTTCGGATCGCCGGCTTCCATCGCCGCGGGTACCACGCCTCGCCGGTAGCCTGATACGAGGTTCAGCATCCAACAACGACCATCACCCTACGTACCAAGGAGAGCAAATCATGCGAAATAACAAACAGGAGACTCAGCGACGGCCGGTGACGGCGACGGTTCGCGCGGCCGACACCGCTCGGGCCATCTGCGATGGCGAAACCGTGCTAGCAGCGATCGACGTGCCCGCCGCGCCCGAGCGCGTTGTGCGTGCGCTTATGACGGACGAATGCGAACGCTGGTGGGGCGAGCCCGGCGTCTACACCATCGAATCGTGGCAGGCGAGCCTGCGCCCGGGCGGCACATGGAGCCTGGTCATTCGACTGCCAGACGGGACGGCTCTGCCAGCGAGCGGCGAGTTCATCGAGGTCACGCCACAGAAGATCGTGCAGACGCGGCGCTACGACTTCGACCATCCCACCCTCGGCCGGCGTGTGACCAGGGTCGCTACCCAATTGTTGCCCCAGGAGAACGGGACGCGCATCATCGTCCGTCACGACGGGTTCGGTGCGAGCGAGCCAGCCATCGAGCACGCGGGGGGATGGGAGCGGATGCTCGACTGGCTCGGAGCCTACCTGCGCGCCGAGGCACCCACCACCAAGGCCATCTTTGGCAACCATATGTCGGTCATCGCTCCACGCAAAGATCGGGACGCCATTTGCAGATTTTATTGCGAGGTTCTGGGTGGCACGATCACCAAGGCCCAGGACGACCGGGACTTCATTCGCTTGGGGGACGACTTTTACATCGTCCTATACGGGGACGTCCCCGACGCGAGCGAGTTCCTGCGAACCGCAAGGTCGGTCTGGCTCGAGATCAAGTCCGACAAGGTCGACGAGCTTGCGCGTAAGATCCTCGATTTCGGCGCCAGGAAACTCGAAGTTCCGGACCCGCACCTCTACTTCCAAGCGCCCGGCGGGCAGTGCCTGCGGTTGGTCGGAATCGATGAGGATCTCTCCTTTTACGAAGGCGCGGCAGAGGGCCCGAACGTCAAGGCGCATCTTGATGCCCGCGCGGCCGAGGGCCGAGGAGCAGAATTATGAGCGAGTTTGTCTTTTTGTACCGCCGCCCTGCAAAGGACCGGACGGTGCAGCAGATGCAGGAGTCGATGGTGAAGTGGCAGGCGTGGTTCAAGAAGATGGAACAGAGTGGCCACCTCGCCAACTACGGCCAGCCCCTCGACACGAAGGGGGGCCGCGTGGTCAAGGACAAGAAGGGCGGCTACACCGACGGGCCGTACGCGGAGACCAAGGACATCGTCGTGGGATATTCCGTCGTCGCGGCGAAGGACTACGACGAGGCCGTTGCGCTAACCGACGGGCATCCGATCTTCGATCAGGACGGGATGATCGAGATTCGGCCCGTGTTCAAGATAGACGCGTGAAGCTCGACAGCGCATTTTTCCGGCAGGAGGCGGCACGGCTGCTTGCGACGCTGACCCGCGCGTTCGGCATGGCGAACCTGGCCCTCGCAGAGGACGTCGTTCAGGAGACGCTCGCCAACGCATTCGAAGCGTGGAGCTACCAAGGGGTGCCGCCTCACTACGCTGCACTGCTGATGACGGCAGCCAAGAACCGCGCAATCGATCTTTTCCGGCGGCAGCGCACGGCGAGGAAGTTCGCCCCCGAGCTAGAGTGGCACATCGAGAATGCGTGGGCGCTCGAGCCTGCGGTGGACGCGATGTTCTTGCCCGACGCTCTGAAAGACGACGAGCTGCGGATGATGTTCACGTGCTGCCACCCTGGGCTCGGCGAAGACGTGCAGGTCGCGCTCGTGCTTCACTTGCTGTGCGCGTTCGGCGTGGACGAGATCGCCAGTGCGTTCCTGGTGTCGCCTGCGGCAATGGAGAAGCGCATTTCGCGAGGCAAGAAGGCGCTGGCAGAGTCGGGTCAGCTCTTCGAGCTAACCCGGGCGGACTTCTTGCCGCGCCTCTCGGCTGTCCACAGGGCGCTCTATCTGCTCTTCAACGAGGGTTACCACGGCGCATCCGCGCACGCGGTCGTGCGCGAGGATCTGTGCCGGGATGCCATGCGCCTGGTGCGGCTGCTGGTCGAGCATTCGCCGTCGGCGACGCCGGCGACCTACGCGCTGGCTGCGCTCATGTGGCTGCTGGCCGCGCGCCTGCCGGCGCGTATCGATCAGGCGGGGAACCTCAAGGACCTGTTTGCACAGGACCGGTCCTTGTGGGACGCGCAGCTTCTTGCCGAGGGTACGCGGCTGCTCGAGCGGAGCGCGAGCGGCGAGGAGCTGACCGCGTACCACGTCGAAGCTGGGATCGCGGGCATGCACGCAAGCGCGAGCGATGCCCGCGAGACGCCTTGGGGGAACATAATCGGCCTCTACGACGTGCTCATGAAAGTTCGGCCATCGCCGGTGGTGGCTCTGAACCGCGCCATCGCGATCGCCCAGCAGCAAGGCCCTGCGAAGGGTCTGGCTGCGGCTCGGGCCATCGAGGACGCCGACCGCCTCGCCAGCTACCCGTTCTACCCCGCGGCGCTCGGCGAGCTGGAGCTCCGATGCGGCCACGCGGAGGTCGCGCGCGGGCACTTCGAGAAAGCTCGCCGGCTTGCGCGCAACGAGGGAGAGCGCCGGTTCCTTGAAAATCGCATCGAAGAATGCACGCGAAGATCGCTTTCGTGACCCGTTCGGCGCCACGCCTGGGGTGTCACCCGTCGGCAAGCGCTTGGGAGGGCGCCACCTGCGGCTCCCTACTGCGCAGGCGACGGTCGCCCAGCTTGCGCACGAGCACGTAGAACACCGGGGTTAGCACCAGGCCGAAGAAGGTCACGCCCAGCATGCCGGCGAACACGGCGATCCCCATGGCCTGCCGAATCTCCGCGCCGGCGCCCGAAGAAATCACCAGCGGGATCACGCCCATGATGAAGGCAAACGAGGTCATAAGGATCGGGCGCAGGCGGATGCCGGCGGCCTCCATGGCGGCCTGGACGGTGGATCGCCCGTCGCGTTCGAGCTCGCGGGCAAACTCGACGATGAGGATGGCGTTCTTGCACGCCAACCCGATGAGAACCAGAAATCCGACTTGGGTGAAGATGTTGTTGTCGCCATCGGTAAGCCAGATGCCGGCTGCCGCGCACATCAGACATAGAGGCACAATCAGGATGACCGCCGCCGGCAGCGACCAGCTCTCGTACTGCGCGGCCAGCACCAGGAACACCAGCAGCACGCACAGGAGGAACACCGGTAGCGTGGTATCACCGGCCAGCTGCTGCTGGTAGGTCAGGTCGGTCCACTCGAACCCGATACCGTTGGGCAGAGTTTCCTTGGCAAGGCGTTCCATGGTCGCCACCGCCGCGCCCGAGCTGACCCCAGGCGCCGGGCCACCGTTGATGTCGGCCGCAGGATAGCCATTGTAGTGAAGTTGTTGGTCAGGGCCGCGCGACGCCGTGACCTTCACCAGGGATCCGAGGGGCACCATGTCGCCCCGGCTGTTTCGCACCTTCAATTGGGCGATGCTATCCGAGGTAGCGCGGTAGGGGGCATCGGCCTGAACCAGCACCTGGTAGGTTCGGCCAAAACGGTTGATGTCGTTGACGTACACCGACCCAAGGTAGATCTGCATGGTTTGAAAGAGCTCGGTGAGCGGGACCCCGAGCTCTTTGACCTTCTCGCGATCGACCTGGACATCCACCTGGGGCACGTTGCGCCGATAGCTGGAAAAGAGCCCGGCCAGGGTTGGCGTCTGGTAGGCCTTGCCGAGGAGCGCCTGGCTGGCCTTGCCCAGCTCCTCCTCGCCCAGGCCAGCCCGGTCTTCGAGCTCGAGCTTGAAGCCGCCGACCGTGCCGAGGCCCATCACCGGTGGCGGCGGAAAGACGGCGACGAAGGCGTCCTGGATCCCCGCGAATTTTCCGTTCAGCGCTCCGGCGATGGCAGGCCCGTAAAGCGGCTTGCTCTCGCGTTGGTCGAACGGCTTTAGGACGAAAAAGATGATACCGGAGTTGGACGCGTTGACGAAGCCGTTGATGGAAAGACCGGGGAACTGAACCGCGCCCGCAACCCCGGGCTGCTTAAGCCCGATGTCGGCCATCCGCTTGATCACGTCGGTGGTCCGATCCAGCGTGGCGCCGTCGGGGAGTTGGGCAAAGGCGATGAGATAGCTTTTGTCCTGGGTGGGAACGAATCCGCTCGGCAGCCGAGAGAAGCCCAGCGCCGTGACGGCGATCAGCACAAGATAGGCACCGAAGGCGAGCCCGCGGTGGCGAATCAAACCACCGGCGGTGCGGGTGTAGCGCTCGGAGCCGCGCTTGAAGATCCGATTGAAGGCGCGGAACAGCCAGCCAAAGGTGAGGTCGAGCAAGCGTGTCAGCCAGTCGGGCTTGGCCCCGTGGCGCGGGAGCAGAATGGCGCTGAGCGCGGGAGACAAGGTGAGCGAGTTGAAGGCGGAGATCACGGTGGAAAACGCGATGGTGAGGGCGAACTGACGGTAGAACTGACCGGTCAAGCCGCTCACAAAGGCCACCGGGACGAAGACCGCGCACAAGACGAGCGCGATGGCGATGATGGGACGGCTGACCTGCGCCATGGCTCGGTAGCTCGCCTCGCGAGGGGACAGTCCCTCCTCGATGCCGCGTTCGACGTTCTCGACCACTACGATGGCGTCGTCGACCACGATGCCAATGGCCAGCACCAAGCCGAAAAGCGACAGGGTGTTGATGGAGAATCCGAATATGGACATGACGGCGAACGTGCCGACGATGGAAATGGGAACCGCCAACAGCGGGATAATCGAGGCGCGCCAGGTCTGTAGAAACAGCACCACCACCAGCACCACCAGCCCAATGGCCTCGAACAGGGTCTTTGCCACCTCGGCGATGCCCTCACGCACGTTGGTCGTGGGGTCGTAGACCACGCGATACTCGATCCCTTGCGGGAAGTTTCTGGACAGCTCGGCCATGGTCTCGCGAACCGCGGTGGAGACCCGCAGCGCATTCGAGCCGGGCGCCTGGAAGATGCCGAGCGCGACCGCATCCTTGTTGTCCAGCATCGATCGCAGCGAGTAACTGCCGGCGCCCAGCTCCACGCGGGCCACGTCACCGAGCCGCGTGATCTCTCCGTCCGGGCCGGTCTTGATCACGATGTCGCGAAACTCCTGCTCGCTGGTGAGCCGGCCCTGCGCATTGACAGTCAGGGTGTAGTCCACCGCCTTGGGCATGGGCATGCCGCCCACCACACCGGCCGCGACTTCCACGTTCTGTTCGCGGATGGCCCTGACCACGTCGCTGGCCGACAAGCCCCGCGAGGCCACCTTGTCGGGATCCAGCCACACCCGGATCGCGTAGTCGCCGGCGCCGAAGATGTTGACCTGGCCGACACCCGGAATTCGGGCCAGGGCGTCCTTGACCTGCAGGAGGGCATAGTTGCGCAGATAGACCATGTCGTAGCGGTTCTCGGGCGACACCAGGTGCACGACCATGGTGATGTTGGGCGAGCTCTTCACGGTGGTGACGCCGAGCTGTCGAACCTCGTCGGGCAGCCGCGGAAGCGCCTGACCGACCCGGTTTTGCACGTGCACTTGCGCCAGATCCACGTCGGTTCCCACGTGGAAGGTCACGGTCAGGCTGAGGACGCCGTCCGCGGTCGCCTGGGACGACATGTAGAGCATGTCCTCGACGCCGTTGATCTGCTCTTCGAGTGGCGCCGCCACCGACTCGGCGAGCACGCGCGGATTGGCGCCCGGGTAGACCGCGCGCACCACGACGGAGGGAGGCACCACCTCGGGGTACTCGCTCACGGGCAGGCGAAAGATGGAGACTGCCCCGGCGATGAAGATGACGATGGAAAGCACGGCCGCGAAGATGGGCCGGTCGATGAAGAAGCGAGAAAAACGCATGCGATCTCCAGCTGCGAGTTGAGCCCTAAGGGTTTGCGGTCACCGAAGCCGGATGGTCATGCTCTGCTTGCGCAAGCATGGGGCCCAAGGTGGCGGCCACCTTGGCGCCCGGCCGCACGCGTTGCAGGCCATTGACGACGATCTTCTCGTGTGGTTTGAGGCCGCTGGTGACCACCCGATAGCCGTCCACCAGCCGTCCCAGCTCGACCGGGCGATACTCCACCGTGCTGTCGTCCTTGAGCACCAGCACGAACTTTTTGTCCTGATCGGTTCCAATCGCCCGGTCGTTCACCACCGGGGCGAGATACTCGCTGCTGTCCAGCACCTTGAGGCGCGCGAACAACCCGGGAGTGAACCGTTGGTCCTTGTTGGAGAACACGGCCCGCGATCGCACGGTACCGGTGCTCGGATCCAGCCGGTTGTCGATGAAGTCGAGGTGGCCCTGATGAGGGAAGCGGTTGTCCTCGTCCGCCATCCCCATCACGATGGGGATGTGCTCGTCCTTGGACATCCGCTGATGCGCGACCATCTTCAGGTAGCTGCGTTCGTCCGCGTCGAAATAGACGAAGATTGGATCGAGCGAAACCACGGTGGTCAGGCGCGAGGCACCTGCCTGCACCAGGTTGCCGGTCGTGATCTCGGCGCGGCCCACCCGTCCGCGAATTGGCGAGCGCACCTCGGTCCATCCGAGATTGAGGCGTGCCGTGGTCAGTGCAGCCTCGGCCGCGCCCACGGCGGCGTCGGCCCCCTCGGATCCGGCGGTGCGGCTGTCGAGCTCCGCGCGTGTGGTGGCGTCGGCCGCGATCAGGTGCTTCGATCGGTCGAGGGAGCGGGTCGCCAGCGTCGCCGCGCTTCGGGCTTGGGCGAGCTCGGCCTGCGCTCGCGCCGCCGCGGCCCGGTACGGGCGTGGGTCGATCTGAAACAGCAGGTCGCCCTTGCGTACCTCCTTGCCTTCCCTGAACAGCACCCGGTCGACGGTTCCCGAGACACGCGGGCGAATCTCGACCGAATCTACCGCCTCGAAGCGACCGATGAATTCATCCCATTCCGCGACCTTGTGCTCTTCAACTTCGGCCACGGTGACGGCGGGCAAAGGCGCTGCCGGCGCCGTGTACGCCACACGACACCCTGAAACCAAGAACAGCGCGCCCAGCACGACGCGCGACATTGAATTGAAAGTACGCATGTGAGTTCTCCGACTGTTGGCAGTTGACGATGCAACCGGCGCGCCTACCCTGCGCTACGTCGCTTGGCTTTTGACCACCGAGGCACGGAGAGCACTGAGGCTGGAAAATGAGGGCTGTGGTGAGAAATCCGACGCACAGTCCGTCGGCGAACGGACAACACATGTCGGAAAGAGAGCAGCTCAGCGGCGATCTTGGAACGGCTGCGGGCTGCGTTGGGGCAGACGCACCAGGAAGCTCGTCCCGCTTTCGGCGTCCGACGCAACCTCGATACTTCCCCCGTGGGCGTTGACGATGGCGTGCACGATGTAGAGGCCGAGACCGAGGCCCGGCGCGCTGCGGATGCCGGTCACTTCTCTCTCGCTGGCTCTCGCGCCGGCCCGGGTGAACGGCTCAAACAATGTGGGCACCGTGTCGGGCTGGATGACCGGTCCATGATTACGAACAGCCAGCCAGGCCTCGCCGTTGCAGACCTCCACCGCGACCTGCACCGGCGTGTGAGGAAAACCATGCACGAGCGCGTTGCCTATCAGATTGACAAGGACCTGAGCGATGCGCAGCGGATCGAGGACGAACGAGGCGGCGCTGCGCACCTCAAGCTCGATGACCCGGCCAGGATTGGCGGCTCGGGTCTCCTCAACCACGTCGGCCGCAATGGCGGCCAAGTCGGAAGCCGCCACCCGGATGGCGAGCGGCCCGCGCCATCGGCTTTCCCCGAAATCCAGCAGCACCTCGATCATTGACAGCGACCGCTGGGCGGCGCGGTCCACATGAGCCAGTCGCTCGCGCACCTCGTCCGGAAGCTCTTGGCTTCCCAAGGTCGCCCGCGCCAGGGCAACGATGGCGCTCAGCGGATTGCGCAACTCGTGGCCAAGAATTCCCATGGCCTCTTCGCGCAGCGCCAGCGCCTGGGCCAGCTCCTGCAACGCCGCCTGCGGTCGCACCGGGCGATCATTCACGCCGACGGCGGGGAGGACGGCGTCTTCCTCGGAATCCTCAGCGGTTGTTCGACGCATCGGCAGCATTGGCCCAAGCTCACCCAGAAGATGGCACGCGTCGGCCGTTGGTCAAATGACATTCCGGTGTCGGCGCACAAAAGCAGACAACACCTGTCACCTTTCCGACAGCCCTTGGAAGCGTCGTGGGCATCCTTGGTCATGGCAAACGCGCATGAACTTTGCTTGACTATATGCTCATGCAGCCCAGCGCCTCGGAGCTTCGACGGCGTGCACGTCATCACGTGCTGCGCTCGCCCCCTACCGAGATGGCGCAGGGCCTGGCCCGAACCAGGCACTCGCTGGTGATCATTCTGCAGATTGCCACGATGCTCCTCCTCGGCCTGCGCGGTTTCCCGGGCGAAAGGGTGGCCGCACACGCCGTTATCTGTGTCTTCTACCTTGCCGCTTGTCGGAGCCGGTGTTTTCCCATCTCCGAGCGAAGCAAGATGCGCCTCCTATTCTGCTCGCTTCTGTCGTTCGGGGCATGGTCGGTCAACACCGGAGGGCTGCAAAGCCCGCTTTTGCCATTGGGGCTCGGCATCATCCTGCCGGCCTTGCTAGTTTTCGATACCGGACGACTGCGGGTTCTTTTCGCCGGAGGAGCGACGCTTGTGCTGTCGGGGGTTGCTGCGCTCTCGGCGGTGCCGATCGGGCGACTGGCCCCTCCCATCGCTCCGGTCGACGGAAGGCCTTCCATCGACTACCTCGCCATCGTCACTGGCTCCCTTCTGGTTACCGTGGTGAACGTTTCGGGTTTCTGGGGGCTTGTCACGGCCGCTTATGCCAAGGTTGCCGTGGAGCTCGGTCACCGAAGGGAGGAGCTGTGCTCGATTGGCGAGGACCGCGTGCGTGAGCTGGAGGGCGCGGCTGCCAACCTTGCCCACGAGATGAAGAACCCGCTGGCCTCAATCAAGGCACTCTCGGCGCACCTCGCGCGCTGCCCGACCCTGGACCCGCGCACCGTGCAGCGGCTGGAGGTGGTATCGACAGAGGCCGATCGACTGGAGTCGATCGTCGACAGCTTCCTGTCACTGTCGCGCGGCCTGGGCGAGCTGCAGCTCGAGTCGGTGCACCCGCACGCGGTTGCCATCGAGCTGAAGCTACTCCTCGACGAGCGCGCGGCGGAGGCCGGCGTGACCATCGAGGTGACCGGCCGACCGGAGATCGAGGTGTTGGCCGACGCCCGCAAGCTCCAGCGTGCGCTCTTCTATTTGACCATGAACGCCGTTCAGGCCTCGGCGTCCGGACAGTCTGTCACCATCGACGTGGCGTCCATGACCGTGCCCGGTTCTCTGGCGATTCGCATTGTCGACCATGGCCTCGGCATGTGCCACGCCACCCTGGAACGCCTGCAAAGGCCGCCTTTTAGCACCCGCAAGGGCGGCACTGGTCTGGGGGTCGCCGTGGCGCGCGCCTTGGTGAATCAGCACGGCGGGCGGCTCCGCTACGAGAGCGTCCCTCGCCACGGCACCACCGTCACCATCGAGCTGCCAGCTCGGCCGCCGGCCCGCGCGGAGCTGCTGAAGGGCTTTTCTCCCATGACGACGGACGTGGCTTCCCCAGGTTGAAGTGAAATCCATGGAACAAGTTTCTGGGCGCGTTTTGGTGATCGACGACGATGCTTCCCTGCGTTTCGCGCTCGAGGCTGTGCTGGGCGACGCCGGATTGACGGTCGAGGCTTGCGCCAGCGGTCCCGATGGCCTGCTCGCTTTCGAGGCCCGGGGCGCGGACGCCGTGTTGACCGACCTGGCGATGCCCGAGATGGATGGGCTGCGCGTGCTGGAGCGTCTGCGCGCGCAGGATCCGGGTGTTCCGGTCCTGATGCTCACCGCGCACGGCTCGGAGCGGGTTGCGGTCACTGCGATGAAGGCGGGCGCCTACGACTACCTGCCCAAGCCCTTCGATCCCGACGAGGTCGCGCTCGCCATCAAGAGGGCCATCGAGGCGCGCTCGTTGCGCATAGAGAACGCGCTTTTGCGAACCCAGAACACGCTGGGACGGGTCATTGTTGCGCAGAGCCCGGCCATGCGCCGGGTTCTCGACGTGGTGGCGCGCGTGGCCCCGAAGGACGTGACCGTGCTTTTGACTGGACCGAGCGGGGCCGGCAAGGAGGTCGTGGCCACCGCTCTGCACGCTCACTCGCGGCGCGCCGACAAGCCCTTCGTTCGCTTCAACGCAGCCGCCATCCCGACCGAGCTGGCCGAGGCGGAGTTGTTCGGCCACACCAAGGGCGCATTCACCGGAGCGCAGTCGGCGAAGCTCGGCTACTTCCAGCAAGCCCAAGGCGGCACCCTGTTCGTCGACGAGATCGGCGACTTGCCCCAGGCGATTCAAGCCAAGATTTTACGCGCGTTGCAGTCCGGGGAGGTGCAGCCGGTGGGCGGCCGTCCCGAGACGGTGGACGTCCGTCTGGTGGCGGCGACCAACCGCGATCTGGCGGCCGAAGCGACGGCCGGTCGCTTTCGCGAGGATCTCTTCTATCGTCTGAACGTGGTCCCCATAAGAGTTCCCGCGCTGCGAGAACGACCAGAGGACATCGAGCCGCTCATCGCCGTATTCATCCGGCAATACGTGGAACGCTACGGAATGGACCAGGTCCAGGTCGAACCGGCGCTCGTCGCGGCCATGAGGACGCACCCTTGGCCTGGCAACGTGCGCGAGCTGGAGAATACCATCGCGCGCCTTCTGGCCTTGGCGCCAGATGAACGTGTGTCGCTGGAATTGTGGCGGTCGCTGTCCGACCCACGCCCGAACGGCGACACGTCCTCGTCGAGCGCCGACCCTGGCGCCAATTACCCCCTTCGTACGCGGGTGGAGAACTTCGAACGCTCGATCATTGCCGAACAGTTCACCGCCAACAAGAACAACCAAAGTGAGACCGCGAGGCGTCTCGGCGTCTCGCGCCCGGCGCTGATTGAGAAGCTGCACAAGTACGGCCTTATCGGTTAAGGGTGTAAAGGACGACGACAGACGCCGGTTTTTCGACAGGGGACGGGCGAACCCGAGGCGGTCGCAGTCGTGGCCGTGGTCCTGGTCGTGGTCGTGGCCGAGGCCGCTGGTAATCGATCAGTCCGGCCACGGCCACGTCTACGTCTACGACCACGACTTTCCGCGGCTATCGCAGCACTTGGGGCTCGGCCCCGGGGTTGCATCGCAAACACGCGTGAACAAGAGAATCATCATCAAGACATCGTTGATGTCAGTCTTTGTAACGACCGGCCTTCCGTCGTCGGCCTCAGCCTTGCAGCCCATCGACGTCTTCGTCGAGAGCGCGCGTGCCCACAATCCCCGCAATCAGGAGGTTCGCGCCAACCGCGCTGAGGCCGACGCGCAGGCATCGGAGGCCTTCTCGCGTGCCCTGCCTATTCTGTCGGCTGCGGCGAGCTACACGCGCAACCAGTGGGACGTGAGCTTCTCCGGGCTGTCTGTCCTGCCCCGCAATGAGCTCGACGCCTCGGCAACCCTTTCGGTGCCGCTGGTGGACCTGGCCAAGTTTGCGCGCATCTCGGCCGCCGACCATGCCGCCGAGGCGGCACAGCACCAGCAGAACGCTACCGCGCGTGCGGTCGAGGCGGAGGTGGTTCAGCTCTACTATCAGTTGGCCGCGGATCTCGCGCTGGTGGCGGTTGCGCGCAAGGCCTTCGACGTGACCCGGATGGATCTGAAGCTGACTGAGGAAGCTGCGAGCGCCGGAACCGCGGCCGCCTTGGACGTGGCCCGCGCGCGCGCAGAGGTCGAGCAGCGCAGCCAGCAGGTCATCGGGGCCCAGCTTGCGGTGAGCCTGACGGCGCAGGCCCTCGCATCGAGAACCGGAATTCGCCCCGACGTGGCAACGTCCGTCGAGCTGGTCGACGATCTCCATGCCGAGCCGCCGCTCGACCAATTCCTGGCCGGCACCTCGGCGACACCCGTGGTGGTGGCCGCAGCGACGGCCCGCGAGGCAGCAGAGCGCAACGCCTCCGCCCAACGCCTCGTACTGGTGCCGACACTCGGTGCTGCGGTGGTCGAGCGCTACACCAACGCGACCGGCTTTCTCAACGGCCACCACGAAGCCTACGCGGCCAGCCTGACCCTTGGCTGGAGCATCGACTTTGGCACCAGTCCCGCGATCAGGGCGCGGAACGCCGAGGCGCTTGCCGCCAAGGCGCGCGAGGACGAGGTCCGACTCACCGTCGTCGATGCCATCGAGCAAGCCTTCCGCACCATCGAGGCGAACATCGCCCGCAGCAAGTCCGCGCGGGCGCAGTCGGTCGCCAGCGCGCGGGCGGCGGAGATCGCACGGGCGCGCTACCGTTCCGGGGAAACCACACAGCTCGATCTATTGCAGGCCGATCGCGATGATCTCGCCGCCGAGGTTGCACGCATCCAAGCGGACGGCGACCTGCTGAATGCCCGCAGGCAGCTCCGGCTGGCGTCGGGCAGCGGAGCGCCCTGATCTCCGGGCGCGATTAGATGCGAACGGGTAGCATTGGTTGCGGAAGATTTGCGCAATCGGCGCAGAGCCGAACCAACCATTCCGGATGGCCTGTCGGGCGATAGGTATCTATACTTTTCGCGCCCGGTGGTGCGGGTGCCATTGGCTGTTCTCGTTTGGCAGAAGCACCATCAGCGCCCAAACAAAGGAGAAGCGTCATGAAGACTGTCTGTGTACGAGCACTGCTAGTGTCCGCTGTTCTGTTCACCGCGACCGCGGCTCGGGCCGGAGACGGTCCGGACTGTTCCGGGTTGCCGTCGGCCGCACAATTGAAGCTCCTGCTGCAAGCTGCGCCCAGCACGGGCGGAAATGCCGGCGGCTTGTTCGCCGGCCAGCGTATGTGGGGCGCCGTCGTGAATCGCCATGGCGAGCTGTGCGCCGTTGCCACCTCCACCAGCGATCCCACCCAAGTCTGGCCTGGCAGCCAGGCCATCGCAAAGGCCAAGGCCTACACCGCCAATGCCTTCAGCCTGGACAGCCTAGCTCTGTCGACGGCCCGGCTATTTACCTTCGTGCAACCCGGCCATTCCCTGTTCGGCCTCAATCAATCGAACCCGTTCAACCCGCAATCGCTGGCCGCCTCCAAGGGCGATGACGGCCCCAAGATCGCGGGCGGCATCATCACCTTTGGCGGCGGTGTACCTCTGTACAAGAACGGCAAAATCGTGGGCGGGCTCGGCATCAGCGGCGACACCGCCTGCACCGATCACGAGATCTCCAAGCGCGTGCGCACCCTGGCAACGCTTGATCCGCCGGGCGGCCCCTCGGTCGACGACATCACCTATTCATCGGCCGATGGCGCCTCTGCGTTCACCCACCCGCTGTGTTTGAACACCTTCCGTAACGGCACCTTCATCGGCAACGAGTCGGCGGCCGTCGGCTACTAAGGCGAACCAGCGCTGGCATGGGTCTCGTACCCAAAGGCTATTGTGCGCGGCCCATCGTGCGCAGCCAGCGCACGTGAGATTTGATTGCAGAGCCCACGGTGGGGTGGGTGAAGTGGCGCACACCGTACCGGCGGCACACGGACTCGACGATTGGCGCGAGTGCCGGGTAATGGAGGTGGCAAATCCGGGGAAACAGATGATGTTCGATTTGGTAGTTGAGCCCGCCAACGTACCAGGTGACGAGGCGGCTCTGTGGCGCGAAGTCGACCGTCGACTCGATTTGGTGAGCCGCCCACTCCCTGTTTACGACAGCCTGCTTGGTCGGTGGTTGCTCGAAATGGGCCTCCTCCACACAATGAGCAAGCTGAAATACGGTTCCGAGCGTCACGCCGAGAGTGATGGCGGTGAGCGCATAGCAGGCCAGCACCGATCCGAATGGATGAGAGAACAACGGGAGCGCGAAGGCCAACCCAAAGAACACAATCTTGCCCACCCAGAAGAACGCGTGCTCCCAGCGACCAGGGAACGGCACCCGGGTCATTCCGATTCGTCGGTTCGCGATGATGTTTCGCAGCTCGCCGGTGGTTTGCCATTCGAGAGCCAACAGCGCGTACAGCCCCCAGATGTAGATGAATTGAAAGCGGTAGAATCGGTGCCAAGGGTCGTGTGGTGAAAGTCGTCCGAGGATGCCGAGGCTGATGTCGTCGTCCTGTCCCGAGATGTTGGTATACGTGTGGTGCGCGATGTTGTGCTTGAATCGCCAGAAGTAGGCACTACCCCCAAGGAGATCCAACGATCGCGCCATGACCTGGTTGACCCAGGTGCGGCGGGAGTATGCGCCATGGTTTCCGTCATGCATGACGTTGAATCCGATTGCTGCCATCGAGAGGCCCAACGAGACGGAGAGCACGACGCCCTGCCAAAGAGTCGACGCGCCGAGAAGGCCAAGATACGAAATCGCGCACCACGCGATCACGATGCCGGTTTTCAGGTACATTCGGGGAAGGTCGCGCTTGCTAAGCCCCTCGGCGCGAAAATATTCCTCAACCCGCTCGTCGAGCTCGATCGAAAACTGTGCACGCGGCAGATACCTGGCGGGCGTCGCCGCAAAAACCGGAATGGCAACCATCCTTCCAGGATGTCCGGGCTCCTGTCAGCAACCCACCTGGATTCAGTCACAACCTGTTCACAAACCATCTGACTGAATCCCATGCTGACGCCGACGCATAGCGCCGGCATCCTGCATTCACCTCAGGCGCTATTGGACCCAGTCGCTGCTTGCCTTGGCGGCAAGCCAGTTCTTCACCAGGGTTCCGAAATCGGTGAGTGAGGTCAGATTGCTGTCGCTGAAGATGGGTGGTGTCCAGCCATTGTCGTCGATCCAGGCGGTCCAGCTCAGGCCGTTGCTGTCGGCGAAGCTTTCGAGATTGGTCCCCCAGCTTGAGCTCGAGGTGTTTAGGTTCTGATCGGATCCGTTGAGCTGGTAGCCCCATTCGGTCATGAACACGGGCGCCTTGCCGGCCGCCGTGGTGACCTGGTTCTGGAAGGTCGTGTTCCAGTTGCCTGGATAGACGTGGGCGGTGTACATCAGATTGCCCCCGGTCGGCGGGTCGCTTGCGGCATCGCCCGGGTGCTGGTCGTAGCTCATGGACGGCACGATGATGACGTTGTTGGGCGCGCCTTTCCGGATGGTGTCGATCCAGCCCTGCACGATGGGCTTGAGGGTGGACCACGACGCAGAGCCATCGATGGGCTCGTTGAAAGCCTCGAAGATCACGTTGCTGTAGCTTGCGAACTGGGGCGCGATGTCGGTCCAGAAAGTGGTCGCGTCGGCCGCCGAGTTGCCGGTCGTGACATTGTCGATCTGGTGGTGATCGATGATGACGTACAGGTTCTTGCTGGTGGCGTAGTCGACCGCAGGCTTGAGCAGCTTGCTGACGTAGTCCGCCGCGTTCAAGGTTCCGCTGGTGGCCGGGGAACAGTTGGCGCCGGAGCCGGTGCCGCCCACCGGGTAGGGCAGGGGCGAGCAATAGGAGCCGCCCAGGTTGTAGTCGATCTTGGGGTATACCGGAAGCCTCACCACGTGGCCTTGCACGCCGGCCGCGGCGACATTGTCCATGCGATCGGTGATTCCCTTCGCGCTGTTGCTGCCGTAGGCATAGAGCGCACCGATGTCGATCAGCGAGGAGCCGCGCAGGACGATGGTCTTGCCGGTCGGGTCTTGCAGCGTGCTTCCGTTGACTGTGAGTTGGGGAAGCCCGCCCGTGGATCCGCCCGTCTGTCCACCGCTGCCGGAGCTGCCGCCGGTGGCTCCGCCCACTTGCCCACCGGAGCTGCCGCCGGCGGCTCCGCCCACTTGCCCACCGGAGCTGCCGCCGGCGGCTCCGCCCACTTGCCCA
>CAZBIU010000048.1:19679-26948 GCA_964491625.1 uncultured Myxococcales bacterium
CCGCTGCCGGAGCTGCCGCCCGCGGCGCCGCCCGCCTGACCGCCGCCGGAGCTGCCGCCCGCGGCTCCGCCCGCCTGACCACCGTTGCCGGAGCTGCCACCCGTGGCTCCTCCGCCCGCTTGCCCACCGTTGCCGGAGCTGCCACCGCTACTGGAGCTGCCGCCGGTTCCCCCTCCTCCGCCGGACCCAACCGTGACGCTCTGGACGTATAGAGTGACCACCGCACCGTTGCTATCGTCGATGGCGGTGTTGTTCTGGATGGTTATACCGATGGCGTGGAGGGCCGAAGCGCAGACCGTTCGGGTCGGGCTCCAGCTTGGAACGTTCGCGTCCGCAACCTTGTACGTGACAGTGTGCCACCCTGCGGATGCGTCGAGCGAGCTGGCTGAGCCCAGATCATCGACCCAAAGATTGTCCACACCGTTTGTGCTCGCGTACGTGTCTTGGCCGAACAGACTGATCGAGATCGGTACCGCCGTGCCGGCGCCGCCAGCCTGCGCGACTGTCACCGCGATCTTCGCCGTGATGGTCTCATTGAGCAGATTCGTGACGGAATCCGTGGACGACCCAAAGAACTCGACAAAAGAGCCCGCGGAGTACTGCGTGGTTCCGCTCGAGAAGTCAATGGTCAGCGCGGCACAACCCGACCCACAGTCGAGACCGCTTGGCCCCGACGTGGTCTGGCTCAGCGTAGGTTGCGTCGAATCGCCCCAGGTTGTTCCCCATTTGTTGAGCTTGTATGGGTCCGTCGCCCCTGCGGTGCCAAAGGTTGTGCTCTCCTGGTAGCTGCCATCGGTGGTACTGCAGGCGCCTGACGTGCCCGATGTGTTGGAGCTGCCGCCCGTGGCCGTCGTGCTGCCGCCGCTCGAGTTGGTGCTGCCGCCGCTCGAGCTGGTGTTGCCGCCGCTCGAGCTGGTGTTGCCGCCGCTCGCCGTCGTGCTGCCACCGCTCGGGGTCCCGGCCTTGCCGCCAGCCCCGGCGCTCGGCGAACCGCCATTCGATGAGCCGCCCGTGGCTGCGCCTCCCGTGCCACCGCCGGTTCCCGAGGAGCTGCTGCATCCCACCACGAACCCGTGGGCCGTGAGTGCTGCCACGCCAAGTACGATCAATCTCTTCATGGTGTTTCCCTTTGTTGGCTGCGAGGTCGCGCTGTTCATGTCGTTCAGCGACATGGTTTTTCAGCTTAGATACTGCAATTTCAGGAGATCCACCAGGCCCAACACCGGCAATCAGGATGACCGCCCTTTGACACGTCTACCCGCAGTTGGGAGTCGCCTTTTCGGGCCCGTCCCATGCGCTCATGCGACAATAATCAGATGAGGAAGGCCGTTGGGAGAGATTCTGCTCTCAGCAAATCCGCGCTTGGACGGTACACTCTCGCCGTCAGTTTCGCAGGGCTGGGGGCTTGTTCAGGCAGCGGTCGTTCCCTGGATGGCGGCAGCGGCGCAGCCGTGGACGGTGGCGGTGGTGCGCGCGCGGACGGAAACGCGTGTGGCGCGCCCACCTGCGCCGTCACGACCCCAACTTGCGGGATCTACGGCGATCCTTGCGGCAACCTGGTGAACTGCGGTATTTGCAGCTTCGCGACCAGCAAGGGATCGCTCCAGGCTGGCAGCTTCTCGCTGGCTGCCACCAGCAGCGGCACGCTAGAAGCAGCGTATGCCCGAACCGGCGGCGGCGTGAACGTCGCCCACTTCGCAAACGGCGCGTGGACCGACGAAGTCGCGCTGGCGGCGGACGCGGCCTCTTTTCCCACCCATTTACACCTGGCCATCGCGCCCGACGGTACGCGCTGGCTGTCGTTCGTCGCAAGCGCCACTGGCCTGTTCGTAGCGCACGCGCCCGAAGGCGGTACGTGGAGCAACGACGGCCAGGTCGCGGCAGCCTCCGCGGGCTCGCTTGCGCTCGGGAGCGAAGGCGTGCCGTTCGCGATCTACGCGTCCTCGTCGTCGCCGAGCGGGATCTTCGTGGCGCAGTTGAGCGGTTCGACCTGGACGCCCGAACGTGTCGTGGCCTCGGCCTCGTCCAGCACGCAGGTTGCGATTGCGGTCGCTGGAATGCAGCCGATGGTCGCGTATGCGGGAGATTCCGGGGTCGTGACCTTCGCCCAGCGCGATTCGACGGGATGGACGACGTACGCGTTGTCAAACAACGGCTACGGCGTCGATGCTTTGGAGATAGTGGTCAGTGGGAGCGGCGATCCGGCCGTGGTGTCGGTTGGCGACAACCTCGAGGTGTACCGCCGGTCGGGTGCGATGTGGAGTCAGGGCACGCTGACCAATCCGAACGCGCAGTCGGCCGCCGTTGCATTCGACGGTAGCGACACCCTCTGGTTCGCGTCCGGTGGCAGCCAGATGTATCTCGGAAACCTGACCGTCAACGGCACCCCCATCCAGCGCGTGCATCGCTATTGCTACGCTACCGGCGTGGGGTTGGCGGTTGATGCCGCGGGAAACCTTCAGATGGTCGACACGTGCAACAACGCATTCGAGATACACGCCCGGCAAGGCACGGTGTCGGCCGACTACCTCGCCGCGTGCACGGAAATTCAATCCACCCTGTGCGCGCGTGCGTGCAGTTGCACGGGCGTTGCGAACTGCTGCTACTTTCCAGGAAGCGCGAATTGGTGTACCGGCACGATGGCGGGCTGCGACTATACAATGATGCTGCACATGTGCGGCGACATAGCGGTCGATGCAACGACGCTGTCGACGTGTCGGCAGGCGCTGCCGCAGACGACGTGCACCACCCAATCGAACGAGCTGGGCGCCGCCTTGCCAGCCGCGTGCTCGTCGCTGTACTAGCGACGTCCCCAGCGGCGCGGCCGGTGGCTCGCGCGCGAACGCGTGCCATGCTCCGGGTGACATGGATGGGGAGATCGCATGGCCCGGCAAAGATAGCTACTGGCTGACGCGGTTCATTCTGCTGCGCTTGCTGGGGTTGGTCTATGCCGTGGCCTTCCTCGCGGCGGCCCGACAGATCGTACCGCTCATCGGCGCCCAGGGTCTCTTGCCGGTGGGTCCGTTCCTCGCCCACGTGCAAGATCAATTCGGATCTCGGTTGGCCGCGTGCCTCCAGGTCCCGTCGCTGTTCTGGCTCTCCTCGTCGGACGCGGTCTTGCGAGGCGCGGCCTGGCTCGGCTTCGCGCTCGCCTGCCTGGTTGCCGCGGGCTACGCCAACGCCATCCTCATGACGGCGCTGTGGTCGCTCTACATGTCATTCGTCCACGTGGGCCAGGACTGGTACGGGTACGGGTGGGAAATCCAATTGCTCGAAACTGGATTCCTCGCCATCTTCTTGTGTCCGCTGCTGGATGGTCGTCCCTTCCCGAAGCGCGCGCCACCGCGCCTTTTGCTCTGGCTGTTTCGCTGGCTGATTTTTCGCGTCATGCTCGGCTCGGCGCTGATCAAGCTTCGTGGCGACGAGGTCTGGCGCGACCTGACCGCGCTCTACTACCATTTCGAAACCCAGCCCATTCCCAATCCCTTGAGCCGTTGGTTTCACTACCTGCCGCATTGGCTGCTCAAGGCCGGCGTGCTCTTCACCTTTCTTGCCGAGCTCGTCGCGCCGTGGTTCGCCTTCGCCCCGCGGCTCGCTCGCCATGTGGCCGGGGCGGTCATCGTCCTTTTCCAATGCACGCTCCTCCTGGGTGGAAATCTTTCCTTCCTCAATTGGTTGACTATCGTGCCCGCGTTGGCTTGTTTCGACGACGGATGGTGGGGCAGGCTCATGCCCCGGCAGTTGGTGGCGCGCGCGGCAGTCGCTGCCGGAAGCGCACGTGAAAGTCGCCCCCAGGAAGTGACGGTCTGGGTGCTGACTGTCTTGCTGGCCGTCTTGAGCATCGAGCCCACGCTGAACCTCGTTTCGCCCGGTCAGATCATGAACACGTCCTTCATCCCGCTGGACCTGGTCAATAGCTACGGTGCGTTCGGCTCGGTGGGCAGGGAGCGCCTGAATGTAATCTTCGAGGGCAGCGCCGATCAACCCGACGACGCTGCCTTATGGAAGGCCTATCCCTACCGCGCTCTGCCGGTGGCTCTCGAACGCCGGCCTCCGCAAATCGCGCCCTTCCAGCCGAGATTGGACTGGCAGATGTGGTTTGCGGCCATGGCCACGCCCGAGGATTATCCATGGACCCTCGACTTGGTGTGGAAGCTGCTGCATAGCGATCCTGGAGCCCTGAGCCTCTTCGGCCCGAGCCCCTTTCCCGAGAAACCGCCCCGCTACGTTCGGGCCATGCTCTATCGATACCGCTTTGCTCGGCCAGGAAACCCGGACGGGAACTGGTGGCAAAGGGAAGTCGTGGGCACCTGGCTTCCACCGCTGTCGGTCTCGAGCCCCGTCTTGCTGGACTACTTGCGCGGCGAGGGCCGCCTGCCGCGGTAAGATCGCAAGCGAGGCCACACCATGGGTATCTTCAGCCACGTCATCCTGTTCGGCGCCATCCTGGTGGGCGGCGCCGCCGCCGCGCTCGCCCTTTATGGCCGCTACCGCAGCTTGCCTGCGCTCTTCACCGGGCCCCAGATCTGCCGGCTGGAGGCGGGCGGGTGCCAGGTGCTCTTCCGGACCAAGAGCGCCGCACTGCTGGGAATACCCAACTCCGCGCTGGGGATCCTCTATTATGCCGCGTTGACCGTGAGCCTGTTGTTGCAAGGGTCGCTGCCACACTGGAGCGCGTGGCTGCTGCTCGCCGTTGCCACGTCGGCCCTGCTTATGACCTTATGGTTGGCCCGGATTCTCCTGCGCGACAAGCTCGAATGTCGCGTGTGTTGGACGGGGCACATTTGCAACTTGCTGATCTGGTTGCTGCTCCTGCTGGACGTCAGGTGACCGACCCGTCGAGCATTCTCAACTCCCCGCCGTGCACTCGACCCTCAGGTAGTAACTACCGGCGGCGCCGTTGACGCCGTCGACCACCAGGTAGTAGGTCTGCCCCGCTTGCGCTGCGAAGCTGGCTTGCAGGCCCGCGCTCGTGTTCCAGCGCATGCCACAGCCGGTGAACAGGAACAGCACCAGCTCGCCACTGGCAGGATGAGCGTCGTCCGCCGTCAATGTGGCGAGCACTTGGCAACTGTTGGCCGAGCGGAAGGCATACAGCGTTTCCGGGCCGGAGAATACGCGCTGACTGGCGTTGTAGTCCTCCCAGACGTTCCCTCGCCCTTGCACCAAGGTGGAGTGGTTCACCTGATCGCCGCAGTTGATGGGCAACGCCATCGAGCAGTCGTCCCCGCCGCCGTCCACCGGGGAAACCGTTCCCCCAGCCCCCGCCATGCCGCCACCTCCGCCGGCGCCACCCTGGACTTGGCCACTGCCCCCGCCGATGAAAATTCCGCCCGCGCCGCCCGCGCCACCCCGTCCGCCGGCCCCGCCGTAGTAGATGGCGTTGCCTTGTCCACAGCGCATGTAGCAGTTCGGATCGGTCCAGTTGTTGCCGCCGGCGCCGCCCAGGCCACCTCCACGACCGCCCTGGATCTGACCGCCCAGGCCGTCTCCAGCCCAGCCACCCACGACGAAGCCGCCGGCACCGGCCGGGCCGCCCGTTCCAGCCCAGCCGCCCACGACGAAGCCGCCGGCACCGGCCGAGCCGCCCGCTCCACCCCAATACTCGGTGACGGTTCCACCCAATCCTGTAGCTCCACCGGCACCCGCCATTCCGGCCCAGCCGCCGGTCGATCTTGTGCCGCCGGTGCCGCCCGTTCCACCGCCGTAACCCCCCAGGCCTTGTCCGCCAAGCCCGTCGCCCGCCCAGCCACCGATGACGAAGCCACCGTTGCCTGCTGGGGCACTGGACGATCCGCCCATGCCTGCGCCGCCGTCCGTTCCGCCGCCGGCAGCAACGCCGCCGGAGGTTCCGCCGGGCTGACTGTTTCCACCCGCGCCGCCCGTGCCCTGGGTGGTTATCGCGCTCGAACCACAACCCGCATGAATCGCCATGGCCATCAAGGTGGCCACGCTGGCGCTGATCGTGGGTCGCAGGCCGTGCTCGCCGTGGTGCCTGTTCATGGTGGAGCCCTCCGTTCCCGTGATTCTAGCGGGTATCGCGCGTCCGGGAACATTCGCTGGCGTCCCTCTGTGCGGCTGCGCACAAGCGCGCGTTGCACCGGTCATTTCGCTGGGCCCGCCGCGTTCAGAACGTAGACGCGGGTACAGCCAGGGTCTTGATGTCGGCGTAGGTCGACTCAATCCCGGCAGTCGCAATCGTGTTTTGCGCCCCTTGCGGGTTGGCGCCGTTGTCCGTGATAGTATTCGTCCCGTTTTTGTTTTGGGCGATGTTGGTCGGACAGTTGACCATGACGTTGTGGGCAACAGTATAGCCAGAGGTCTGTTCGTCCAAGTACAGCCCGTTGCAGCCGTAGTCGGCCCATTGGCTGCACGCGTAGTCGTGAATGTAGTTGTACTGCATCTCGTCGCCGGTGCCTTGATTGGAAAGCACGTAGATGGCACCGCCGTCGGTCAGAACCTGATTGACGTGGTGGATGTTGTTGTAGTTGATCTTGTTGTTGGTCATGGCTGTCGTCGAGCTGGTCCAGCCGAAGCCGACGGAAATGCCGGTGTAGTTTGTGTGCGAGACCTCGTTGTGCTCGATATCGACGTACGCCGGATAGCCCCCTGCGATGCCGACGCCGCCCTGGAACTCGGTGGTGACGTTGTCGATGTAGTTGTCCTTGAGCGTGTCACGCGTGCAGATCTCGTTCTTATCGCTCGGGTTGTAGGCGACGTGAAACTCGGTGGTTTCGCTGGCGGTGAACTTGCCGATCGAGAAACCGTTGCCGGCGATATCCGTGAAGGCGTTGCCGATAATCATGTCGTCGTGGGTGCCAGAGATGAAGTCGAGCCCCGTGGCGCCCATTTGGGTAAACAGGTTTCTTTCGAAGTGGATGTGGTTGGCGTTGGTGACGCTGACGCCGGCCGGCGGCCTGCCTACGGTCTGATTGTTGTTGGCATCCGCCGTCAGGTTGTACTGGCCCGCCTGACCGTCGAGGAAGCCGTATTGGCTCGGCCGCATGAAGGTTGAATGCGCGAAGGTCAGGCCCTGAAACCACAGGTAGCTCGCCTGGCTCGATGTGCTCGTGCCGTTCACGCTCATGATGGTCTCCACCATCGGCGCGATGACCGTGGCCGTGGTCATGTCCTCGCCAGTGCGCGGCTTGTAATAGACGGTATTCGCGGTCTCGTCGAGGTACCACTCGCCGGCCTGGTCGAGGAACTCCAGCGCGTTCTCGAAGTAGTAGGCCCGCCCCGACCCCCATCCTACCTGCGCCATGTTGG
>CAZBIU010000049.1:0-26882 GCA_964491625.1 uncultured Myxococcales bacterium
GAGCACGGGCGGCACGTCGTCGTAGATGCGCCACACGTCCGCCTGCGCAAAGCGGTCGTAGATCTCGGGAAAGAAGCTCTGGCTGGGCGGGACCTCGCCGAGACCTGCAAAAGCCTGGTCGACCAGTTGCCGCCAGCCGGACCGGGTTTCGGTGAGGTGGAGGCAGCGAGGCCAAACGGCCCGGAAACGATCTTCCATAAGCTCTGCGGTCACGTTGCGAAGACCGTTGCGGGTGGCAATCTCGGCGTAGACATGACCGACGGAGGGCCACGTCCTGATCAGGGTGCCACCCACGTCGAAGCTGACGGCCTTGATACTTGCAAAGGGCGGAAAGGTTGGTTTCAGGTCCACGAGCGGTGCTCCGATCTTGGCCCGCTCCTGCTCTCCGAGCACGCGATATCGTTGTGGACACCGCTGAGAATGGGACATGGTGCTTCCATGAAAATTCTTCACTCGATGCTGAATTTTCATGGTCGTGGTCGTCGTCATCATCAGCCGACCGCCCTGCCCTGCTACGCCCCGAGCTGGTTGAGGTCGCGCGGTTCCAGGCGCTGCTTGGGCGCTTGCCCGCGCAGGGACTTGAGCATGGCGCGGATCAGGCGCCCGGGTGTGATCACGAGATTCGGCAGAAGACGATGCAACAGCGGAAAAAGCGGACGCAGGAAGAAGACCAGCCAGCGCAGCCAGGCTGCCTTCGGGCGGAACCCGCGCGGCGGCACCAGCCCGCCCAGGCGAATCATGGTCGCGTGCCTGAACGGCATGGCTGCGAGATCGTCCTCGGTGCGCCCTTTCACCCGCGCCCACATCGAGCGCCCCTTGCTGTCGGTGCCCGCGCCCGACACGAAGGCGATGGCCATGCCGGGGCTGGCGGCCAGCATCGCGCGGGCCGCTGCCAGCGCCAGGTCGTGCGTCACCCGGGTGTAGTCGGCCTCGCTCATCCCCACCGACGAAGCACCGAGCGCGAAGATGCACCCGTCGAAGCCCGCCAGCCGGTCCTGCGCGGACGCGATGTCGAACAGATCGGGCAGCACGACCTCGTCGAGCTTGGGGTGCTTGATCCCGCACGGCTTGCGGCCCACCGCCCGCACCGCCGTCACGCTGTCATCGGCGAGCAGCTCGCCCAGCACCGACGATCCGACCATGCCCGTGGCGCCGAACAAAAGGACGCGCAAGGGCGGCGCGCTGACGGGGCTGGTTCGCATGCCTTGAGGTTGATGCCAGAGTCGGGCGGAAGCAACCGGAGCCGGCGCTGGCGGCTCGACCGTCATTATGCCTGTCCACCGTCCCGACCGGATTTACTTGCATTATATTTTTAGTAAGATAAAATACATGTTATATGAATAAAACAATTGGGCGATTGCTGTTTCCGACGGTGACTCTCCTGGCCTCCTGCGCCTTGCCCCAAGACTCGGACGATCCTTCCGGCGGAGACGCCGGGGCGCAGGGTTCCCCGGGCGGGCCGCCCCCGATGGATCCGTCGCCCGCATTTCAAGCATTCATGCGCCAGGCGGTTCAGCCGGCGCCCGTGCCCGCCGGAGTCTCGACGCTAGGCTACGTTCCGCCACCGCTGCACATCGTCCCGGAGCCGACCGGGGTCCGCGCGCAGATCCAGCAGACCTTTCCGAGCAAGTATGACCTGCGCACCCTGGGCAAGGTGGGCCCCATCAGAGACCAGGGGGCCTGCGGATCGTGCTGGGCCTTCGCAACCTACGCGTCCGCCGAATCGCAGCTGCTTCCCGGGGAAGCGGACGATTTCTCCGAAGAGCACCTCAACGACTGGAGCGGCTTCGATTTCGCCCCTTGCAGGGGGGGAAATGCGGCCATGTCCATCGCGTACATGTCGCGTTGGGCGGGCCCGGTTGCCGAAGCCGACGATCCCTACACGGCCGGCGCATCGAAGCACATCGACCAAGGCAAGCCCGCCGCCAAGCACTTGCAATCGGCGCTGACCATTCCTGACCGCAGCGGATCGCTCGACAACGGCGCGATTGAGTCCGCGGTGATGACCTACGGAGCGGTCATGACCACCATGTACATGGACAGCTCTGCATACAACAGCTCGACCAACGCCTACTACTATCCAAGCTTGAGCCACTACGCGAACCACGCGGTGGCCATCGTCGGGTGGGACGACAGCTACCCGGCCAGCAGATTCGCCACGACCCCTGCCGGAAACGGCGCCTTTCTGATTCGCAATAGCTGGGGCGCGTGGTGGGGCGATGCTGGGTATTTCTGGGTCTCGTACTACGACCCGTACATCGGCCAGGACAACACCGTCTTCAACGTGATTGCCCCGACCACGGACTTCGCGGCCGAATACCAGTACGACAAGTACGGGCCGACCTCGGCCTTCCCGCTCACCGGCGCGGTTCACTATCAGGCGAACGTGTACACCGCCACCAGCGACGCGCCGGTTGCCGCCGTGGGCTTTTACAGCTTGGCTCCCAACACCACGGTCGACGTCACGGTCTGGTCGAATCCCGTCGCCGGCAACCCGTCCAGCGGTGCCCAAATCGGCGAGCTGGATGGCACGGTGGAGCCCTTCGCGGGCTATCACACCATTTCGCTGGCCTCGGTCGGAGCGCAGACACGCGCCGGCCAGACCTTCAGTGTGGTTCTGCGATTGGCGGCGTCGTCGGCAACGGTTCCAGTCGAGTATCCCATCAAAGGATATTCCTCGCAGGTCGCGGCCCGCGCCGAGACGACGTTCTACGGCGTGGAGGCGACGGACGGTCTGCGCTGGACCGACGTCGGCAGCGTCTATCACGCGAACATTCCCGTCAAAGTCTTTGTGGGACCCGCCACCTCGTGCGACGACGGGAATCCCTGCACCGTCGACTCGGGGACGCCCGGCAACTGCCAGCACGCGCCGGCAGCGAAGGGAACCGTATGTCGCGCGGCAGCCGATGCTTGCGACAAGGCCGAGGTGTGCGACGGCAAGGGCTCGCCCTGCCCCAGCGATGGATTCGCCGCCAAGGGAGCCGAGTGCCGAGCCGCGGCCGACCTGTGCGACACCGCGGCCAAGTGCACCGGCACGTCCGCCGCGTGTCCCGCCAATGGATTCAAGTCCGCGTCCACTCTGTGCCGGGCCGCTGCCGGCCCCTGCGACGTGGCCGAGAAGTGCACGGGAGCGTCGGCCGTCTGTCCGGCCGACCAAGTGCAGACCACGGGCGTCGCGTGCCACCAGCCGGTCAGTAGCTGCGACGGCACCGCGACCTGCGATGGGGTAGCCAAGACGTGCCCTGCCGCCCGGGTTCAACCCAAGGGAACCGTATGTCGCGCGTCCGGCGGAATCTGCGACGTGGCCGAGGCCTGCGACGGGCTGAAAGCGACTTGTCCCGCCAATGCCTTCGTCGCAAAGGGCACGCAATGCCGAGCCTCTGCCGGTGTGTGCGACGTCGCCGAGACCTGCACCGGCAGCTCGGCCACGTGTCCCTCGGACACTTTCAAAGCCAAGACCACCGTGTGCCGTCCCGCCGCCGGCCCGTGCGACGTCGCCGAGACCTGCACCGGCAAGACCTCCGCTTGTCCGGCCGACACGCTCCACGCCCAGGGATACGTCTGCGAGGCCTCGACCAAGTCCACCTGCTCCGGCGCCAGCATCGCCTGCGCCAGCCGGTGAAGTCCGAAGCGAAATTGCAACAGCAGATTGCAACGGTCTCGCCCCCTGCTCGCCTGGCGAGGTACACTGGTCAAGGCTGCCCTCACGAACGCAGCCAAGGATGGCTCCCATGGCGAAGCAGCGCATGCGATTCGGATTGCTCGGCGGGCTCGTGCTGATCGGCGCAACTGGCCCGGGATGCGGTGGCAGCGGCAAGGGTACGGGTGCTCTCGATGCGGCGTCGGTGAAGAACGACGTGGCCCCGCTGGCGGACACGACGCCAGCATGGAATGACGTCGCCGCGCCCGCGCCCGCTGACGTGACAGTCGCGAAGGGCGACGTCGCCGTGTCCGCCGATACGGCGTCGGTGAAGAATGACCTCGCCGTGCCCGCCGATGCGGTGTCGGCAAAGAATGACGTCGCCGTGTCCGCCGATACGCCGCCGGTGGCCAGCGACAGCGCCTCTGCCGGCGACACGGCCGGGACGAAAAACGATGCGACCCCGCCCCCGGATGCGCCCGCGCCGGCGGACGTGATCGCCACCGGCGGCACGACGGCCGACAGCGGCGGCGGTGGCGGCGCGGGTGGCAGTACCTACGCGCTCTTCCCGGATCGCATGACCGACTGGTCGCATGCGGGCGTGGTTCAGCCCGACGGGACGCGCGCCATCCCCAAGCGCACCTCCGTGTGCGCGACCGTGGACGCGACCAAATACGGCGACGGCAAGACCGACGCGACGGCCGCCATCCAGGCCGCGATCGATGCGTGCCCCGACGACCAGGTCGTGTCGCTTCCGGCCGGAGCCTACGTCGTGAAGAATGCCATCGGTATCAAGCACCCCATCGTCTTGCGCGGGGCCGGCGCAGGGGCCACCAAGATCGTATCGAGCGCGAGCATCAACATCTCGGCCACGCCCGGCACCTGGCCCGGCCAGAACACCCTGCACGCGGTGGATTGGACCGGAGGCCTCGACAAAGGATCCACCACCATCACCTTGGCGGACGCGAGCGGCATCATGGTCGGCCAGCCCATCGTCCTCGACCAGCTCAACGACAGCAACGTGACCACCGCGGGATACACGCCTCTGGTCAGCCCGGTCGGCAACGAGGGCACCGTCGGCGTGGGCGTCAACGATTGCGCCAGCCGCGACGGCCTCAACTTCTGCACCGACGGAAGCCATGCGGTGCCGCGCGCCCTCATGCAGATCGTCCAGGTGAAGACCAAGAGCGGCAATCAGGTGACCATCGACGCGCCCGTCCACATCACCCACCTTCCCAGCCTTTCGCCGCAGGCATTCTACTGGGACGGCGGCAATCTCGCCTACGCCGGCATCGAGAGCCTGACCATCGACGCCCAATACAACGACCAAGCCATCAACATGACCTTCTGCTCGCACTGCTGGGTCAAGGGCGTCGAGATCGATCACATCGCGCGCGGCGCGGTCGCCCTGTTCTACGACCTGCACGCCGAAATCCGCGACAGCTATTTCCACATGAACCAAGCCTCGGCGCCCGAGAACTACGGCCTCGAGGTCGACGATACCTCGCAGAGTCTTTTCGAGAACAACATCCTCGATGCGCTCGCCGCCGGCATCATCGTGTCGTGGTCGTCGAGCGGCAACGTCATCTCCTACAACTATTCCGTCAACGACAGCCCCGGCTCGCAGGTGCTGGGCCAGACCCTGTCGAACCACTCGGTACACGCCTTCATGAACCTGTGGGAAGGCAACACCGTGCCGAAGTTCGTGTCCGATGCAATCTGGGGCTCGGCCAGCCACCAGACCTTGTTCCGCAACCGCATCTCGGGCTACATGGAACCCTCCGCCGCGTCCGGCAGCACCACCCTTTGGTCCAACGGCAACTGGCCGATCGCGCTCGAAGCCTGGCACCGCGACTTCAATCTCATCGGCAACGTGCTCGGCAAGTCGGAGGTGCAGAACGGCTACCAGGCCGCCAGCGTGGCGGACGGATCGCTGGTCGGAGCCACGGGCCGCACCAGCGCCTGCGCCTGCTGCACGTGCGGCATGGGCGTGGCCCCCATCTACGTGCTCGGCTACTGGAATCACTGGCATCCGGCCGACGATACCGACAAGTTCGATCCCTTGGTCGCCAGCACGCTCTTGCGCTGGGGCAACTTCGATGCCTTCTCGAACAGCACGCACTGGGACGGCACAGAGCTCGCAGGCGAGACCGCCCCCGCCGATCACGTGCTGCCCGCATCGCTCTATCTGCCCGGCAAGCCGAGCTGGTTCGGCGCCACGGCCTGGCCGCCCATCGGCCCCGACGCGAGCCCCATGGCCCAAAAGCTCCCGGCCCAGCTCTGCTACGAATCGAGCAGCCTCTCGGGCGGTGGCGGGTTCGACCCGTCGGTGTGCTACCCGTAGGGTTTCCCGCGATGGCGGGCTTGGCTGTGTTGAACTTCCCGGCCAGCGACGCCGGTCCGGCGCAGTCCATCGAGATGAAGGCCGAGGGCGTGGCCCTCAACCATGGATGCTGAGGCAGGGTCCGGCTGGTGATGACTTGCGCGTTTACGGTATGGTGCCCGCACGGACCACCACCTTGCGAACCAAAACGCCACAAGAGACAAGCTTCGTCTACCGCGCCGGCATCGGCCTGGCGGGCACGCACATCACCTGCGACGCCACGGGATTTCCGAGCGACCTCATCTTTATCTCGCATGCCTACGCACTCGGCAGTCGCGGGCCGGGCAAGCTTGCCGGTGCACGCGCGGGAAGGCGGCAGATCCTGGCGACCGAGGAAACCTTGCACCTGCTCGGAAAAGCCGGCGACAAGCTGCGATCGCGAACCCTGCCGGCCAGCTTCGGCCGCCCCTTCAACTTGGGCGAGCATCGCATCGAGATCGTGCTCTCGGGCGGCCTGCCCGGCGCAGCCGGGCTCCTGTGCGAGACCGATGGACGCCGGCTGTTCTACCTCGGCACCATGAGTCCCGAGCCGCTCTTGCCCGGACTTGAGCCCGCGGGCATGCGCCAAGCGGACGCGATCTGCGTGGACGCGACCTTTGGCCACCCGAGCCTGGTGTTTCCGCCGCGGCGCCAGGTACTAGCCGAGCTGCGCGCCTTCGTGCAGGACAGCCTGGCCGAGGGGCGCACGCCGGTTCTGCTGACCTCGATTTTGGGGACGCTGCCCGCGGTGGCGCACGATTTGGTGCAGGCGAAGATTCCGGTTCGTGCCCACGCTCGCCTCGCGCGCGAGCTTGCGCTGCTGCACGAGGTGTGGAGCACAATTCCGGCGATACCGTCGACACCCCGCAAGCCAGGTGCGGGCGAGGCCCTGCTTTGGCCGGCGGAGGCACGCGACGCCGCGGCTTTGCGCGCCCTGCCTGCCGCGCGCACCGCCCTGGTGTCCGGTTCCGCCGCGCACCCCGATGTGCTGGCGCGCATGGGCGTGGACCGAGGATTCCCCTTGACGGTCCTGCCAAACCACGAAGAAATCCTGGCCGCCGCGCAGATGTGTGGCGCCGGCGAGATCGCGCTCTACCAAGCGGGCGCCGAGGATCTGGCCTTCCACCTGCGCGCGCGCGGATTCGAGGCCTATCCGCTCGGACCGCCCCGGCAGATGACCCTCGTCGGGTGATCGGGGGCTGCGGAAGACGCGACCCGCGATCGGATCCCCAGTCGCGATATCGAGTGGAACTCGGCCTTCTTTGGAGATAGAACGGTTCCGTGTTCAATCTCGGTGCTAGCGAGATAGCAGTCATTCTCGTCGTCGGGCTGATCTTCTTGGGCCCGAAGATGCTGCCCGAAATCGCCACGGCCTTGGGCAAGATTATCCGCGAATTCCGCAAGGCCACGGCCGACATTCGCCAGGATATCGAGCTCGACGAGATCATCCGCAAGCCACTGCAGGAGCTGCGCGACGCCGCGACCTTGCCGCCGGAAGAGCTTAAGCGGCGCGACGAGGCCAAGGCGGCGCAGCGCAAGGCGGAGCTGGCTGCCAAAGAGGAAGAGCAGCGCAAGAAGCGAGAGGCCGAAGAGGCCCAGCGCAAGCAACGCGACGCCAAGGCAGCCGAGGAAGAGGCGGCCAAGCGCCAGCGGGAAATCGAGCAGGCCGCATCCGCGGTGGCTGCCGTGCTGCCCCCGGCTCCTGCCGAGGTCGTGACCGCGGGCGGGACGATGATCGCGAACCCTCCCCCCGCCGACAATCTCAAGACCCTCACACCGCTGCCCATCGACACGGCGCCGCCAATTCCGACGATGCCGGCGCCGCCACGCCTGCCGCCGCCGCTGCCTCGGCCAGCCCGGCAGACCGCGTCCCAGGAAGTGGTCTCGGACGCCACCGTTATCGACCTGCACGCCCAGCTCAAAGCCGCTGCCGATGCGCAGACCACGGTTGCCGGCCGCCCGGCTCTCGCTCCGCCGCACCCCGTGCCGGCGCGGCCGCATTCGAGCGGAAGCGACGAAGGCAAGAAAGGTTAGGCCATGGCCGAGTCAGAGACCGACGCGACGATTCCCGCGGGCGACAGCCACGATCCGTATCTTGCCGCGCCTGCCGCGCCCGCCCAACTTGGCCCGGCCGAAAACCAGCAGGGTCCCGGGCAGGCTGACGAAAAGCGCATGTCGTTTCTCGAACATTTGTCGGAGCTGCGCGTGCGCCTGCGCAACGCCGCCCTCGCGTTCCTGGTGGCGATGATTGCCTCATTCGTCTTCGTCGAACACTACTTCGACTGGCTCACCCGGCCCGTGCGACGTGGCCTGCGCGATGCCGGCCACGAGATGAATTTCTACGCCAGAAGCCTGACCGAGCCGTTCTGGGTCTACATGAAATTGGCCATCGTGGGCGGGCTCTTGGTTTCGTCGCCATTTATCTTCTGGGAGCTGTGGCGTTTCATCGCGCCCGGGCTCTACAAGAAAGAGCGGCGCATTGGCATCCTGGTCACCGGATCGATCGCAATTTGCTTCCTGGGCGGCGCGGTCTTCTCCTACAGCGTGATGTGCGAACCGGCGGCCTACTACTTGACCAAGTTGTGCACCAGCTTCGCCGGGGACCTACCGTTCAAGCTGGACACGATGTTGATGATGGACGAGGTCGCGAACTTTCAGATGATGACGCTTGCCGGGTGCGGCTTGGCCTTCGAGCTGCCCGTGTTGCTTTCCATCCTGGGCTGGATCGGCCTCGTGTCGAGCCGCGGGCTCCTCAAGTTCAACAAGTACGCCATCGTGCTTGCGTTCGTGGTTGGCGCCGTGCTGACGCCCAGCACGGATCCCTTCACCCAGACGCTGCTCGCAGTGCCGATCTTCAGCCTCTACAACATCTCAATTTTGGTGGTGTGGCTGATCGAACGCGCCCGCCGCAAGCGAGAAGCCGCGGCAGCCTCCACATAGAAGCGTCATGTAATCTTGTACCACCCCAGCATGGCGACGCCGGCGACGGCGAACCTCACGATGGCGGTGTTGCGCGTGCTCCCGTCGTGCGCCTGACCGACCTGCACGTCAAGCTCGTCGAAACGGTGGATGATCTCTTCGGTGCCTGGCTGCCGCGAGAGCAGCTCTTGTTCGACCCGCAACTTGCGCACCTCGGATGAGCCGGGGCCAAAGCAGTAGTACGCGGCCGGCATGAGGCCGAGCACCAGCGCGAAAGCCAGGCCTAAAAAGGCCCGCTTGGCCGGCTTGCCCCGGAAATCGCCAACGTGAAGCGTAGCGGTCTGGGCCTCGATCTTGGCCACCATGTCACGCGCCGACGACAGGCACTTGCGACATCCGGACGCTTTGGTCTTGTCATAGAAGAGCCCGTGCTGAACGCACCTTACCAGGTTGAGGTTCCTGGGATCTTCGTCCATCACCACGCCCGAGGCGCCGCCCGCATCCACTTCGCGTAACGAGGCGGCGGATGCTGACGGCCGCGCCTGCAGGGAGGCCAGATCTTCCTCGGACTCCCCGCCACGTCCGCCACGTTCCAACTCTAGCTTGGGGGCCGGCGTAGCATCAAGGGTAAGGCCGGAGCCAGACGGCATCGACTGATGCATGGGCGGCGGGGTGCGAGACCGAACCGCCGATGACACGACCGGGGTTGCAATTCGCCGCGGTTGAAACGGATCTCGCCCGCCGGGCGGAGGCGCAGGTGGGGCGACGGGCGGCGTGAGCGGCGCAAACTGGTCAGCCGCACGCCCTGCGCCGAGGGATGGCATGCCGAACCCGGAAGAAACGGCCGATGGAGGTGCGGGAGAAGGCGTCGTGCCGGACAGCGCGGCCGGAGCCCCTGGCCAGCCGCTGCCGGGCGAAGGCGTCGGCTGCTGGGCCCGCGCATGCATGGGCGCGGCTGGCGCCACTGGTTGCACGCCCGACACCTTCGCGACTTGTCCTGTCGTCCCCGGGGCCGAGCTTCGTCCCGTGGCAGTCCGAATCACGGTCACTGCGCCGATGCCCTGCAGCTGGCGCACCAAGGCTTGCGCTTGGGTCTGTTCCAGGCCTTGCCCCGCGCGAAGGTTTTTCGCGGCGATGGCCTTGGCAATGGTTGGCAGAGGCACACCGTGCTTCGCCGACAGGGCGGCTGCGAGACGCGTTTCACCCGCCGGACTGGAATCGGAAGAACCGACAACGAACACGTCGAAGAGATTGCCTGCCATGACACCTAGTATATGGGCAGTTCGGGTTTGTCCGAAGTCGCACGATCGCGACGCACCGCATGGCACAAATGACCAACGCCAGTGGAAAACTTGACCACGGCTCCGACGCCCCCAGGATGGGAGCATGGAAAGTCTCGCCTGTCAGGAAGTCGTGCTTTGCCCGGCCGAAGCCCCGGTGGTCGCACGGCCGCGCCGACTGGCGGTCGCGTTTCAATTCGACAACCTGCGCGTCCGAGAAAAGCCTCAAAGGCTGGGCGGCCGGCCGGCCATCTCGGTCCCGGCTTACAGCCGAATCGAGTACCGCGCGGGCGCGGTACGCGTTCGTTGAGCTCGGCGGGCGAAGACCGGTCAGCCGCGCCGGCCCCGTCGCCGGGGTGAGATCAGCCACGAGGCGCCGAGCAGCGCCAGCAGCAACCATCCGCCAGAGCGCGACGGCGCGGCGGCGAGCCGGCAGCTACAACCCGTGGAAAACTTGGTCGTGGGCGTGGACGGGGAGCTCGGGCTGGCATCCGACCTCGAAGCGGAAGCGGCGTCCGACGTCGCGGGAGCGTCGGGCGTAACGGCCGCGCCGGCGTCGGACGATGTGCCTTGGGCAGCATCGGGCCTGGCATCCGCAGTCGCCGCAGGCGCGGCGTCGGCCTTGCCCGGTCCGTCGGGGCCGGGGCCGACCGTCGTCGCATCGGGGCCGGACGAGGTCGCATCCGCAAGCGGCGCTTGGTCGGGGGCAGCTTGCACATCAGGCCGCGCGCTCGCCGCATCGCTGACCTTGCTGTCGGGCGCGGCGTCCGCCGGCACGGCGGCGTCGGCAGTAGGACTGGAGCCGGACGACGGGCCGAGGAAGCTCGCCAGGGCATACACGAGCCCCGCGTTCCAGTTGATGGCGACTTCGTTCAGCTCGTAGTCGTTCACGTCGTCGATCCAGTTGGTCGCGCCATTCTTGTTGCTGCCCGTTTGGGTGGAGGTGTTGTTCCCGCCGCCCACCAGCAGCCCGGGCCACGGGTCCTTGATTCCGTCCGCCTTCGACGGTCGGTGATGCGGATTCATGGGCGGGTTGATGCCCACGCCGGTAACCTGTGAGCGGTTGTAGTAGTTGCGCCCAAAGATCCAACTGATTTGGTCGGCGCAAGTGTCGAGGTAGTCGGCCTTGGGCGACAGGCGATTGGCCACCTGGAGCAGCATGCAGGTGCGCGCCACGGCTCCGTTGGAGCCCCAATAGTACTGACCGGCCTTGCCGGACAAGGCGCGGCCGTAGCCGCTGCCGTTGCGGGCGGTGACCAGGGCGTCGGCCGCGCTCGCGAGGCTCTGCTGAAGCGTAGACACCAGGGTCTGGCTGCGTCCCGACCGCTTCGATTGCAGGTAGACGTACATGCCGAGGTTCTTCACGTTGCCCCAGTCGAAGTCGGAATCGACGTAGCTTGTGGTCGCGGTCTTGGCTGCTGCCGCCCTGGTTTCAAAGTCCGACAGCGCGCCGGCGTCGCCGGTGGTTTCCCACATCTCGGCTGCGGCCCACAGCCGGTCATCGGGATCGGTCGTGGTGTACGCGCCAGTGGAGGTCGGGTCAGTCAGCGTCTGGTTGGCGGTGTTGGCCTGCAGGTAGGCGTAGGAAATCTTGGCGGCGGCAAGGCACTGGTCGGCGAAGCTCTGGTCGTAGTCTTTGTAGATGCGCGCCGCCTTGGCCAACATTGCCACGAAGTCCGCGATGGCGGCCGAGCCCGACGGAACGAAGTAGCGGGTCTGGTTGTCGTTTTCGGGCATCACCCAAGCGTCGATGGCGTTGGCGGCGTCGCTTGGCGCATCGAATTTCAGCGAGGTCAGCTTGTGCGAGACGTGGCCATCGCTCGACGAGTACTGCATCTTGAGCACCCATTCCAATTCCCAGCGAACCTCGTCGAGAAAATCCGGCGTGCTGCCGCCGGTCTCCGGGATCGGCCACGCATAGGTCGACAGCGCTGCCGAGTATTCTTCCCAAGCCGCGAGTAGCGACCCGACCGTGACGCCGGCGTTCACGGTGTACTTGCCGTAGTCGCCAGCGTCGTGCCACCCCTTGGTCCCGTCACGCTTGCCCGAGCTGCCGATGTAGTCGGTGTGCGCGTCGTCCATGTGGCAGGCCGCGTGAGAATAGCTTTGGCCGTTGTAGGTAAACGAGACCGCCGTGTTGCAGCGCCAGCCGTAGTAGCCAAGCATAGTGGCGACGAACGCATCTTTGTACACATCGTCGGCGATAGGAAAGCTCACCGACCGCCCCACCCCAGGCACGTCCAGGTAGAACTTGCCCGCCTCGGCAAGCGAGGTGAAATCTGCGGTGGCGATGCTTTGACTGGTATCCGGATCCTTGGCCGCCGCGCTGAGGTTGCCCGAGAACGCGACCGAGTCATCGGCGTCGCGCTTGACGGTAAACGTGGTTCCGGTCGCGGTCACCGACGCGCGCTTCACCCGGGCGGGCAGATAGCCGACCGAGCTGACTTTCACGTCGGAATCGGCCGCCTGGGCAAGGGCCGGGAAGGCGACGATGAACATGGGCGCGAGCAAATACGAACGCATACAGACCTCCTGCGTTGGAATCTCGGGCGGCGGGGGCCGATAGCATACTCGCTTGGCAGACAAAGGGAACAGTCTGTCATCGATATCTCAGTCACTGAGTCTGTGTCGCTTTGCACAGAAAGAGACGACCGAGTGGCGCAAGCACTGTTCCACCTGCCCACAACACAGACGGGCTGCTTCCGTGGTACGATGCAGGTGCTCCGACACACACTTGACAAGGATAACGCGCATGAAGCTCCTTGGATCAGCGGCGGTCGCTCTCGTGATGGCCACGGCCTGCTCATCGGGCAAGTCCTCCGGCTCGCCGGATGCGGAATCCGGGGAGCCGCCGGCTGCTGGCGGTGTGGTTGGCGACGGTGGCGCGGGCGGTGCGGGCGGTGCGGTCGGAGCCGGTGGCTCAGTCGCGGGCGGCGCGACTGACGGCGCGCCTTCGACCGGCGGTGCGGGTACGACCAGCATTCCTAGCGGCCTGCTCAACCCGGACTACACCACCATGTGGAATCCAGGCATCCTGGTCGACAGCCAGCTCGGCCAGCCGCTTGGCGACGATGGCTTGCCGGTGCGAACCAACGTCTGTCGCTCGGTCGCGCCCAGTGAGGCGGCCAACCTGCAAACCATTCTCAACGGGTGCACCGCGGGAACCGTGGTTCAACTGGCGGCCGGTACCTACAACGTCTCGTCGACGATCTACGTCCCAAGCGGCGTAGTTCTGCGCGGCCAAGGCTCGACCGGTTCAGGTGCAACCATCGTCGTGCTGGCCAAGAATGCCACCGGGCCGGTGCTGGCGATCGGTCCGAAGGATCTCTTTGATCAAGCCTGTTACAACAACAGCAACTACACCTCCTCTGCCGCAGTTGCCCTGGTCGCCGACGCCGTCAAAGAACAGAGCCAGATTGCCATCGCGGCGAAGAACACATCCTTTATTGCGGGCGATTTCGCCCTCGTCGATCAAGCCGACGACACGTCGATTGTCACTGCGGGCGATTCCGGTGGCGCCTTCTCGCGCGCGCAAGGGCGCGTGCTGAGCCAGCGGGTCGAGATCGCGTCGGTCGACAGCAGCACGGGCATGTTGACTCTCGCGAGCCCGCTGCATTGGACGTTCAAGACGGCTCAGAAGGCTCAGATCACCAAGGCCAACGACACAGTCACCAAGTGGGCCGGCATCGAGCATCTGTGGGTCCAAGGTGGCAAGGGGCTGGGCGAGTATCTCGGCCGCAAGGCGGGCGGTGTGGACGTCTCGAACGCTGCGTATTGCTGGGCCAAGGACGTTCAAACCGACGGAACCCTGACTGGCATGCACATCACCTTGACTGCGACCAACCGCTGCGTAGTTCGCGACAGTCACTTCCACAACTCGGCGCAATACGGCTTCGGCGAGGACAATTACGGCATCGTGATCCGCTGTGGTGCCGCCGACAACTTGGTGGAAGACAATATCGCCCGCTATATGAACAAGCCGATTCTGTTCAACAATTCGGGCGGCGGCAACGTGGTCGGCTACAATTACGCCGACAATGAATGGTCGCTGGACTCGAACAGCGGCGATCAGTTCCAGGAATCCAGCATTGACGTCCACTGTACCTTCCCGCACATGGAGCTGGTAGAGGGCAACTACGCGGCCCACATCGGCGCGTCGACCACCCACGGCAACGGCGGCTACTTGACCTACTTCAGGAACTACGTTTCCAGTCAACAGGCGCCCAATCCGATTGTCTGGAGCCTGCCTTCCCTGCCCCAGACCGGCAACGTGATGGCTATTCAAATCGACAAGACAGACAACCACATGACCGTGGTTGGCAACGTGCTCGGCAGCACCACCAATGCGGCGCTTGGCGTCCCACGGTCGCTCGGCACCGCGGACGTGTCCAAGGTCTACATGTCCTACGACGACAACAGCAGCCCGTCCATCCTCGGTCTGGGGCCCAAGGCCGACGTCTCGGTCACCACCCTCTGGTGGACCGGCAATTTCGACACAGTCAATGGCAAGACCATGTGGAATTCCAGCATCCCGACGCAAACCCTGCCTGCCTCGCTGTACTACAAAGCGAAGCCCGCATGGTGGCCGGCGAGCGCAGCGTGGCCGTGGGTTGGCCCGGATCTTGTGCCGATGGTCGGGACGTTGCAGGCGCAAGTAACCTCGGCCGCCTTCAATTACAACACCAGCAACAACCCTTCCTGCACGCCGAACTTGGGCAATTATAGCTGTCCGTAAGATTTTGCGATTCAGCCGGTCAGGTTTGCGTTTGGCGATGCGAGGTTTACGATCTTCCACCTTCGACGGCAGAGCGCGACCCGGATGTCGCCCTACCCGCGCGCGGGGATCTTGATGTCCTTGACCGCCTCGCGGAAGCGCAGCTCCAGCTCTTTGGTTTGCAGGTCGAGCTCGATCAGGCGCTTGGTCACCACGTCGAGACGGGCGGACGACCTGGACAAGCGGCTGGTCAAGGTCTTGCGCAGATCCTCGGCGGCCTTGTTCTTCTCGATGGCCTTCAGGTTGCCGCGCGTCTCCTCGGTGGCGCGCTCCAGCTCCTGTTGCTCCGCGCGCAGCTTGCCCGCCTCGTCGGTGGCCCTCTTCCAGTCGTCGCGCAGGACAAAAGCGGCCTTCAGGTCCTTCGTGGTCGCCGGATTGGCGTCCTCGGCAGCGAGGTATTCCTTCACCGCTTGTTCTGCCAAGGGCGAAAGCCAATCCACGCCCTGCGGCTGATTCGATCGTTCGTTGAGCTCCAGCGTGGCGGTCTGCTTGGCTTCCACTCGGAACGGAATCAGCGCACTGCCGGTGCCGAGGTTGTCTTCGGTGCCAGCCCGCGGCGACAGGAGCGTGCTGCCGGCTTGTCGCGGATGCTTGAGCCACAGCTTCGACACCCGGTCGGATCCACTCTTGATGGTGTACTTCGTGCGCGGCCCCACTTGGCGCGAAATCGTCAGGCGCCCGCTGTCCACCTGGTAAAGGCGCGAGCCCTCCTGGATGTATTCCACATTGCGTTCCACTGCCAGACTCCGTTCAAGCGCGAACGGGACGGTGGCGCTGGCGCCCTGGGGTAGATTGTCGATCACGCCCTGGCCAAGAAAGCCTCCTTCGCCGAAGAAGGCCAACGGGCCGCGTTCCAGCAGGCCGCCGGTCTGGTTGGTGAAGCGGGCCACCCGGAACGGGTGCGAGGCAGAATCGGGCACGCCAGGATCGGGCGCGAACAGGAATGCCGATTCACCGGGGACTTCCTTGTCTAAAAGCAGCAGCATGGTTGCGCTGCCATTCGGAACCGTGACCGGATTGGGCAATTCGTACCGGGTGGCGCCGCCGGTGACCGCGACCGCGGCCAGCGCGGCCAGGTTGCGCGTCCGTGACGGCGCGGCCGGCGCCATCATGGCCTGGGGCCGCGGTATGGCGGGCGCGTGTCGCATGAGCCCGCGCTTGCTCTCCTTGTCCATATCCTTCTTGGCACCTGCCTTTGCCGACTCGATGCCCTCCGCCAGCTCCATCGGGGCGTCTTCTTCGGGCGCCATGGCGGCGACCGACGCGGGCGGCGGGGGTGGCGCGTTCTGCAGGCTGGTTTCCGACTGCGGCACCACCGCCATCACTTCGTTCCCCTCGGCCAACAGCGGCCGATCGGGAATCAGCGGGGTCTCAAGCTGCGTGCGCAGCGACAACGGCGCATCGGCCACCACGGTCAAGTGGGTATCGCGCCAGTCCTCGCCGGATTGGTTCTGTACGATGCCCCACACCTGAAGGTGAACCCTTTCGTTTTGCAGCACCAGCCGATAGGAAGGCCGCCACACCGGCGACTCGGCGATGTAGCCGACCGCCAGGTCGTGGTCGTGCCCGTCCAGCTCCATCACCACGGTTTCAAGACGCTTCTTCGGGTCCTTGGACTGGCTGCCGGCCTCGCTTTTCTTCTCTGGCACTGGCGCAGCTTCCTCTTCCCTGCGCAGCGGGAACGACGCCGCCCGCACCGAGCTGCCGTTCCTTTCCATCACCGCGAAGCTGGCGAGAAAGTCGCCCACCTCGTCGCCGCGCACGCGGAAGCTGACCCTGTCCTCCGAGACGTGGCCTTCGCGTTCGAAATAGGCCACGCCATTGCGGTAGATCACGACGCGTTTGAGCGCCAGGCGATCCGCCTCGACCGGCGGCGATGTCGCGCAGGACAAGGACAGCCCAAGGCCCAAACCAAGCAAGAGGCGTGTTCGCATGGCCGGGATCATCGGCCATCCATCGAATCGCCGCAAGCCTGGACCCGCGCCACCGACCGAACAGACCACCATCGGGGAGCTTGGGTACGCTATGATGCGGCGTATGCGCCTCGCGGTAGGCTTCGTCGTGCTACTTCTCGCGGTCGCCTGTGGAAACGCGCTGGCACAGACCAAGAGCCTCCAGCTCAACAACCTGCAGGGTGCGCCCGGTCCGATAAAGATCATCTCGGCCAGGTTCGGCACCACTTGCAAAGGCCCTTCGGACGACGTCACCACGCTCTTCCAACCGACCTGCGATGGGAAGTGGCGGTGTATTGTCCGCTCGTCTCGACAGTTATCGGCCAAGCAGAAGGCGGTCGTAGAGGTCGCCAGGGAAACGGGTTGCGCAGCCCTCTATCTGGTGGATTGGATCTGCGGCGATGACACTGGGAAGCGCAGTCTGAGGGACGTGGAGGGCGCGCGCTTCCGACTTTCGTGTCCACGCCCGGTCTACGAGAACGATGGCGACTCTGCTGCTGCGGCCAGCGAACCGGCGGTGCAACCCGCGGCAGCGTCGCTTCCCGCGAGCGGGTCGAGACGGGGCTTGGCCGCCGGAGTTCACGGCCGATTCCTGGCGACTCCGGCTGCCGGAGTTGCCGATCACAAGATTGTCATCGGCCGTCGGCAGACCTTGACCGACGAGGCCGGCGTCTTCAGATTGTCCGACCTTCCGGCCACCTATGATCTCTCCGTCATCGACAAGGATGGAGCGAAGGTGACTCTGTTCCTCGGCCTGACTCGCCGGGAACCGGTTGTCGCCCAGGCGGAGTGGAACAACGGCTGGCGCGTCGATCTTGGGAGAGGGGCTTTCATCAGCGGGCGATTGGCGGGTCCTGAGCTTGCCGAGGCCGGGGGCAGGCTCCGGGCAACTTCGCAGTTCTTCTCTGCCCGCAAGCCCGTGCCTCGTGGGGATGCCGGTTTCTTCCAGCGAGCCAGCTATCCCGGCGACATAGGCCGCAATCCAATCTCGTGGCGCGGGCCTCCGACCATCTCTGGGCGACTTCTGGCTCTCATCCACCACGAGGGCAAGGGGGATGACTATCGGCTGGTCGGCATTGCAAGCAAGACGCTCACATTCGAAGATGGCGATAACGTGAGCGAGGACCTGACTGCCATCAAGCTGTCTTGGGGCCATATCGCCGGCACCTGGAACCCGGCCGAAAACCCGCAGGCAAAAGCCCTAAGTGTTTCCTACCAGCTCGGTGACGGTTCCGGCGAGTTCTGGGTAGGTGCCTGTCACCTGCGAGATTCGATGGGACGTGTGCTGTCCACGCACGGGTCAAGCCCGGTCGCCGGCGACGCCCGCGAGCAGCCTTTCGATTGTCCGCTTCCGGACGTGACTGTCCTCCCTGGCCGATACCGTGCCTTTCTCGTGGAGAAGTACGGCAGCGTCCTGGAACCGGAACGGGAGCACCCCACCACGTGCAACATCGAGATGGGCGGCACTGCCGTGCCATGTGGGCAGGCTGCCAACGACGTTCCCAAGCCGACCGTCCCAGCAACGACGAAGTTCACCTCGCCCCCGGACAGACAATTCACCGCGATTACCAGCGACTCACGCTTCGAGTGGAAGCCCCGGAAGAATTCGGTCTACGCCATTGACTTGGTTCCCAACAGAGCCTTCAACCTGGTCCCCAAGATCTCCCTCTTCACTCGCAAGACCAGCCTCCGCTGGTCCGACCTGACCGCCTGCGGGATCGGCTTTCCGACCGGAGCGGTCTATATGGCCAGCGTGACATCCATCCCGGTTTCCTCCGTCGACCAGGTCGCTTCGCTCGACTGGTGGTACGGACGATCTGCGGGGAACCAGCAGCCCGAGAGCAGTCCCTCGGGGGTGAGGTTGGCCGATCCCGCAGCATCGGCTCTCGATCCACGCGCGCCCTCGAATGTGAAGGACCTGACGAACTTCCCGTCGGACCTACCGGTGTGCGGCCCGGGGGTGAAGGGCGAGGTGCTTGATGCAGGCTCCTTCGGCAGGATCGTCACCATCACGGGTAACCTCGGGCGCGTTGTCGGCGAGTGCACTCATGTCCTGGCTGGCCGCTCGGCCCGCGATCCGGCCCCGAACTGCAGGTCCTACTGGGCGATTACCGATGTGGCCGGCAGCTCGCTTCCAGTCTCACTGGTCAGGCCCGCCGACTCGTCCCGATGGGGCGCTGTGCCGGTGGCAGCCACTGGACTACTCACGCTCGACCCTGGGGAGCACGTGCCAGTGCTCGAGCAAGCCAATCTCTGCGTGAGCCCGGCGAAACCGTAGGACGCTACGCCGCCCGGATGCGATCCTCGAACGCGGTCAGCGCGGCCTTTGCGCCTTCGCCCATGGCAATCACGATTTGCTTGAACGGCACGCTGCTGACGTCGCCGGCCGCGTAGATGCCCGGGCGGCTGGTGCGGCAGCGTTCGTCGATGACGATTTCGCCCATCCGGTTGACGGTGACCAAGTCCTTGGCGAGCGCGCTGTTCGGCACCAGACCGATCTGCACGAAGACGCCGTCCAGCGCCACTTCGTGGATCTTCTCGGTGGTGCGGTCCTGGTAGCGGAGGGCCGTGACAGCTTGGCCGTTGCCAACCACTTCGGTGGTCCGTGCATTGGTGATGACCGTGACGTTGGACAGTCTGCGCAGGTTGCGGACCAGGACCTCGTCGGCCTTGAGCTGTTCTGAGAATTCAACCAGCGTCACGTGGGCGCAGATGCCCGCCAGGTCGATGCCAGCCTCGACCCCGGAATTGCCGCCGCCGATCACGGCCACACGCTTGCCTTTGTAGAACGGACCGTCGCAGTGCGGGCAGAAAGCCACGCCGCGGCCCAGGTAGTCCTTTTCGCCGGGAATGCCAAGCTCGCGCCACTTGGCCCCCGTGGCTACGATCAAGGCCCCCGTGCGCAGGACCTCGCCGCCTTGCAAGCGCACTTCCTTCTGCTTGCCACCGTCGACAATCTGCTCGACCTTGCGATTGTCGAGTAAGTCGATGGCGTAGGTGCGCAGGTGCTTTTCCAGGTCGGCGGCCAGGCGGCGTCCCTCGGTGTAAGGGACGGAGATCAGATTTTCGATGCCAACGGTTTCTTGCACCTGGCCGCCCAAACGCTGCGCCACCAGGGCGGTCTTAAGACCCTTGCGCGCGCTGTAGATGGCCGCCGAGCTGCCGGCCGGCCCGCCGCCCAGCACGACCACGTCGAAATCCTTGGGCGGCTCGGCGCTGTCGCCGGACGGCTCGCGTCCGAGCACGCCTTCGAGGGTTTCGAGCAGCTCGGCGAAGTTGGCGCGCCCCACGTGAACGATCGCATCGCCCTTCACCACCGCGGGAACGCCCTGGATGCCGAGCGCTTCGATGTCCGCCTCGGCCAACTCACCGTCGATCATGGTGTGCTGGAAATCCGGGTGAATCAGCGCCATCTGGTTGAGCGCCTGCACCACGTCCGGGCAGTTGGTGCAGGTTAGCGAAACGTAGGTCCGAAGCCGCACCGGCCCCTTCAAGGCCTTGACCCGGCGTTGAATGCCTTGGTCGGGCAGCTTGCCTTTCCCGTCGCTGTTCAGAATCGCCACAATCAGCGAGGTGAACTCGTGCCCTCCCGGAACGCCACGAAAGCGAATCCCGGTGGGGCGCCCTTCGCGCAGGAGGTCGAATTGGACGCCGTCCACCTTGTCGTCCACGTCCGCAACCTGAACCCGGTCGCCGCACGACGCGACGTCGGCAAGCAGCTCGCGCAATTCGCTTTGCTTGGCGTGGTCACTTCTGAAGAGAGCCAGGGTGACGGCCGACGATAACTTGGCGAAGTAATCCTTCAGTTGGTCCTTGATACTTTGGTCGAGCATGGCGGCTCCGTGGGGGGAGGTGGGGCGGGAAAGGCGACCGCCGACCCGGGCTGGTCTTGTCCGGGTCGGCGAGCAAAAGGGGTGGTCTCAGCGGTGGCTGGTTAGATCTTGCCGACCAAGTCGAGGCCGGGCTTCAGCGTCGCGGCGCCGGGGGTCCACTTGGCGGGGCAGACCTCGCCGTCGTGGGTCGCCACGAACTGCGCAGCCTGGATTTTGCGCAAAAGCTCGTCCGCGTTGCGGCCGATGCCGTTGTCGTGGTACTCGGCGATCTTGATCTTGCCCTCGGGGTTGACCACGAAGCTGCCGCGGTAGGCGAGTCCCTCGGCGTCGATGTAGACGCCGAATGCCCGGCTAAGCGCGCCGTTCGGATCTGCGAGCATGGGGAACTTGATCTTCTTGATGGTGTCCGAGGCGTCGTGCCAAGCCTTGTGAACGAAATGGGTGTCGGTGCTGACCGAGTAGACCTCGACGCCAAGGCTCTTCAGCTTGTCGTACTTGTCGGCCATGTCGCCGAGCTCGGTCGGACAAACGAAGGTGAAGTCGGCCGGGTAGAAGAAGAAGACCGACCATTTGCCCTTCAGGTCAGCATTGCTGACCGTCTTGAACTTGCCATCGTGGAATGCCTGCACGCTGAATTCGGGAATCTGCGAGTTGATGATGCTTGCCATTGGGGGGCTCCTGTTGGGTTGTGCCTGTTTGATGCCACGACCCGGGTTCGGATACCGATTCCCGGGGCTCGTTTGGGGGCCTTGGGCGCAAAGGCCCGTACGTGCAGCACCTTGTGCCGATTCTCCACCGGCGATGCTAGGCTGGGAAGAAGGAAATACCGCCAGCGCGGTCAGGGAACCGTTGCGACAAAGGGCCTTCCAGCTTGCTTGCAAAGAAGCTGGACCACGTGTCGGGCCGAGAGGGCCGCCGAAGGGACTCCTCCCCCGGCAAAAGCCCATTGTCCGGCCATGAAGAAGTTCTTGAGATGCGGCAACCGGTTCTTGATCCGGATCAGTCCGGTCTTCGGGGTGATCATCCATCCCTGGTGTGATCCCTGCCAATTCCCCGTATAGCGGACATACGTAAGCGGCGTGGCCATGTCGCGCATTTCAATCAGGTCAGCAATGCCAGGAAAGCGCTTGTCCATCCTAGCGACCACCTGGTCAACGATGTGTTCCTTCTCGGCTCGATAACGCCGCTCATCTCGTCCCAAAGGCTCCCAATAGGCCATGTTCGACGGAAGCAGTATCTTCACCAGTGTCTTGCCGAAAGGCGCCGCGCTGGAATCGAAATTGTGAATACGAAATCCCAGCCGGGTCATTCTCTCACCGGCAATGACGGGCGGGTCTTCTACCGGAAAGCTTACACCCGTAGAGCTTCCCAGACCCAGGTCGAAAGTCTTCTTGAGGCCGAGGGAGATGTAGATCAAGGGTGGAAAGATTGGATTTTCCTCATAGCGTCCGCGTATCTTCCTATTCAGGAATCTGCCTTCCAGCATCTTGAAGATCGTCGTGTGCCCATCGGCGGCGGAGACTACACAATTTGCGCGATGTTCGGCTCCGTTCTCTAATTTGATCCCCACAGCGCGGTTGGCTTCAACCAGTATCTTGGCTACCCTTGAGTTGTAGTGACATTGCCCTCCCAGATCAACGTAACGACGCTCAATTGATTGGGCCAATTCGAACGATCCCCCCAATGGATAACCGGAGATCTTTTGGTGAAGCATGGCGAGGGACATCATGAAGAAGTAAAGAGGAGTGTCCGGAAACCACAAATCCATGAACAACTCGCGCAACAGAGGGCTCTTGAATCGAGTGGAATAGTCCCTCATGGATACTGCAAACCACTTCCGAAACGTTCCTAGGTGCGGGACCAGCTTGAACAGGACCCGCAGCCCTTCGATCGGGCCGTACAGCTCAGGAGCCTTGAGGATTGGCGGATTGAATCCAAGACAGCGGCGCACCGATTTGATGAATTCTACAATCAATGCGCTATCTTCTGGCGCAGCAGCCAGGAAGTGTTGTTCCAATTTGTCGATGTCAGAATGCAGGGTGATGGACCTGCCGTCTGTCCCTTCGAAACAAATATAGTCTTCATAGGTTTCAAACTCCCGCCCCTGCAAGACTCCCAGCTCGTTCCAAATCTGATGAAAATCGGAGCTTTTTCCGCAACCGACCAGCGAGTGGACGCATCCGTTGATGTTGTAACCATCTCGGTGCCACGAAGTGCACAGTCCACCCGGTCGCGTATGCATCTCGAAAATGCGGGTGGAGAAGCCGTTCATCTGCGCATAGCATCCTGCCGACAAACCCCCGACGCCCGCCCCAATGACGATCACCGAATTATCTTTCACGCTACGTCATCCGGCTGCATTTCATCCTTCCGGACGAAGGTGGTCACTTCTCGATGGGAGCACTGTATTGGCACGCGACTTGCGTGTCAACGAAATACGGTTAGCGGTTGGGGCGACTGCTCGCGCACGGCCTGGGACGGGCGACAATAGACTACGATCCTGTTGCCGGACTGACTGGCGGCCTCTGTGACCCGGTTCGAGGCGGCCGGTGAAAAGCGAGGATGGGAGACACGCCGCCTTGCCGGTTACAAGGTGTGTTGACACAATCGGTGCGTGGTTCGACGGGCAACCTCCATGAGCAAGAATCTCTTTGTTTGCGTGATGACTCTGGCTGCGAGCGCGGGCGTGACCGCGTGTGGGAAAGGCGCACCTCAACAGACCTGCGATCTAAGTGACGGCCGCAAGGTGTCTGCGGGGGCCGTCTTCAGCGATGGCTGCAACTGCTGCTTGTGCTCGACCGCTGGAGTCCCCACCTGCCAAGCTGCTGCGTGCACCATCTCAGTTGATGGCGGTCACGCAGACCGGGACACGACGCCTTGCCAAAGCAACGCCGACTGCGCGTCGTCCTTTGGCGCCGCCGTGATCTGCATCTTCGACCGGGGATGCACGGAGCCGCAGGGGCACTGCACGGGCAACGGAACTTGTCCTCTTTTCATCGGAAATTTCGCGTCCGACTACTGCGGCTGCGACGGCCAGACGTTCCACGTGGGGGCGCTGAACAGCACTGGGCAGTACCCAGATCGGCCCTACGCTCACCTCGGGGCCTGCCCGTAGCACCCGGTGCGGCCGGCTATTCGGAAGGCGTCAGAAGCACTGTCGAAAAATCAACAGCGGCAAACGCGATCCTCGCAGATGTCGCAGGCGCCGCGCAGTCTTTTCGGCTGGCCTTCCCCTTGCAGTTCCGCGGAGTATGCGTGGTTCTCTCGTCCCAAACCTGTTGGTTTGCTTGCTTGTGGCGGTGGTTGGCGCTGGCGGGTCGCGGCCGGCCCTGGCGGGGCAACCTACACCCGCCGACCTCTTCGGCCTCGACCTCGGAGCGCCGCTGCCGGTTCTGGACAGCATCGCGAAGGCGGCCCTCGCCTGCCAGGAATTCGGCACGCCCCCGAAGGCCCTCACCTGCAACGGCACTCTGGTGGCAGGGAAGCATCCGGCTCCCGAAAGCACCACCTATTGGATCGAAAACCGTCGCGTGTCGAGGATCTACGAGGTTTCGCGGCTAGCCCAGCATGACTTCACCCAGTGCAGGGACGCTTTCCGGCAACGCTTGACGGAGATCGAATCCATGCTGGGGCCGCCCACGGTTCCCGCCGCCGAGACCCCCAAGGGGATAGACGACGAGCAGAAGCTGGTCCTGCTCGGCCAAGGGCGGCTCACGCTCAAAGCCATCTGGCGGCTGCCGCGTCGCGATCTCAGCCTTTCCCTGCATGCTGACAAGGGCACGCCCGTGCTCGTGCTTGGCCTGGAACCGGCGGCGCCGCAGAACTGCGACGCCCAAAGCGTGGCCGGCATGCTTATGAATCTGTTCCCGCCGGCCGCCGCCGCGACGCGCGCGCAGGCAGCGGAGGGGCTGGCCGCGTGCAGGGTCGCGGGCGCGGCGGGCGCCCTGGCAGCCGCAGCGGGCTCCAGCCCGGAGAGCGAGGTTCAGGTCGAGGCGGTGCGTGCGCTCGGTGCTTTAGGACCTGCCGGCCTTCCTCAGCTCGAGCAGCTCGCGCGCACGCAGGGCGGACCAGCCGAAGAAGCGCGTGAGGCCTTGGCGCAACTTCGCGGGGCAGAAGAAGGAACCTCAACCGCCGCGCCAGTCGCAGAAACGCCGCGCTTGGTTCCAGCGCCAAGCTATTCGCTCATCAACCCACCAGCGGCGGGCATGGCGGGGAAGGAATCGCCCTTCGCCACGGGCCGAGAAGTTGCCACCGGCCAGGGCGCGCAAACCAGGGCTGCCGAAGTGGCTGACGAAGAAGAGCCTGCGGAGCCGCCGCCACCGAAACAGCCGCGCGACGGCACCTTCTTGACCCTGGCGACCTCGTTGGTCGCCGGCGGCGTTTGGGGCGGCGGTCTCTCGCTGCTCGCGCAGCAGAGCAATACCCCCGTGGTTCTGCTGGTTGGCTCGGCGGGCGCCGTGATTGGCGGAGGCACCGCGTGGGGCATCACGCACTTCGGGCTGCGCCCGTCGCCCACGCAAGCGTTGTGGTTCACCAATAGCACGGCCTGGGGAACCCTGGCCGGGCTGATGGCATGGTCGGGCTCCGGCTCGGACAACCTGAAGCTCAAATGGGGACTTCTGGTCGGCGGAGAATCCATCGGCATGGGCATGGGCGTGCTCGGCGCGCGCAAGTGGGACTGGACCGGGTCGCAGATCCTCCTCGCCGACACTCTGGTGCTGGGCGCCGGCCTGGCGGGCGCGGGCGGGCGCCTCTTGGCCCAGCCCGGCGAGCCCCTTCGCGTGTCGCCGCTTGTCGGCTACGGAACCGCGCCGGCCATGGTCGCCTCGGCGGTATTGAGTCGCTACATTCACTTGTCGAAGCAAGATGTGAACCTGGCAGCCGCCGCCAGCGTAGCCGGCGCTTGGTCGGGGGGCTTGTTGGCCTACGGGCTCGACGGTAACTCGACCACACGCAAGGATCGCCTTGCGGGCGGCGCTCTTGCCGGCGCAGGCATCGGCTACCTGGGCGCGCTCGCGCTTTCGCCCTTGGTGGACGTTGCGCCCAGCCGGACCTGGTCGGCCACCGCGGGCCTTTTCGCGGGCAACCTGCTCGGCTTGGGCTCGTACATGATGGTCGATCCCGACCAGACCACGCGACGGCCGATGTGGGCCAGCCTGGGCGGGCTGGGCCTCGGCATCGGAGCCTTCGCGGCCTATCCATACTTGCGGCTCGGCCCGCAAGCGCCGCTCATGGGCGGCATCGGAGCGGCGTACGGCGCTGGCACCTGGGGGTTGGCCATGGCGGCATCGAACGATCACTCGACCGGCCGCCTGCAAGGTGGCGTGCTCGCGCTCGGCACGGCCAGCAGCATCGCGGGGCTGCTCGCGTCGGGAAGCTTCTCGCCCAACCCGAGCGACTATGCCGTTGCCATGACCAGCTCTGCGCTCGCGGCCTCGGGCGGAATCGGTGTGGCCAAGCTGACCAGCGATGCCACCGGCAGCGGCGAGCTGGCGGGCACCCTGGCCGGTTCGGCGATCGGATTCGCTGCCGGCGCGGCGTTCTCCCACTACGCCGAGCTGCGAATACCGGATCTCGGCGCGACGGCGCTGGGGGCCAGCTACGGCGGCTTGCTCGGCGCCATCGCGCCCAGTCTGGCCAGCGCTGACTGGGGTGGATGGTCGCGCGACAACCGGGGCGGCCTCTTGCTGGGAGCCCCCGCGGGCGCCTTCGCGGCGGCGGGACTTTCACACTGGCTTTCGGCGCGCGGCGAAGACGTGGTGGTGGCGTCCACCGGTTCCGTGCTTGGCCTCGGCATCGGCATGGGCATCGGACTTCTGTGGCCCGAGGGCTACTCGCAATCCAGCCGCATCGGCGCGCTCGCGGGCAGCAGCCTCGGCATGGCAGGCGCGCTGCTGGTCGAACGACGACTGCAACTCGAGCAGGGGTTGGGCGAATCGGCGTCGCTTTGGGGCGTCACCGGAGCCGGGCTCGGCGCCGTCCAGGGTGTCCTGCTCGCCGGCATCGTCGATCCCTCCGGCCAAGTCTCACACACCTCCTCGCACGCCATCGCGGGTGGGCTCGTGTTGGGAAGCTCGGCGGGATTGGCCTCGGGCCTTCTGTTGTCCAAGCTATACACACCT
>CAZBIU010000050.1:0-26097 GCA_964491625.1 uncultured Myxococcales bacterium
CATCGAGCACGGTCTGCATGCGCGCAATCGCTGCCATGCGAACTCGCATGCGGAAGGTCATGCGCGTGATCGCGTCCCGGTCCAACTTCACCGGCGGCGCCCTCCCGCCCGAGAAGGTGGCCAGGTCGTAGAGGAACGACTTCCCGAACCGCACGCGCCGCTCGAGGTCCATGGCCTTGAGGGACGCGGGCTCGAGGGCGGGCTTCAAGTCCGGACGGATTTCCAGGAAGCGGCGAAGCTGGTCTTGGTTGGTTTCGGCCAAGCCCTTGCCCAGCGCCGCCGCGAGCGGCCCCAGCTCGGCCAGTGCCTCTTGGATAGCCGCAGCCACCCTGGCCAGCTCGGCCCGACTGCGAATCACCGGCAATCCAAAGCGGTCGCTCAGTCGGTCCAACCGCTGTGCCTGCAGATTGAGCGCCGGCGTGTTGGCCCAGACCGACTGCAGAAGGTCATCGACGAAGGTTGCCAAGCGGAGCTTGTGCTTGCCGGCGGCCTCAACCAAGGCTTCCTCCAGATAGAGATCCGAGGTGCGCACGGGAACATCGGGCGTGTCGTCGAATTCTTGCGCCAGCTCGTGCGCGACCGAAAGACTTCCCGCCGCCGCAGGCAGCGCCTGCAAGAAGGCGAATGAATGGCCGGCCCTGGGATTGTCGCGGGTTTCGGGATAGCAGCCGTAGGCCTTCTGTTGCGACGTGGTCGAGAAGAAGCCGCAGAACCTGCCGGTGGGCTCGCCCGAGCCGCCCAAGCTGGCCAACTTGGAAAAGCCCCCGGAAAAGCACTGGGACATGAGGGCGACGATGCGCACGCCGGGGTCGAGGGTTTCGAGAATCTCGCGCAGCTCGCGCACCGAGAGCGTCGCGTCCGGTCCCCAAAGCACGATGCGGTTGCCGTCGGGGTCCGTCCCCAGGGTGCCGTGGTCGGTGACGTAGAGAAGCAAGGTATCGCCTGCGCGCAACTGCTGCCCGACGGTCATCACCCAAATCGACAGCGCCCCTCGCGTGGCCGGATACAGGTTGGCGCCCGTGACCGCGGAGTTGCCCAAGAGCGCCAAGTGGGAAAAGTAGTCTTCTATGTCGGTGCCGTAGAGGCGCCAGTCTTCGGGGCCCAGGTCCGCCATTCGTTCGATCAGGTCCGGCGTCGGATCTGAACCGTCGCCCGAAAGCACGGTGATGTGGTCGGCCGGCACCCCTGTGCTGTGCAGAAGATCGACTATCCCTTGCAGGTGCAGAAGGTGGGACTTGAAGTTCTGCGCGGGCGAGCCGCCGCCGTTGATGGCCAGCACAAACAGGCGCGACGTCTCTTGCGGCCCTTCTGTGGCGGCGTCGCCGATATGCGTTTGCGGCGGGGCGTCGTTCCACGCCCCCTCCTGCAGAGCTGCCTGGTGGCGCGGCCACAGCCGCCCCGCCGCGAGCAGAGCAAGCCCGAGGACGACCAGAAGTCCGTAGCGCCAGCGCCGCATGGGTTGCCTCGTCTACTCTGCCAAAAGATTCGAGCGGCGGCGCGGTCGAAATGCAAAATGCGCTGGAGGCTACAGCAGCACGCCGCCCACGAGACCGAGGGTGTGGCGGGCGCCGGCAAACGGATCGGCGGAAGTGAAGATGCGGAAGCTGCCGGTGAACAGCCCTCCAATCATGACACCTCGGTACGGCACGAAGAGGCCAAGGTTGAAGCCGAACAGAAGGCCATCCGTGGTCTGCGACATGGCATCCTTCGATTCCTTGCCCGTGAACCAACCGATCTTCGGACCGAGACGGAGCTGGCCCTTCCCAAAGCTGACGAGCGGACTGATGGTCAGATCGATGAAGTGCCCCCGGGGATCCAGAAATCCATCCCCGTAATCCACGTCGCACTCCCCATTTACCGAGACCCGCTCGCCAACCTGCCAACCGAGGAGGCCACCGAACCGCGGACTGGAATACTGTCCAGTCAAACCATTGCCAACGGGTATGCTGAAGCCAAGGTAGGGCATGAGCAAGATTCCCCGCCGTTGTTCGGTCGTCCGCGGCGCCGGTTGCCCCGGGCCGGCCGCTTGCGCGGGCGGCGTTGGGACAGGCGACTCTGCCACTGCGGACGACGTATGCTCCGCTGCCGACTCGGGCGGGGCCTCCTCGGCCTGCCCGTAGGCCAGCAAAGGCGCAAGGCAAGCCAGGCCTGCAAGCGCAGCTGACGATCGTCGGAGAATTATGAGCCCAAGCACGTTCGGCACTTCTTACCACGACCATCGCCCACTTCGTATCTGGTGCGAGGAGCCACTGCAGATTCTGCCACTGGTTTCGGCGGCACGGAGCCAATTCGGTATAGCGATACTGCTTTTTCTTTGCATCGTACATCTCGGCCCCGCATCTTACGGGCCGATGTTCCCGCAAACGTTTCGTGTAGGCATTGCCCTCGTGCTCGCCGGCGCCGCTCTTGCGCGGCCGGCCTTCGCAGAGGAGCAAGCGAATGCTCCCAAGCCGGGGGCGGACGCGGTTGTCCTACCTGAAACCGGGGCCGTCCCGCCGACACCTGCCGCGCAGAATCCACAGAGTCCGGCACTAAACTTCGACCTGTTCACCGACGACAAAAAACCGACTGCGTCGCCCGATGATGTCCAGCGCCTTGCGGACAGCGCGAACCTCCGACGCCTTCGACTGCGAAAGCACCAGATCTGGGGAATCGCCACGTGGGCGCTGATGGCGACCACTGCGATCATAGGCCAACTCAATTACAATGATGTCTACGGAAGTGGAGGCGGCCGCACTGGAAACTACCTCTGGCCGCATCGATTGCTGGGCTATTCGACAGGGTTATCATTCGCGATTGCCGGAACCTACGCGCTGCTCGCCCCCACGCCATACAAGAAGCCACTGCGGTTCGATTCGTCGCTGGTTCACAGGATCGCCGCGGCAGCAGCGACCGTGGGCATGGTGGCCCAGGTCGCTTTGGGTTTCTACACGGCCCGCAAGGCCGACGCAGGCAATCCTGATGGCCTTCAGACGGATGCGAAGACCCACCTGGCGATTGGCTATGCCACTTTAGGCTGCCTGACCATCGCGGGAGCAGCATGGATCTTCTAGCAAGGTTGCGACGAAGCGGCCGGGGCGCCCTTCTGTTTGCGCTATTTGCAGTGCCGGGGAGTTGCAATTTCGGGAAGGCGGATATCGCGCAAGCTCCCGAGCATCCGACTTTCGATCCCGACGTGAAGCAGGTGCTAGCGGATCACTGCTTGCTTTGTCACGGAGATCCTCCCAACCGTGGCGCGCCCTCGCGATTTCGTTTGGACGTGTATAACGATGTCGTCGGCGGGCCTCGCGGCGCTTTTTTCGAAGCCTCAGACATCATCAGAACCGTCGATTCCGGGAAAATGCCGCCAGCGGCACTTTGGGGCGACGGTGTGGGGCCGAACGGCAAGCTGGTGCTCGACCGTTGGCTCGCGGATGGCGCCCCGCCGTAGCGCGCAGCCCGCCTTGCAGAAATTCCCGTCGCGTGGGAAATACGCGCCACCGCGGTCTTGAAGAGCAACGCCACACAACACGAGCTGTACCACGAGATCTTCGGGTCGATCCTCGATCGAACCGAGATGACGCCGTATCTTTTCTTGCCGGCGTCGAGCTACGCCGTGGCGCTCAAGCAGGCGACCCGCATGCTTGGCAACCGCGGCTTCGACACCGTGGGCGGGGACAAGCTGCGCGGTCGTGAGAAGGCCAGGGCCCAGGGCTACATCCACGAGGCCGGGCGCTACCTCGGGGATTGGCTGCTGCCGTTCATCGAGCGCCAACTGTTGATGCTCGCAGGTCTGGGCTCGGGCAATCGCACGGTGTACCGCAATTGTCTGGCGACGGTGGCGTCGCTGCGCGGGCTGCTGGCCGACAAGAAGCTGCGTCGCCTGATCGACGAAGATCCGCGCCACCTGTTCCTGCTGGCGTCGTCGCGCCGCTATCCAGACCTTTTTCACGGCTATCGCGGCGAGGACCTGCACATACCGCCCGAATGGCAGCGCATGGCATGCACGATGCTGAAGACCGCGCACCTGATCAAATCTATCGAAGAGGACAGCCAGGACATTCACGACTACGCCGAGCTAGGTCTGTTCCTGGAAAAGCAAGGTCGCAGCCTGGACGACCTTTTCGACTTCGACTGGCACCGCCCGCCCATCCTGCCCGCCGACGAGCCCGCACGGCGAGGGTTCGTGAAGGTCTCAAGCTTCTTCCACAAGCTGCACGAATCGATGACCTTCGATACCGGCAAGGGTTGCTACGTGTTTGGCAGCGGCGACGGGGTCGACGTGGATATCGTCGAGGTCAAGGCCCGCCTCAAGAGCCCCGAGAGCATGTTCACCAAGCTCGGCAAGAACCGCGAGGGCGAGGCCTACGACATCCGCGACATCCTGGCCATCACCTTCCTGCTCAAGAGCCGCGACGATACCTTGACCTTGTTCCACGCCCTGCAAAAACGCGGCGTGATCCTGCAAGAGAATGTGGTCTCACACTCGATCACGCAGACCCTGTTCGACAGCCCCGACGACATGCTGGAAGCGGTACGGCGGCTGACCGTCAACCTGATGCGCAGCGAGGGCAGCCCCCAGCGTTGGGCGAAGGCGCGACTACGGATGGCGGCGCGCCAGTTCTTCGGCGCGCTGGGGGTCGAGCCCAAGGAAAACCCCGACTCGTCGCTAGGCCACCGCAAGTTCCAGTGCAAGATCAACTACAACTTGCCGGTCCATCGCGATCTTAGAACCGACGAAATCCTGATTCCCGGAACCCGCGCCTACGCCGCTCGCGACACGCTTCGGATCGAGACCCAACAACACACCCTGCCGGTCGAGCTTCGTATTGCCGACCAGGAAAGCTGGCACGCCTGCGAGCGCAAGGGCGAGGCACATCACGACGCCTATCGCCTGAGGCAACTTCTGACCCTGGCCCACCGGCTGTTTGCGCCGGTGTTCCACTTCCCCTCCACGGCGGCCGCAAAGCTGCGCGAAGATCAGAATCGGATCTTCGCATAACCGAAGAACGTCAGATGCTGCCCTGCCTGGCAGTCCCGGATTCTTGACCGGGCGAGCGTCGGGGTCGTGCTACCATCGCATGGGTGGCACTTCCACGGCGGCGCGCACACTGGATCATCGGGCTTTACGCCTTGATCGCGCTCTTCGTGATTCCGATCTTCCCACACCTGCCGTCGGCCAACGAATTCAGCCGATGGGCGCTGACGGCCGCCATGGTCGAACGCGGCTCGCTCGAGGTCGGTCCCGAGATTGCGCTGCTCGGGGATCGGATCGCCGATCTGGCCACGGTCAATGGACGCATCTATTCCGATAAGGCGCCCGGTGGCTCGTTCATGGCAGTGCCGGCCTACGCGCTGGCTCGAACCTTGGTAGGCCCGCCAGCCGCGAACAACCTGCGCCAGACCGTCACCCTCATGCGCCTGTGGATCGCCACCCTGCCGGTGCTGCTGCTGTGCCTGTTTTTCGCCCGTCACGGGAGCAGCATCGAGGTTGACCCGGATCGGATTGCCTTCTGCCTCGGCGCCATGTTGTTCGGCACGCCGCTGTTTGCCTACGGCCTGCTGCTCTTTTCGCACGCGATCACCGCGGCCGGACTGTTCGGCGCCTGGCTCTTGCTCTTTGGCAGCGGCCGGTCGAGACAATCCGTGCATGAGGTGACTGCCGGGGCGCTGCTGGCCGTGGCGGCCATTTCTGAATACCCCGCCGCCGTGCCGGCCGCGATCATGGCCATCTGCGCCCTGCCCCGACGTGGTGTTGTGGGTGGAATGCGAATAGCCGCCGGCGCCCTGCCGTTCTTGTCCGCCCTGGCCATCTACAATCACGCGGCATTCGGCAGCGTGTTCGCTTTGTCCCTGGGCTTTGAGCGAACCGCTCAGTTCCGCCAACTGCACAGCTCATTCATGTTCGGCATGCGCTTCCCTTCGCCCTGGATCGCCTTGCGCCTGCTTCTCGATCCCGGCAAAGGCCTCTTGCTCTTCTCGCCCGTGTTGCTGCTGGGGCTGCTAGCGATCCCCGCAGCATGGCGCCGTCTCGAACGGCCCGCCTTTTGGGCACTGGTGCTGCCTCCTCTCGGTTTGTTGCTGGTGTACGCCGGCTTCGCCAACTGGAATGGCGGCTGGTCGGTGGGCGCCCGGTACCTCGTGGCGGCCATTCCGTTCTTGGCCTACCTCATGCTGCTCGGTCGCCCGCGTTCTGTTGATTCGGTGCTGCTCGGTGCATCGGTTGCGGCGATCGCGCTGACCTCGCTGGTGTTTCCGTTCGTCTCGCCAGGCTACGCGTTTCCCTGGGCCTCGTTCGCCGTGCCCTTGCTGGCCAAGGGCCTGGTCGCGCCGAACCTGTTTCACTTTGTGTCGCGTTGGTTGGCCATTGCCGTCCCGTTCGCGCTGGTGCTCGCTGCGCTGGTGCTGGCGGTGGGACATCGGCGAGCCCCGGGCGCCGCCGTCGGTATCGTGGTGTGGACCCTGGTCGGGTTCATCTGCGTCGCGGTCTGGTTTCCCGACGGCGATGGCACCCGCTGGTACGTCGAGCGGTCCTATTTCGAGCAACTGGACTTGAGGACCGCGTCGGCGGCCACCGTCGATCCGTGGACATTGCGCCAGATTCAAGTGGACCGCCTGCTGCCGCCATCGAGCTGGCCGTTCTAGCAACGCCGGCAACGGAAAGTTGCCGGGGCGGCCAGCCGTGCTAAGCACGGCGCGTGCCCTCCTCTGGCTCTCTTCGATTGGTCGTCAATGCCGACGGGCTTGGTGCGTCCGCAGAGCGCGACCGCGCCGTGATCGCGACCCACCAGCATGGCATCGTCACCAGCACCTCGGTGCTGGGCAATGCGGCCGATCCAATCGGTGTGAAGCAATCCCTGGCGTCGGTCCCAAAGCTCGGCGTGGGCGTCCTCCTGTCCCTGGCAGGCGGCGCCCCCGTCTCTTCGCCCGCCACCGTGCCGTCCTTGCTCGGCCCCGACGGAAGATTTCCCGCCCGTGCGCGTGACGTGGTCCTCAACTGGGCCAAGGCCGCGATGAAAGCCGACGAAGTCGAACGCGAGCTCGACGCCCAGGTGGCCCGGCTGCGCGACCTCGGCATCACCATCGATCACCTGTGCAGCAGGGCCGGTCTCGGCTTTCTGCCCGTGGTCGCCCAGGCGCAGGAGAAGGTCGCGCGTCGCCACGGGATTCCCGGTCTGCGCATGTCGGTGGAAAAGCCTACCCTGGCCTGGACCTCCGACGTGCGCCGGAGCTTCGAGACCGCCGCCCTGGCCGCCGCAGCCTGGTTCGGCCGCCGCGAGCTGGGCGCGCGCCGGCACGGCCCGCAAAGCTGGGGCTTCTTCGAGAGCGGGCGCCTGGATGAGATCCGAATCCTGGAAATTCTTGGCCGCCTGGGCTCCGGTAGCCACGAGATCATCTGTCATCCGGATCTCGACGCCGGCCTCGAAGGCGTGGCTCGCAACAGCGAGGCCTTTGCGCTGACCTCCGGCCGGGTCCGCGCGGTGCTCACCGACCGGCACATCGAGCTCTGCCGCTGGTCCGATCTATTCTGAGGATCCTGGCACGAATCCCTCGCGTCTTTTCCCGGGTGACCGCATAATCGACGCGTCCATGGAAGAGCTTCGCTCGACGCAGAGTTACTACGACAAGTTCTCAAACACGTACGAAGACGAGCGCCATCGCGGCTACCACCGGCTGATTGACGACCTCGAGCTGGATCTGGTGCGCCGCTACGGCACCGGCCGCGACATCCTGGAGGCGGGCTGCGGAACCGGGCTGCTCTTGGCCGAGGCGGCGCGTGTCGGGCGCTCTGCCATCGGGATCGACCTTTCGCACGGGATGCTGGTGCGTGCGCGCGAGCGCGGGCTGCGCATCGTGCAGGGCTCCCTGGTCGCGCTGCCCTTGCCCGACAATGCCGTGGATCTGGTGTACAGCATGAAGGTCCTGGCGCACGTGCCGCCCATCCGCGAAGCCATCGCTGAGCTGGCGCGCGTCACCCGCTCGGGCGGTCACCTGTTGCTGGAGTTCTACAATCCGACCTCGCTGCGCTATCTGGCCAAGGTGCTCGGCGGGGCGGCCCCCATCGCCGACGGCACCACCGACCGCGACGTCTTCACCCGTTACGACAGCTTGCCGACCGCGCGCGACTATCTGCCGAAGAGTCTCGAATACATAGGAATGCGCGGCGTGCGAGTGCTGACCCCGACCTCCAAGGTGTTCCGTGTGCCGGTGCTCGCCGGCGTGATGGAAAAGGCCGAGCGCGTCGTTTGCGACATGCCCATCTTGCGTAATTTCGGAGGTTTCCAGATACTTATCGCTCGTAAACGGACGCAATGACCACCCAAACCGGGGACATTCTCATCGTCGACGACGAGCGCTCGATGCGCGAGTTCCTGGGAATCTATCTGCGCCGCGAGGGCTACCGCATCGAAGCCGCAGCGGGCGGTAAGGAAGCGATCGCCGCGCTCAAGGCGCGCAGCTTCGACATCGTCATCACCGATTTGCGCATGCCAGATGTAGACGGGCTGACCATCCTTGCCGAAGCGAAGCATCTGCATCCCGACACCGAGGTCATCGTGGTAACCGCGTTTTCCACCACAGAGACCGCCATCGCCGCGATGAAGGCCGGCGCGCACGACTACCTGACCAAGCCGTTCAAAATCGACGAAGTCGGATTGGTCGTGGCCCGCGCCATCGAAAAGCGGCGCCTGTCGCGCGAGAACGTGGCTCTGCGCGACGAGATCAAAGGGCGCTACAAGCTCGAGCGCCTACTCGGCAAGTCGCCGCCCATGCAGCGCGTGTTCGACATTCTGCGCAAGGTGGCGTCGACTCGAACCAGCGTGCTGCTGATCGGCGAATCGGGGACTGGCAAGGAGCTGGCGGCGCGCGCCCTGCACGAGCTGTCGCCGCGCGTGGACAACTCGTTCGTCGGGGTGAACTGCGGCGCGATCCCCGAGAGCCTGCTGGAGTCGGAGCTGTTCGGCCACTTGAAGGGCGCCTTCACCGGCGCAAGCGCCGACAAGCAGGGCCTCTTCGAGGCGGCGCACAATGGCACCCTGCTGCTCGACGAGGTGGCCGAGATACCGGTATCCATGCAGGTGAAGCTTCTGCGGGTGTTGCAAGAGCGCAAGGTCAAGCCCGTGGGCGGCGTCAGCGAGCGTGAGGTGGACGTGCGCATCGTGGCCGCCACCAACCGCGACCTTGAGACCGAGGTGGAAAAGGGCACTTTCCGCCAGGACCTCTACTACCGCCTGAACGTGATTCAGGTGCGCCTGCCGCCGCTGCGCGAGCGGCGCGAGGATCTGCCGCTTCTGGTCGACCACTTCATTCGCAAGTTCTCGGCCGAGCACGGCCGCAACGTCGTGGGGGCCGCGCCGGAAGTCATGTCGGCGCTGATGATCTACCACTTCCCGGGCAACGTACGCGAGCTGGAAAACATGATCGAACGCGCGGTCACGCTTGCCACCACCGACTGGCTTGGCATCGACGCCTTCCCGAATCTGATCGGCCTGCAGGGCGCGGCGCCGTCAGTGAACGCGGTTGCCAACATCGCCGACGAGGGGCTGGATCTGGAACGCCACCTGGAAGACTACGAACGAACCATCCTCATCAAGGCGCTGGAAAAGACCGCCGGCAATCGCACCGAGGCTGCCCGCCTTCTGCGGGTTTCCTTTCGGTCCATGCGCTACCGGCTTTCCAAGCTCGGCATCACCGGCATCGACACCAGCGTCGACGCGGCGGATCGCACGCCACTTCCGGAGCCGTAGGTTTGGGGATGACCACGCACGCCTCGGGACCTACGCCGAAGATTCGCCCGCTCGTCACGGTCATTGTCGTGTCGTGCGCCGCCATTAGCATCGCTGCCGTCTGCCTTCACCGGGCAAGTCGTCTGCGCGCCACCTGGCCGCCCGAGGCCGACACCTACTACCTGCCGCCGTCCTCGTCGCTCAAGGTCGCAAGCCTCGGCCACGCAGAGCTCTTCGCGGATCTGATCCACGCCCGCGCCAACATCTACTTTGGTACCCAGTTGCACGCGCGGGTGCCGACCAAGTGGCTGGCGAACTACCTCAACACCGCCATGGATCTCGACCCGAAGTTCGAGCGGCTGTACCTAGCCGGGGCGGCGATGCTCATCTACAACGGCCAGAAGATCTCGCCTGACATGGTGCTGGCCGCCATCGAGGTGCTTGCCCGCGGGCACAAGGCCTTTCCGTTTGATTGGGAGTTTCCGTTTCAGATCGGTTTCAACTACCTGTTCGAGCTGCCGCAGGACGCGGGAGAGGACGACCCGCGCGTGCCGGGCTGGCGCCAGAAGGGCGTGGACAGCCTGAAGGAAGCCTCCCTCTACGAGGGCGTGCCCTATTTCATCCCGAACCTGGTCGCACGCATGCTGACCAAGGAAGGCGCCGACGATCTCGCGATTCGAAACCTGGAGCAGGCCTACGCCGTCGCGACCAATCCCGAGGCTCGCACGCAGATCCGCAACAAGCTGGTCGAGCTGCATGCCCAACGCGCGTCGACCGAGCTTGAAGAAGGCTTCAGGATTTACGAGCGTATGATCGCCGCGCGCTACCCCTATGCACCCGAAGCGTTTTCGGTCATTGTGGGCCAGCGAATCACCCCCAAGGCGATCCTCTCGCCGCCCGAACCGAACACGGATAGCCCGCATAGCCCATGAAGTTTCTCCTCCCCAAGCCAGGCACCCTCAAGCCCAACGACGAGCACGATCCCCTGCCCTTCTACTACCGTCCGCTGGTGGGCTGGCTATACCGCCTGCGCCTGCAGATGGCCCTCGACATGCTGCCAAGAAACGGCTGCCGAATTCTCGAAGTCGGCGTCGGCAGCGGCATCTTGATTCCCACGCTGTCGGTGCAGTTTCCCGAATATTGTGGCAGCGACCTCGTGTTGGCCGAGGGCCTCGATCGCTTGGTGGCGCCGTCTTGCCAGGCCCGATTCATCCGGGCCGATCTGCTCGACGAGAAGAGCCTTGCCGGCGAAGGCTTCGACGCCGTGGTTTGCCTATCCGTGCTGGAGCACATCGCCGATGCAGACCGCGCGGCCGCCGCGCTTGCGCGTACCCTGGTCAAGGGCGGAATCCTGGTCGCCGGCTACCCCATGGTCAATCGGCTGATGGCCAACCTGTTTCGCTTGATCGGCTTCGGTGGCATCGAAGACCACCACGTCACCGCGCCAGCTACGATTCACAAGGCCCTCGGCCGCGTGCTGCGTCCGGTTCGCCGCAAGGCCTTCCCGCCTTTCGCCCCCATTTCAGCCGCGCTGTACCAGTGTACGGCGTGGGTGAAAGACTAGCGGCGGTCCCGAACCACGTTACGGTGCGACGCGGAGGGTGGCCCAGCCGTGGGCAGGGACATCGAACTGGTACAGCGTCTGCGACAGTGCGGTGCCCACGCCGACGATGGTTGTCTTCGACGAGGTGGCTTTGTTGTAGGCCTGTATGACGATGGTGCCGTCAGGGTTCTTGAACGCCAGCGCGTTCAGGGTGTTGTAGGATTTATCGCTCACGCCCTTGAAAGCATCGCCGCTCCCGCTCACCCCGATCCGCGTCGCCCCCGGGGCTATGTAGTAGGAGAAATGCCGAAAGGTGTAGTAGGCAGCGGTCCTGGTCAGCGTCTTGGCGGATTTGTTCACCACCAAGAGTGCGTTCTGGGGCCAGTTGTCCAGGCTCATGCCCACGTCGTCGAGCACCATGTTCCAAGCGCTGTACGAATTCACCCCTGCGACAGTCCAATCCCGAATGAGCTGCCAGCTTTCCTCGCCGTAGAGATGATCGTTCTGCGGTTTGCTTGAGCTATACCGACTCTTGTCCCAATAGGGGCCATCGAAGCTGTAGTTGCCACACCGGTGCTCGGTCTGCATGACGGGCATTCCCGTGGCCGCCAAGGTGGGCACGGCCGCAAGCGGGTTCCACTGCAGACCGAAGCCCTTGACGACCTTCATGGCGTCTGCGTCCTTCGCGGTCGCTAAGGCGATGTTGGTATCGTCCGGATCCTTCGACATGGTACCGCACCAGATCTGGACGGCCAGGCTTCGTTGCGAGAGCGTGGGCCCCAGGTAGGTCTTCATGAAGCCGATCAGGAGCGATTGCGTCCAATGGACCCTGCCGTAGTTAGGCTCGTTTTGGGGGTGAATCGTCTCAATCTTGATGCCCACCTTGCCGTACTCTTCCACGAACCTCGCCATGTAAAGGGCAAGGGCTCCTTGCGTCTGCGCGTCGGTCTTCACGTTCGAGCTGCTGTCCATCATCCAGGATGGGATGACCCACGGGCTGGTCCAGAGATGGAGGTCAGACCTGACCTTCAGCGCTTCCTTGATGAAGGGGATCAGTTTTTGACTGTCGCGATCGATGGAGAACTTGTCCATCGCATAGTCGCTTGCCGTACCGCTGGGGAGATCGTCCAGCGTGTACCAATTGTTCGAGTAGTCGCTGGCTCCCATGGGGACACGGCCATAGACAAAATTGGCACCGTCGGTCGGGTCGAAGAGATACTTCATGGCGCTCGCCACGTCAGCGGCGCTGAGCACCGAGAGGGCATCCCATCCCATCTCGTTGAAGGTTCCGCCAAACCCGTCCCATCGCTGGTATGTTGTGTTCTTGTCGACGCTCAAGTCGGCTGTACCACTCGTCACTTTGGCGACTTGCCCCCTTGTCCAATAGGCGCTCTGGGCAGAAGTCATCAGCTCGGGCTCGGCAGAGCTACTGCCGGTCGTCGCTCCTCCGGTTGCGCTTCCGCCCGCAGCCGAACCGCCGCTTGGGCTGCCTGCGCTGCCGCCGACGGCGCCCCCGCCGTTGCCGCCCGACGAGTTAACGCCGCCGCCGCCTGACGTGCCACCGCCGCCCGACGTGCTGCCACTGGTGCCGGCGGCCGGGCTGCCGCCGCTGCCCGCGATTCCACTGCCGCCACTGCCAGCGACCGAGCCACCACCCCGCGGGTAATCGCCACCGCCGCCTACCAGGCCGCCGCCGCTGCCGCCCGTCGGGTTCCCGCCGCTGCCAGCGACCGAGCTGCCACCGTTGCCACCCTGTGGGTTGTCGCCGCCACCGCCCGCCTGACCACCGCCGGTGCCCCCCACCGCGCTCCCACCGCTGGCACCCACTGCGGTGCCGCCGCCAGATCCGCCAGACCCGGAGCCGCCCGACAGCGCACCCTCGAAACAGGTGTTGAAGTCGGTGCAGTCCGCAACGCCGAGGCATGCCTTGAGTGCGTTCTCGGCCTCGGATCGCGCAGAACCGGTCTTCGACCCGAGCAGATTGTTGGTCATGTCCTTGCACCCGGCGACGGTCGTCCCCGAAAGGCCACCGCAGGAGTCGGCTTTCTTGCAGAGATCTCCAGCGACGTCGGGCCCGCTGCTCCCGCCACCGCAACCAGCAATACCGACAACAAGGACTCCGAGGGCCAACACGTTCCACTTGGTTCTGGACATTATCGATTCCTCCCAACGGGTGCCCGTCGACTGCTGGGAACAGCACACGGACACAGGGTCGTAGGCGTCTTCACATTCGAGGGTAAGCGCGCACCACGAGGTTCATTATCACTAGCGACCACAATAACCAATAGCGACCACGATAACCAACGACGACCACACTTGCCAACAGCCAACACTCAATTGGGAATGCGCCGGGTTAGCAGATTGCGGCGGAGGCTGTCCCTATGGCTCCCCATTTGCGGGCGCCAGCACAGACCGACGATTCGACGCTCCGATCGAATGCAGGTGCTCCCGCAATCGCGCTGCGACCTCGGGCTTGCCTTCATCGAGAAAGGGTCCGAGGAGCGCAGCCGTCCCGTCCAGATCCAAGCTCAGGGCTCGGCGGATGGCTGCCTCGGCATCGTTCGGCCGTCCGGTTGAATCGTAGCAGACCGCGAGATTGAGCCACGCCTCGAGGTACCTCGGCCGCCCTGCAACCGCCGACTCGAATAGTGATTGCGCCTCTTGGATGTGGCCGCGCTGGCCGAGGCGCATCGCGAGGCTGTATTCGGCGTCCGGATTAATCTAGCGATCCATGCAGCCCTGGCCCACGTTCGCAGGCAAGAACAGCATAAAGGTGCCGGCGAGCGCAAACCACCGCTGCTTGGCCGTAGATCTCGCTTCCAGACACCAGCAGCCGCAGCTTGTGGGCCTGCAACCGCGCGAATGCCCAAGGCTCATCCACCGCCCATCGAAGGGTCTTGCGCACGAAATAGCGCGAACCCGCGGCCTTGCCGTGCTCGCCGGCTTTACTGGGCTCTTCAACCAGACGCTGCCATTCGATATCCGGACGGATTCCCACGGTCTTGTCGTAGCTCGGATTGTTGCCAATCCAAAAATCGATGCCGCCGTTGCCGCTCACAACAACGAGCTCGTGACCACGCACATAGTTGCGCAAGGCGCGCAGGCGCCACTGCCAAGGCCGCTGCACATAGAACCCATCCTGCCCGCCGTCGGGCAAATCCTGCGATGATCAAGGGAATCACCAAGGACGTGGCCACCACCAATCCAGCCAATCCACCGAGGCAGCCGGACGCCGCCCTCAGCAAGCGCGTGCCGGGCTGTTGGGCCAGTCGAGCCAACCCAACTGCCGCCAGGACCGGACACAACGCCAGCGTTGGTGCAAGCAGCTTGGCGTAGAAGTAGATCAGCATCCCGTAGCAGCGGCCACGATGCCGCTTGCAAGCCCGACCCGGCGAGCGAACCAGCACGCCGCGATCCACGCGACGAGGCTGACGTTGAACGCGCCAAGCAGAGCTTGCGGCAGCCTAGGCGCAAGGTAGGAATCGCCGAAAAGCCACCATACGCCGCCGAGGAAGTAGGGATATCCAGGCGGCTGCCAGAACACATCGTCGGGATGTCCGTGCCCGCGGGCGATCGACCAGCCGATCTGGTCGTACACGGCCGCGTCGATCACCGGGTTGGTGAAGTACGGGTCGTGCGCCATCGCGAGCACGTACGCAAGGCGTATGGCAAGCGCCAACGCGAAGAGCAGCCCCAGCCACCTCGGCGGCAGCGCGCGCTCTTCCGCGGTCCGATCCTCCGCGCTCATGCCCAGCGCGGTCATCACCGCACCCCCGAAACCGGGGGCCAACTGGCTGCTATCACGTGCGCAAGCAGCATGGGTGAGGAGCCTCGGACGCTACCGCTTCTCGATCACCACCAGCATCCGGAAACCGAGCCAGCGAAACACGGCTTCGGGCAGCAGTCCTTCCATGGCATGAAGAGCCCGCCACAGACCGAACGGCACCAAGGCTTTGCGATTGAAGCCGCCGGTCGCCGGGTAGGCGAGGCCCGCGAATCGGCGCAGTCGGGTCACCGCCAGACCGGGAAAAGCCTGTGCGAACGCGCGCCCACCCTGCCGGGCAAACAGCAGGGTCGGAACGGCCTGATTGGAGGCGAAGGGATCCTTTGCTTCGGCCAACGACGCCGGCTGCAAGGGATCGACCCCCATGATCACGGGCTCCTCGTGGAAGCGGCCGTACACGAAGTGAGAAACCAGACTGATGTAGGGTTCGACGAGAACGAGGCGCCCGCCCGGGCTCAGCACGCGCTGGGCCTCGGCGAAAAACGTCGCGGTGGCGCCCACATGGTGTAAGACATCGAACAGCACCAAGGCGCCGACGCTGCCGTCAGCGAACGGCAGAGCTTCCGCCGAGACCTGCCGCTCGTGCCATGACGCCTGCACGACGTCCGTCAGTATCAGCTCCGGAATGAATTCTTTGGCAAAGCCAGGGCCGGAGCCAATTTCGATCCACGGCCCAAGCTCGGGCGCCGGCAGGTTCGCTCGAATCAGGCCGTACCAGTCGCGGTACGCGGCGCGCAGAGCCCGGTTCGATTGCCATGCCCGCCGGTGCTCCTCGAAGCGCGCCAGCGTCCGCTCGCGAACTGCCTCGGGAAGCGCGTCCGCGGGATCACACATAGCGTAGCTTGCGCGCCGCCACCGCCGACATCTTCAGCAGAAGCCAGCCGTGCTTCCAGCGCGAAATGTTGGTCTCGCCGTACACGCGCTCGCGGTAGCGAACCGGAACCTCGACGATCTTTAGATTAAGCTTGGCGGCGCCGAAGATGAGATCGAAATCGCCGAACGGATCGAAATCGCCGAACAGGCTGCGGCCCGCGGCGATGCGTTCGTAGTCGCGCCGCCACAGCACCTTGGTTCCGCACAGGGTATCCTTGATCCGCTGTTGCAGAAGGTAGGTGAAGAGCTGCGAAAAGGCGATGTTGCCGAGCTTGTTGAAGAAGCGCATCGCCCCGGGATCCATCGGGTACACGAGACGCGTCCCCTGCACGTAGTCGCCAAGCCCGCGCGCGATGACGTCGTAGAAGACCGGCAGCTCCTCCGGCGGGACCGTCAAGTCGGCGTCGAGAATCATCAGGACATCGCCGGTCGCCTTCGAGAATCCCAGGCGAACCGCGTCGCCCTTGCCCTTGCCTTGCTGGCGGTAGGCACGAAGCTCAAGTGGGCCGCGGTAGACGGCCAGCGCCTTCTCGATGGCTTCCCACGTCCCGTCGGTGGATCCGCCCTCGACGAAGATCAGCTCCGTGCCGGCGCCCAACACGGGAGTGCGATCGATCGCGGCCTGGACGTTGCCCGCCTCGTTGCGCGTGGGAACGATCACGCTGACCCGCACCTTGCGCGGTAGGGGCAGCACCTCGCGCTTGCGCAGGGCATAGATGCGGTACATGGACAGCCGCTGGCAGCCCGGCAGCTTGCCCAAGTATCGGTTGATGAGCGGCCCGAGCCCAGGAACCTCGGCCGGCAGGAGCAGGCGGTCGTCGAAACGCACGCTTTCGAGACCCGCGATCTGGAAGAGATTTTCAAAGTCGCTGTCGGACAGCCAGTTCGACGTCGGCGCGGGCAGCTTGAAGCCTGCGATCTCCGCGAGCCGGGTGGGCAGCTCCCACAGAACATTGTAGGCGATGAGATAGAGTCGACCGCCCGTGCTGAGGCGCTCGCGCATGTCGACCAGCAACGCGCGGATGTCGTTCACGCTGTGGCACCAGCGGTTGCAGATCACGGCGTCGAACTTGCGCTCGGCGGGCAAACCGCGGAGGCCGCCGGCCTCGATGGTCAGCTCGGGATGGCGTCGGCGCGCTTCCTCCGCCACCTCGGGGGCGGGCGCGAGGCCGACACGGACCTTGTTGGGCAGCGCCGCAAGCAGATCGCCGGTGCCGCAGCCGATGTCCAGCACCGAGGCGTCGGGCGGAATCCAGCGCAAGAGCGTCTCGCGCACGTCGCGTTCGAGAAAATCCCTCGCGGCGGGGTGGGCCGGGGCGCTGAAAGCGGACTTCCGGTAGTACTCCTGCCACGCTTCCGTGAGCCCTTGCATGCTGTCGTTGCTGGGTGTGGATTCCATGTAAGAAAGACCGATCGCTCGCGTTGCCCGTGCCGCGCGGCCGTTGATACTATAGGTCGGTCTCGACCAGCGAGAAGATCTTCTTGAAAGGCTGGCCCGCCTTAAGCGTGATGCTCTCGTTGCGCTCAATCATGAGGTCAGCGTTCTTGAAGGTGATGCGGTGCTTGCCACACGGTATCGAGTAGTCGACGAGCGGCGTGATCTTGCCGGTCGGCTTGCCGTCGATGCTGACCTCGGCCCATGGTTTCGAGCTGATGGTCGCCTTGCACGTACCGTCGCTGTCGGACCTGCCCTGGCTTTCAAAGATGTCCTCGTCACTGGCCGAGGCCCGTGCCTTGGGCTTCTTACCAGACGGGCTCACCTTCATGTTTTCAAAGACATCCTCGCCACCGCTGCTGGAAGAAGACGACCTTCCGCGATGGCCGTGCCGCTCGGGCTTTTCCGCCGTCCTCTCTGTACCGAGCAGCGGACCCGGCGCCGCCTGCGAGGGAGGCAGCGTCGACGGCACCGCAGCCGACGACCTGGATGCCGGCCTCCCAGCCCCGAGCGCCGCAATCAAATCGGCGTGCAAGCGGACGGTCCGACCGGGCTCTTGCAGGAACTCCTGCCGCCAGTCCTGGTATTGGGCATTGCCACGGATCTCGATGACGTGGATGCCGGGGGCGATGCGAGAGGCGTGGAAATTGGTGGTCGCCTGCTTGCCGTGCTCGTCCACCGTGAGTGGCTGACCATCGAGCCAGACCAAGCCGCCCGAAGGCTGACTGGTAAGATCGAACCCGGTGTCGGGCGACGGTTCCAGATCGATGTCCATGTGACCTGCCTGCCCTGCCGCGATCTGTACACTCTGGTCGCGGGGCACGTACCCCGAGCGCGCCACCGTAAGTCGGTACACGCCCGGCCGTTTTTCGAGCAGGTACGGCGGCTGGCTGGTGATCACGACCCCGTCGACGGATAGCTGCGCATCGGTAGGCTTGACCTCGACCTGAAGCTTTCCCGGGCGGGTCATGAACATGTAGGCACCGCCGCCGCCCAAGATCATAAAGGCCATGAACGCGAGGTAGTATTTCAGCCGCGAGGATTGCCGGATTGCCATCGCCTGCTGCGAGTAAATGTCGACCGTCGGCGGAAACTGCGACGGCTGCAGCAGCACCGGAGCGCCGGGGAACGCCGACGGCTGGAAGTTGGGGGTCGGTAACATCCCGGCCGGGTTGGGGACCGGCTGATAGGTGGGATAGGCCGGGCTGCCCATCGGATGAACCACCGGCAGCGCCGAGGCCGGCAAGCCGGGCGCCTGCGGGCCTCCGATCAGGGTCTGGCGAAACGTCGGCTTGGGCAGGTCGAAGAGCGATCGCGCGCCCTCGCCCGCCACCGGAAGCGACCCCGTGGTGGGACGCCTGCCTGCGCCCTGGGGCACCAAGGCTGGGAACGAGCCGGGAGGCAGTGGCGTAGCTTCGGGGTCTACATCGCCGAGCCCCATCTGGGTCTGGCGCGGGCTGTGTGGGTAACCGGGCTGTTCGCCTGCCAGAGCGCCATGGCCGGTCGGGCGCGTGGGGATCTGCGTATCGAAGGCCTGGCCCATCTCGGCCAGCAACTCTTCCGACGGTGGCATGGCGACCGTCTTGTCGCCGCCCTCGGTGAGGAAGCTGGCCTGTTTCGCCTCCCTGTCGAGCTGGGCGGGATCCTTGTCGAAGATCTGGGTCTCTCGCTCTTCTTCGTCCCAGCCGAAGTCCTCGTCGCCCTCGGCCTTGGCTGCCTGCCCGCGCTTGGAGGGCGCGGTCGTGGGGCCCGACAAATCGGCGGTGTCATCGCCGTTGTCGTCGGGGATCGCCTCGATCTCCTCGACCTCCTCGAATTCCATCGATTCGGCGCTCGGGCCGGTCGCCTCGCTGGCGAAGGTGCGCTTCATCCAAGCCGACAGGTCCTTGCGCGAGGCGAACTGCCCCACCGAATGCATGAACAACTGCAGATCATCGTGCAGGTCGATGGCGTTCTGGTAGCGATCCTCGACGTTCTTTTCCAGCGCCTTGAGCACGATGCGTTCGAGCTTTTCCGGGATCTCGCCGTTGAACGAGGAGGGCGGAATAATCTCGACGTTGCGCACCTTTTCGAGGGTGGAAAAATCGCTCTCGCCGATGAATAGCCGCTCGCCGGTCAGCATCTCGTAAAGAACGATACCGAGAGCGAAGATGTCGCTGCGCCGGTCGATGGGAAGCCCGCGCACCTGTTCGGGCGACATGTACCCGAACTTGCCCTTGAGAATACCGGCCTGGGTCTTGGACGCCTTGCCGGCCGCCTTGGCGATGCCGAAGTCGATCAGCTTGACCTCGCCCTCATAGCCCACAAGAACGTTCTGGGGCGAAACGTCGCGGTGAACCAGGTTAAGGTCGCGCCCCTGGGCATCGCGCTTGTTGTGAGCGTAGTCGAGACCTTCGCAAAGCTGCATCACGAGGTAGCAGACTTGGGACATCGGCATGCGCTGCCCGATCTTGCGAACATCGTCGAAGATGCCGCGCAGGTCGCGGCCGTTCACGTACTCAAGCGCGATGAAGTAGGCATCGTCGACCTTGCCGAGGTCGAAGATCTGGGCGATGTTCGCGTGCTGCAGCTGCACCGCGATCTTCGCCTCGTCGATGAACATCGTGATGAATTCTTCGTCCTCGGCGATGCTGGGCAAAATGCGCTTGAGCGCCACAATGCGCTCGAACCCTTCGACCCCGACGGTCTTTGCCTTGAAGACCTCGGCCATGCCCCCAACATTGATACGTTCGAGGAGGTAGTACTTGCCGAAGGGGATGGATTTGTTCAAGCAGCTTCCATGCCCAGCGTCCAGTTGACGGCGCTGGCATTTTCGTTATCGGCCACGACAGCCTTCCAAGTCAAGCAGCCGCAGCGGGTTTAGTCCTCGATCCAGACGCGCGTCATTTTGTCGCCTTTGCGGATCTTGTCCACGACCTCGATACCGGTGACGACTTGGCCGAACACCGTGTGTTTGCGATCGAGGTGCGGTTGAGGGCTGTGACAAATGAAGAACTGCGAACCGCCGGAATCAGGGGCCGCAGTCTTGGCCATCGAAAGCGACCCGCGCAGGTGCTGCTGGCGCTTTCCCTTAAGCTCGTCCTTGATGGTGAATCCGGGACCGCCAGTGCCGTTGCCGAGTGGGCAGCCGCCCTGGACCATGAAGTCGTCGATGACGCGGTGAAACGCCAAACCATCGTAGTAAGGTCGCTTCACCTTGGCGCCGCTTTTGGGGTCGGTCCATTCCTTGGTGCCGGTGGCCAGCCCGACGAAGTTGGCCACCGTGCCCGGCGCGTCGTCTTCGAACAGCTCCAGAACGATTTCACCTGCAGTCGTTTCAATGTGGGCTTTCTTCATAGGCACACCTTACCGCGGAAATGTCCTTTTCTGTAGCTGTTGCCTACATAAAGGACGTCCGGCGTTATCCGAGGGGGTCACGCAACTTATGGGCTGGCTTTCCGATAAGACCTCGGGAGTCGAAAATGGCAGTCAACCTCGCGTACAGGGCCACGTCACACGGCCGCCACCTCGCGGCCAATCAGCTACCATGTCGGCGTCGGGGCATCGATCTAGCTGCTGCGTGTGCTAGGCTTCGGGCTCGCCCATGAAGATTTCTCGCCCAGCATCGCTCGCGCCATCTGGAACAGCGGGCAAGACGACGAGTGTCGCCAGGAGCAAAGGCAAGGGTTTCGCTGCGAAGTTGGAGAAAGCCAGCGCCAAGTCCCAACTGGCCGCGCCGACCGCCAGGCCCGCTGCAGTGGGCTCCGCAAGGCCGGTCTCCGACATCGGCGCTGATCTCAAGGCCGGACGCCTCACGCCCCAAGCTGCCATCGACAAGGTCATCGACCGCATCATCGCGCAGCAGCTCGGCATCCACGCCGCACCGGCGGCCAAGGAAGAAATCGGCGCGACCTTGCGGGCACGGCTTGCGGACGATCCCCTGCTGGCCGCCAAGGTCCGCGCCTTGAGCGACGAATAGAGGCTACTGGGGCTTGCCCAAGACCGTCCGCCGCTGCGCAAGCATCTCGCGCACCTTGGGCGGCAGGAAGATGGCATCGGTGTCCATGGTGGCCAGCGCGTCGGTGAGGATCGATGCACGTTCGGACGGCGCAGTCTTCTTGTCGATAATCACGCACCAATCGCCCTTCACCTTGCAAAGTCCCCCACCCCCGGTCGGTCCGGATGCGGCCAACGCCTCGTAGCGAACCTTGACGCCCAGTTGGGTCGCGGCGGTTTCCAGAATCTCGGTCAGCTGCTCTGCTTTCATCGCTGTTGCTTCTACTGCTAGGGATTCGCGGATCCAATCGTTTCCGGCGGCAGTGGCAGCGAGACCACAAAGATGGTCCCGCCACCCGGGTTGGGCTGGAATCTCACTTGCCCGCCGTGTGCCAGGACGATGTTCTTGACCACCGTCAGCCCAAGGCCGGTTCCGCGCCCCGCCGGCTTGGTGGTGAAGAACGGCTCGAAGACCCGCGTCTGATCCTGCTCGCTGATCCCCTCGCCGTTGTCCGACACCGCCAGCCCCAGCGCGGTTGGGCTTGCCCGGTAGGTTCGCACAGTCACGGTTCCGCCTTCCTCGCGCAGCGACTGGGCGGCGTTGCTCACCAGGTTGGTCACCACCTGCATGATGTGGTCGCGCACCGCCTGGATGCGGGGCAAGTTGGCCGCCAGCTCGCGCAAGATCTCGGCCTTGGCGGAGACCAGCACCGGCTCGCAAAACGACAACGCGTGCTCGACCACCTCGGAGAGATCGACAGACTCCACCTCGCGGCCCGGCGGGCGCGCATAGGTGGTGAGCTCGCGGGTAAACTTGCGAATGCGCTCGGCCCCTTCCTGAATCTTCCGCAGGCGCTCGACGTCGTGGGGCTCGAAAAGATTCGCCACCCGCCCCTCGACCGCCAGGGCTCCCTTGCGCAGCACGGCCTCGACGCACATCTGGACCGAGGTCAGCGGGTTGTTGATCTCGTGGGCCACACCTGCCGCGATCTGACCCACGGTGGCCAACTTCTCGGCGTGCAATACCTGCTGCTGCAGCCCGCGCAGCACAGTCAGATCGTGCCCGACTGCCATCACCGCCGCGGGCTGGCCATCTGCCCCGCGCATCCGCATCACGTAGAAGGCTGCCGCCGCGATGCTGTCGCCGGTGCCTGGCAGGCGCACCTCGCAGCGGAGAGCCTCGCCTTGGGTCGCAACCTCGCGCATGATGTCGGCGAGATCGCGCGTCCCGCGTTCGGCCAGCCAATCGGCGAGCACCCTTCCGATACCGTCCTCTGCTTTGCAGCCGGTCAGGACGCCCAAAGCACGGTTCCACACCTGCAAGCACCCGTCGAGATCAGTCACCGCAATAAGGACGTCGGCCTCGGCCATCATCTGAAGCAGGCCGCTCGCAATATCAATTCCTGTGCCCATGGCCTTGGCCGCTTCGGTCTGCGACGAATCGGGCCGGCGAGCTGGCATCAACCCTTCTTTCGATTGGAAGTGAGCACGAATGCGCCCGCGCTCGCCTCGGCCAGCACCCTTCGCACCGGAACCTTCGCCCGCTCGGCAAGCCGGCGGCAGTCGTCGAATTCGGGCGTCGCACCGAGGATCCTGCCATCGCGGGCGGCTACCTTCACCCGCACTTCGCCGAAGGTCGTCGCCACGCGCGAGATGGCCCTTTCAAGCACGGTTCGATCGAATCGCTGTCGCCGCAATCCCAGAGTGGGCGAATGCTCGAAGAACGCCGCCTCGACCGCAGGCAGAGCCGACAGCGGACACAACGCCGAGACTTCCAACGCCGGCCTTCCTTTCTTCATAAAGATCGGCGCGAACCAGACATCAAGCGCGCCCGCGGCGAACAGCGCTGCCATCAAGGGCTCGGCAAGCTGGGGATTCATGTCGTCGATATTGGCGAAGACACCCAACACCTCGGGCACGGACGCCGGCAGAGCCTGCCCCAGCGCCTCACCGAGCAGGACGCGCAGCACGTTCGGCCGATCCGCGAGCTCGCGCGTGCCGGCGCCGAAGCCCTGCGCCCTTAGGTGCATGGGTGGTGGGGCCCCAAAGGATTGCACCACCACGGCCAAGATCGCGGCGCCGGTGGGCGTGGTCAGCTCGCCCGGGCCGTCGCTGGTGACCGGCAGCCCGCGCAGAATCGCCGCCGTCGCCGGCGCAGGTACCGGCATCATCCCGTGGGCCGTGTGAATCACCCCGCTGCCGAGAGCGGGCGGACTAGAGGTGACCGCGGCCGGCTCAAGCCAAGCGATGGCGGCGGCAGCACCCACGATGTCGGCGATGGAATCCCAGGCCCCGACCTCATGGAAGGCGACCTTGTCGACCTCGACGCCGTGGAGCGCGCCCTCGACCACCGCAATGCGCTCGAAGATGTCGCTGGCCAGCTCCTTGGCCTTTGCCGCAAGAGCAGCCCGCCGTAGCAACCTGCGAATATCGGCGTAGCTGCGGTGAGCATGGTCGTGCCCGTGCGAGGGCGCGAGCGCAGCGAGCGGGGTGTGGGACGGGTGGGCAGGTCCCGAAGTCTCCGAAGGGGAGTCCTGGCCGTGGCCGTGCCCGTGGCCGTGGCCGTGGCCGCGGCCGTGGCCGTGGTCGTGGTCGTGCCCGTGCCCGTGGTCGTGCCCGTCGTCGTGCCCGTGGCCGGCCTTCTCCTTCCCCGGCCAATTGACCGTGAATCCAAGGCCCACCAGCGCCCCCCGCTTTCGCCTCTCGAAACCGACCTTCAACCCCTCGACCGCCATCGCCTTCACCGCATCCCTCACCACCTTCTCCGGCACGCCCGCGTCCACCAGCGCAGCGACGGTCATGTCGCCCGCGACCCCCGAGCTAGGATCGAAGTGCAGATGCAGCCCCTTCTCGGTCTTCTTGCCTATCACTCGCGCACCCGGTTGAGCAGCGATGCCATTCTTCCCGCCCCGAAACCGTTGTCGATGTTCACCACCGCGACACCGGTCGCGCAAGAATTGAGCATGGTCAGAAGCGCCGAAATGCCGCCCATCGAAGCGCCGTAGCCGATGCTGGTCGGCACGGCGATCACGGGCCGCGAGAACAGACCCGCCACCACCGTCGGCAGGACGCCGTCCATGCCCGCCACCGCCACCAGGACCTCGGACTTCTCGACGGCTTCCCGGTGTGCGAGCAGCCGGTGCAGCCCGGCGACGCCGACGTCAAAAATGCGCGTCACCCGGTTGCCGTCGAGCTCTGCGGTGACCGCCGCCTCCTCGGCGACGGGAATGTCGGCGGTTCCCGCCGAGAGCACCGCGATGGTCCCGCGCCCGCGCACGGGCTCGGGGGTCGGCCCGCACACCATGATGCGCGCGGCTTCGATGTAGCGGGCTTGCGGAACCTTCGCCCCCAGCTGCTTCGCCACATCTGCGGACACGCGGGTGGCCATCACGGTGGCCCCGTCGCGCCCAAGCTCGACCAGGAGCGTGGCGATCTGCTCGACCGTTTTGCCGGTGCCGAAGATGACCTCGGGAAATCCGGTGCGCAGATGGCGGTGGGTGTCCGCGTGGGCAAAACCCAGCGACCGGAACGGAAGATCGCGTAGCTCGCGCATGGCATCGTCGGGGCTGGTTGCTCCGGCGCGGACGGATTCGAGCAGGGCACGCAGATGTTCTGGGTTCACGCCTTCACCTTAGCAGACTTGCCCGCGCTGGGCAGGCCTCCGCCCATCAGCCAGGCTGCGCTTCGTTCTCGCCCGGTTCGCCGAGATCGCGCACTTCGTAGATGACCCGCGTGCGCGCGGCCCGGTCGTGCAGCGTCTGCCGATCACGGTCGACAAGGGCAAACAAGAACCCAGCCAGCCACGGAACCGCGACCACGAGGTTGGGCACCAGCATCGTGCGCAGGAGCGCGTCCATACTGCGATCGAAAAGCGGCATCAAGCTCACGCCCGCGGTTCCGACTAATCGATTCTTGACCTCAAGCAGATCGGTCACCGCCCCCAGTTGCAGCCGGATCATCAGCAACGCCGCCAGCGGTCCCCAGAACTCCACGGCAAATCGAAGCACAAGCCCCGGCACGCGCACCCGTCGCGTGGTGCCCACGATGTGAAGCCCGAGCAGCCGCTTGCCCAGCGTCTTTCCCCACAGCCTCTGCGTGACGAGGTAGTAGGTCCCGAACAGCACCAGCCAAATCTGCGTCGCCGCCTGCTGCGTCCACGACAGCGTCGCCGCCACGATCTGCCCGAGCGGCGCGAACAGCATCAGGTCGACGGCCAGCGCGACGCCGCGAGGAAGCAGCCCGGCCGCCACGCGCGGCTTGGGCCGCACCGATTCGAGCCTGGCCAGCAGGTCGTCGTAGCTCTGCGGACGCCGGCCGGGTTCCGAGTCCATCATCTCGGCGATGAGCTGACGCAGCCGCCACGGCGCCACCCCGTCGGGAATCGACGGTCGCGGCGCGCTCCGGTGCATCTCGGCCATGGTTTCTAGGTTGTCGGCCTTGAAGGGAACCTGCCCGGTAAGAAGCTCGTGGAAGGTCACCGCCAAGGTGTAGATGTCGCTGCGAAAGTCGGTGGCCACCCCGGCGATCTGCTCGGGCGCCGCGTAGTAGGGCGTGCCCACAAAGCGCCCCGCCGTCTTGTCCTCGGACGTCGCCAGCCCGAAATCCGCGACCTTGATCTGCGCGCGGGGAACCCCGGCGGCCACCTCGGCGAGCAGAAGGTTCGACGGCTTGACGTCGCGATGGATCATGCCGCGCGACTGGGCCGTGGCCAGGGCACGCGCGGTCTGGGTGACGTAGTCGAGGGCGTCTCCCCAGGGAATCGGGCCGTGCTTTTCCAGCGTCT